>JBNMNV010000085.1:0-11866 GCA_051278125.1 Polaribacter sp. | reverse complement strand
TTAAGAGGGTCATTTGACAAAGTATCAAAATCTTTTTCTATTTGGATTATGATAGAATCCTCCAAACAGTCAATAAACAAATCACAAGGTTCATCATTTGGAGTAGCATCAGCAATTACCCAATTTTCGGGAGCGAATTGATAGATATGTTCTTTTCCTTTTTTGTCAATGGAATAACTACGTAACAAACCTGACTCCACTTGAAAGAACTTCGTATTCAAGTCGCCTGCCCTTTGTAAAATTTGTCCCTTTTTTACTGTTATTCTTTTCAAGTTAGTTTGGGTTTTTTAAATGGCATACAGCGTTGTTGTATATGTTTTGTTGCGTGTTTAAGCAATTAATTTAGCAGATACAAACCAAATAGAAAATCTGCAAGGATTTTCGTAAGTAGGCTAGAACTAGCAATAAATTATATATGGTGCTCTATGCCGTTTTTATTTCGTTTTTAAATAGAATGTATGAATACACTATTGGTATTATTGTAATTATTCCAGTAATTATTAAAAATACGGTAACATTCGGTTCTTTATCTAAAATCAAACTTGTAAGCACAACAATAATCCCACCTACAAACCATAATTTACCGCCTAATTTATGAGTTTTTTTCCAAACTGTTTCATTTTCCAGAGTCCAAGGCGTTCTAATTCCGATAAAATAATTTGCTTTTATTGTTTTAAAATAATTACCAAGTATTATGTATAAAACTCCAATTAATAATATAATATAATTCGGATTAGCGAAAGATTGATTTTTAGCTGCATAAATTATAAACAAGGCTAGTATTGACATAAAAGTGGTTAATAAAACCTTTATGGTTTGAAGTTTGTTTCCCATTTTATTCAGTTTATTTTTTGGGTCAATTTTCGGAACAACTAGAAAGATAATATAAACAAGTAGAGGTAATAAAATCGGGATTATTATTAATTCCATTTTTTCTCCATATCTGTCTATTTCTCCTTTAATGTTCCAATGCATAGGAACTTTTTCGGGTAATTGATTCCAAATGTATGCTAAATAGATAAAGGGTAATAATACGATTGTAATTAGTGGTAATTCTTTTTTTAGGTTCATAATTTATTTTTTTAGTGCTATTATCCAGTTTATTAAATCTTCTAATATGCTAGTGTTTAATGAATATTCTACAAATTGTCCTTTTTTCTCGCTTGTTATTAAATCTGCTCTTTTTAAAATGTCAAGATGATGCGAAATACTTGGTTTGGATATATTGAATTGTTCTGCAATTTCTCCTGCATTCATATCTTTCTCTTTTAATAATTCGACAATTTGTCTACGAGTTTCATCATTAAGAGCTTTAAATAGTGAATTCATTTATTTAGTTATTTAGACAAATATCTAAATATTAGTTCACATGTCCAAATGTTTTTAATTTTTAAATTGGTGGCAACGCTAGAGCTATGAAGAGTACGGGCGCAAACTAGTGTTTGCTTTCTGTCATGTACCTAGCAAAATCTTTTTGTTTTGTTTTTTCTTTTCCTGTCTAAAGCAAAATCCTAAAGATTTTGCGGACATCATAAAAAGACACAAACTCTAAGAATAGGAGAGAAGTCCGTATTGTTTATAGGTTTTGTTATAAAGCGTATTTTTATTCTAATTTTGCAATTAAACCCCAACCGTTTGCCTTATCCATAACAACACAGTGAATTTTGTTTGCTCCTTTTTCAAGAGGTAGGTATAATTTATTGGTATTGATGTTAATATGCCCCATGTATTG
This sequence comes from Polaribacter sp., assembly GCA_051278125.1. Lineage (GTDB taxonomy): Bacteria > Bacteroidota > Bacteroidia > Flavobacteriales > Flavobacteriaceae > Polaribacter. Next base: position 10,134 of record JBNMNV010000085.1, on the reverse strand, counting down.
AACTCCTTTGGTTCTAAAGGCATTATTGCCTTTAAAAACTGCTTTGCCGTTTAAATAGACAATTATTCTGTCACTATAATCAAATGAAAAAAGTTTTGTTTCGTCTCTGTCCGCTTGTACCGTTGTGGATGCGACGATATAGTCTTCTTCATTCTGTTCAAAGTTACCAGAAGAAGACTTTTTTATGTATTTAGAAATAGGTAAAAGTCCTGAGGCTTCAGTTTCAACCGTAATGTATTCTTCCTTTAAAAAGTTTTCAAAATATATCTCTTCTGCTTTGTAGGATTTTGATTTCGTGATTTCCCATTTCGTAATAATTGCAGGATCAACAGAAACACTGCTGTCTTTTTTGGCTCTTTCTACAGCATCTTTGGCCGTAAATCTAAAGTTTGAAAACCTATTTGAGAACAAAGCAAAAAGCCCAATTTCTCCAGTATTTTGCTCTGTTATTAGTTTGTCTATTGTCATAACTTTTTCGTCGTTTACAAAAACCTCGGCACTTTGGTTGTTTACCTCGATTCGTAAGCTATTCCAACCTGTTTTTTTAAATGAAACTCTTGCTTGGTTTTCTCTGAATAATTGCCAATTCGACTCATTATTAAAAATGGGGGTGTACTGAACAGCATCTACTTGGTTCGATTTATGCATTCGCATATATACCTCTTCCATATTGTTATTTTGCTTTCTAAAAGTTATGCCCGCAAAACTTCTGATTGAGTTGGCATATACATCCACTTCAATGGTACCGTTTATGATTTTTTGATTTTTAACGGTGACCCTTCCACTATTTAGAACTAGGGTTTCCCTATTATCAAATTTTTCAAATGTAGTTTCTTGTGAAACATTCCAATTCGAAGCGACCATTTCGACTTTTATTTCAGAGCCTTGAGCAATAGCCAGTTGGAAACTCAACAAAGCAATGATTGAACAAATTATTTTTGTCATGATTTTTAATTTTTGTTTTGAACAAAAATCCGATTTAATAGCCTTATTACCGTATCACTTTAATATTAATTACTATCATTTTGGTAATTTTTCCTATAAACGGAAGGATTGATATCTTCCATTTTTATAAAAAATCTTGTCAAGTTATTTGGCTCACTAAAATTTAAGTCATGGGATATTTCCGATATTGTTTTATCGGAATAGCGTAGTTCAGTTTTTATCTCAAGTAGTAGCCTATTGCTGATAATTTCCTTTGCTGTATATCTAGTATGGTCTTTGACCATAGCATTAAGCTGATGGCGGGTTACATTTAATAAGTTGCAATATTCTTCTACTGTATGCGAGCTACGAATATTTAGTTCGAGTAGTTCTTTAAATTTATAAATTATTGAATTCGATTGTGTGTTTGGTGAAATATTGTAGCATTTTGAATACAGTCGGTTGAGCTTTGACAAAGAGAAATACAGCAGTGAACGTAATATGTGAGGGCTATCATTTTGATAATTTTTTATTTCGGCGATAATTTCGTTCAAAGCCAATCGTATAATAGTGTAATCATCGTTTTTCAGTTGCAAGAATTGTGGGTGTTGAGAATTATAAAAGTATTGTAGCCGGTACGTGAACAATTTGTCGCCAAAAAAGTCAGATAAAAAATCACTTTGAAATACAAGGTGAAAACCTTTAAGACCAGATAGGTCAATCATACAGCTTTTTTTTTGGAAGGGGGAAATGAAAAAAAAGCTATTCTCTTTAATGTCCAACAATTGCCCGTTTAATTCAATGCTTCCTTTTGCTTTTTCAAAAATCATAATCTCAAAAAAATCGGTAGTCTGTGGAGCAGGATCAAAGAAGACATTTGGATTACCCTCAAATTTGTGTAAATCCATTAGCAATTCGAATCCGTACTTTGTTTTTTTAAAATTGAATTTTCGCAAAATTGAATTTTTCTGTTACTAGTTTCTTATATGTTTTACAACGTGTTCGTAAATGGTTAGTTGCGTTGGCTAAGACTAAGTTAGTAAACAAAAACGAACCAGAGAAAATTCCAAAGGAATTTCCAAGTAGATGATAATCAAGCAATTGATTATACAACTTGTTGTACGCAGTTATTTTTCTAATCTATATAAATAATCTGCAGCAGCCTTACTCATTTCTCTAAAATCGTGTCCAATATTTGGTATTATTTCTAATTTCCAATTGAATTCTTTATTAAATTTAGATGCGATATCCTTAGAAGTATAGTAAAAATAAACTCCTCTAGATAGTCTGCCTAAACCTTGTTTGTCGGCTTCAGTTGAACGTCTTAGACTTCCTCTTTTTTCATTCTCATCATCTTTCTCACCTAAAAAAAGAATTAAGTTAGAACTATATTCAATTTTTTCTGCTGATTGAATTGTGCCTTCTAAACCATAAGGAAATTTATCAGAATCTGTAGGTAAAGTGTACCAACCAGAATTAGCTGTTAAGATTCTATTCGCTTTATTATTTGGATTAAAAATTGAAAATCTATGTAGTACTTGACCACCAGCAGAATGCCCAAACATATCGTAAGTGTTTGTTTTTAAATTAAGACTTTGTTTAACAGAGTCAAAAACTCTATCAAAGTCATTAAATATCCATTCTTCAGGATTACTGCTAACTTTAAAACTTAATAATGCAGTTCTTTCTTTATTGATTTTTACGTCTTTGTACATGCCTGCTAAATTGTAATTCCAAAATTCAGGGTAATTTTTTTCTGAATATTCAGGCGATAACACAAGTACATTGTATTTTTTCGATTTCTCAATCCAAGCATCTCTGTAATCGTCTCCATTTCGTCCAGCTCCAGGTAATACAATTATAACAGGTGATTCAGGTTTTAAATCTTGGGGCTTATAATAATGAATAACAATTGTTTTTTCTTCTTTGAAACTACCTTCAATTAAGAATTTTCCACTTCCGTTTTGAATGTTTATTTCATTTAGGATTAGTTCTTTTTCAGGAATTAGAGCACTTTTTTTAATAAGGTCCATTTTACAATGTGGGCAAATTCCAGATTCATTGAAAGTCAATTCGTCACAAGGTAAATCACAAGGTTCGCAAACATATTTTCCAGTTTTATTTTGGCAAGAAAAAAGTGTCAATAAAATTAGAATTAATAAAGAATTTAGTTTCATATTTGGTTGCTTGATTTGATTGATGTTTGTTCTAATTGCGTACAACGGTCTTGTGTATGTAACGTATCAATAAACGCTAACTTTTCAGATTTAACACGAGCCGAATTTTTTATTTACAATTTTTCTTTAATTGCTTTTCTCCAAAAGTAGATTCCAAAAACACAAGTCACAAGTGCAAACATAATTCCGTTTTCGCCAAGCCAATGTTCTGTTCCTTCATTTTTAATTGTTAATTCAGGTAATATTTTTTGAATATACACATTGCTTACTGCGTGAAAAATTACTGCTGGCCATAGACTTTTAGATTTAAAAGTGTAGTAAGTCATAATAAATGACATCGACACAATAACAACATAAAATGTCGTCAATTCCAAGATTACATTTTCGCCATAATATACAATTAATGGCCAATGCCAGGATGCCCAAATTAGTCCACTAAAAACCGAAACACCAGTAAAAGAAAGAACCTTTTTTAATTCATAGATAAAGAACCCTCTCCACCCAATTTCTTCTCCTAAAGTCGTTGCTGATGCTCTTATCACTTCAACCGTTCCTAATAATATTACAGCTATAATTATTGAAGATGTTGTATTTAGAGTTCCTATTCCAACTAATCCAAGCTCTTTAGCCCAATCAGAAATCATTTCTTTATTAGCTAAACCTCCAAATCCGAAAATCCAGATTAATATATAAGTTATTAAGCCATATATAGCGGGAATGAAATAAGACAATCGAATATATTTCCAATTTCCCCAATTCCAATTTAGAGAAGAAATAGAGCGTCCTTTTATTTTTAATGTTATTATCGTGGCTATTGCCGGACACCACATTAAACCTCCAATATATATTCGTGAAGGATATAAATTAACTATGGCATAATAGAATAGAGAACTAATAACTGTAACTATTGCTAGGAAAATAAAGATTGTATTCCAAGTTTTTTTTCGTTCCGTTAAACTTTCTTGCATTTGGGTTTTCTGATTGGTTTGTTAATGGAAGACGAAGAGTTAGTAGTTTTGTTACATTGCGCCTAACGTTTAGTATAAGAATAGTAGCCAATTTCGGAAGTCGAATTTTTCAGTTTACTACTAAGCTTTATGCGAGTTACAATGTCCATTTTTACTACTATTTCGGCTATTATTTTTATACTTTGTTAGCAATAGCATTTTCTTTTTCCCATTTTTTGATAATCACAAACCATATAACGACTGAAACACCTAAAATTATCAGTTTTTCAATTCCATCAATTCCGTTTTTGATTAAAGCATTAAACATCATAATTTGGATAATCAGATGAAAACAAGCGCCAGCAATTATTGACTTTGTCGATTCAACTACTTGTCCAATTCCCCAACTCCCAAGAATCATCATTGCTAAAAAGAAAAGGTTATCTCCAATTGATGCTTTGGTCAAGAATGTCAAATGCCATAAGTACCATATAAATCCAATTACTAAATATTTTTGCCAAGTTTTAAGTGTTTTTAATTCCTCTTGTAAATAGCCTCTCCATCCATATTCCTCCATTATGCAATAGAGTAAAGTTCCAATTACAGCAATAAATCCATAAAGATGCGAGTCCATTTCAAAGTCATTTTTCACTCCAATTATTGTTAAAATTATGATTGGAATAACTATCATTATGAGACTTTTTGATTTTGATGTACCGAATAGCGTTATTTCCGTTTTCCTGTTCTTTCTCAAAAAATAAATGGCTATTAACGCACCAATAAACACTCCTATTCCTTCAAGAAAAACAACAGTCAACACAAAAATCCAAGTTGGTGATTTTTCCAATTCTGGTTTGAGTTCGAAAATGTCGAATCTGAAAACATTAGATATTGTAGTCGCAATGATAAAAAAGACCAATATTCTTTTCCAACTGATTTTAGTATGTTTGATTTCGTTTTTCATATATTTTTGCTAAAGTTTGCATATGAATAGTTGCCAAGCGCGAGCTCTGAAACTCACAAAATAACTAATGTTTATTTGGTCTACAGCCCTTGATTTCATTCACATATGGCAATTATTTATAATGCGTTGTTAGATGCTTTTTTTTATTCTGATTTATTCAAAGGCAAAGTAAATTTAAAGTCACTTCCTTTTCCTTTTTCGCTTTCTACCCAAATTTGTCCACCGTGTTTCGCTACAAATTCTTTGCAAAGGACTAATCCTAAACCAGAACCTCTTTCATTTTCAGTCCCATAGGTTCTTGAATTTGCACCAAGCTTAAATAATTCATTTCGTGTGCCCTCATTCATGCCAACCCCATTATCTGAGATAGTAATTTCAATAAATTCTTGGTTACGTACTGTGAGAATATCTATTCTTCCTTCTGAATGAGTGAATTTTATAGAATTTGAAATTAGATTTCTCAAAATTGTCATTAGCATATCTTTATCAGCATAAATTTCCATTTCATCGGATTGAATAAAATTTATAGATATACTTTTAAGTTTGGCAATTGCTTTTGAGCCTTCTAATACTTTTTGGATAACTGCTGACCAGTTTAAATGTTCTGGATTAAAAATAATCTGTTCGGTCTGCGACTTTGCCCAATTTAATAAATTATCCAGTAAATAAACGGCGCTTTTAGCAGATGAATGTAGCGGTGTTAAAAACTTTTCATATTCTGCACCATCTGTTTCTTTTACGTCTTCAATTAACAATTCCGAAAAACTCTCAATGGTTATAAGTGGGCTACGTAAATCGTGAGCTATAATAGAAAAGAATTTGTCTTTTGTAGCATTTGCAATTTGTAGCATTTGTTCACTTTCTTTTACCGCCTGTTCTGCTTTTTTCTGTTCGGACAAATCCATGTTTGTTCCACTAACCCTTATTGGTTTTTTAGTTTTATCAAAAGTAATAAATCCACGAGATAGAACAGGAACATATTTACCCTGCTTGTGTAATAATCGGAATTCCACTTTATAACTATACTGCCTTTTTTTTAGAGCACCTCTAAATATTTCGTCAACAAGAGGTTTATCATCAGGGTGCATTAATTTTTCCCAAAGTGATGAATTTGGCAGAATTTCATTGGGTTCATATCCTATTTGTTTCCACCATTGAGGTGAATAATATAACTCGTCAGTAATTAAATCCCAATCCCAATGGGCATCGTTTGAACCCTTGATAACCAAATTTAATCTTTCCTCACTCTCTTTGGCTTTTTTTAATGAATTTTTTAATTCTGTCTCTTGTGTTTTTCTGTCATTGTGAGCTGAAGGCTGCGATTGTAAAATTTCATTTTGCTTTTCAAGTATAGCAATCTTATTTTCTAATTCTTGATATGTTGGTTTATCCATCAGTTTCATTTTTTAAAATTGCTTATAACGGCTGGCCTATGATCAGTACGGCGCAGAAATCCAGGGGATTTCCAGCTACGCACGAAGCGAAATTTTTGGGTTTCGCTTTTTCTTTTTTTTGGTTAAAGCTAAATCTCAAAGATTTAGCGACATTCTAAAAATACACAAACCTTGGCGTATAAACCCCAAGTCCGTATTAATTATAGGACTTGTTAGCAGTAGTAGCGAAACGTAAGAGTAGGCACAGGCTCTTTTCGCAGATCACATAACGATTTGGTCGCGATTAGAATTTGATTGCGTTACGATTGCGCAGATTGGCACATTCTGTAGCGAGTAGGAGTGAAGTACATTTGCGTAAACAAGCTAAGAAATCCATCTACGCAACAGTTTCGTTTGAGTAAGGTCCATTTGCGCAAAAAAATCAAGGACTTACGTCCCTAAGTTGGCAAGACATTTACTACTGAATTCCGCGAGAAGATTTAATTTTCGAGCTCTCAACGCTGATAAGCTAAACTTCTTGGACAATATCCGACAGAAATAGTCGAATAATACCGTAATCCATTTTCAGTCATTTAGCGACTCCAATTTTTGTCCACAACAGTACTCACACATTCCTTGAAGAAAAGAACGATAGCGATGGCAAATTACTTACAACGATCTTGTATATGAAACGTAGCGTATAAATAGACGCTAAACTTTCGGATTATTCAAGAGCCGAATTTTTTAATTTTCTTTTTATCTTAATTTCTCAAAAGCCAAATTAAAAAATTTGGCGGACTTAGCAAATATACAAAAACCTCTAGAAAAGCCTGTAATAGCTATGTTTTATATACGTTGTTGTGCTTAGTGTTTTTCTACATGTACTTTTAGTTCCTTGTTCATTTGTTCAAAACCATTCTTCGTGTCCTTGTCCAAACTCTTTGCAAATAATTTAACCAATATTCCACTAAAATTTTCGCTCTGCTCAAAATTAGTCGTTCCGTTTCCGTTGTCGGTCAGTTTGAATTTATGTTCTCCGTCAAAAAGTCCTTTGAACCAAAGATGACCAAGCCATTTTAATTCTATGTTTTTATTAAAGGTCAATACAACAGGTTTAAAAGTCATTCCTTGCAGTTTTATTTCAATCTGGTTTCCAACTTTTACTTCTCCAGTTACCGACTTAATAAATGAATTCCATTCGCGATAATTTTCAAAGTCGGTAAGTACTTTCCAGATTTTCTCTCTACTTGCGTTTATCGTAATCGATGTTTTAATATACTTTGCCATAATTTTTAATTTATCTGACAAAGTTCGGTTCAAATCGAGTTTTTGCTCTTGACAAATATCAAGAAATCTTTTTGTTCCTTATTCGGCTGAAGGTTTCGGGCGACATTCCTAGCATTGAAGCGAGATATTGTAATGGAACTTGGTTAAAAAGCTCTTTGTTATTCTCAAAAAGTTTGTCGTAACGTTCTTTTGCACTAAGCGACAAATGGCTGAAAACCCTATCTTCTAATTGAATGAAGCAACCTGCGATAAATTTTTTTTCCATTTCCGCCCAATTCGGAACTAAGTTGTTCAAAAGTGTGTAATTATCTTTATCGATTGTGTAAAGCTCACAGTCCGTTAATGCTTGAATATTCCATTTTGCTCTATGTTTGAAAGTAAAGCTGTACAAGTCGGTTATAAAGTAGCCTTTGGTAGAAATCCATTGTGTAACTTCTTTGTCATTTGCGTTTGCAAAAACACGTATAAAACCACTTCGTACAAAACTCAATTTCTCGCAATATTGACCAGATTTCGTGAAGAATTCTCCTTTTTTAAGTTCGGATTCTGTGAACAAGGACGTTATTTTGTCCAAGTTCTGATTTGTGATTCCAAAGTAGGAAGTAATATATTTCTGTAATTCTGTCAATTTCCTGAATGTTTTTTTACATTAAGCACAACGTTTAAATAAACACCTGTTTTAATGGTGTTTATTTGTTGTTAGTTTCATGTTTAATCTCGTCACAGGTTACTTTTAATTACCATCAATTTTTCTCTTGTCATTTCCTGCATAGAATATTGTATTCCTCCCATTCCCATTCCAGAAACATCCCGACCGCCAAAAGGCATCCAATCTACCCGGAAAGCAGTATGATCGTTCACCATTACAGCGGTAGCATTCAGTTTTTTAACGCTGCTTAAAGCAACGTCCAAATTTTTCGTGAAGATAGCTGCTTGAAAATGAACCTCTAAACTGTTCGCTATTTCAATTGCGTCTTCCCTATCAGCATAAGAATACACGCAAACAACTGGTCCAAAAATTTCTAAAGTAGATACCTTTGCATCCATAAGTGGGTTTAATAAAATAGTAGGTTCAAAACACGTATCAGAAATACGTTTCCCACCACACAATACTTTTGCTCCTCCGTCAATAGCTTCGTTTACCCATTCTTCAACTCTATCCACTTCTTTTGGTGATATCAGTGGTCCTACTTCTGTGTTTTCATCCATTTGATCACCGACGACTAATTTAAAGGCTAAGGTGGCCAACCCATTGGCTACTTTTTCTACAATGGATTCATGCACAAATATGCGCTGAACAGATACACAAACTTGCCCAGCATGATAAAAGCCTCCTTTTAACAGTAATGGAAGCATTTCCTGAATATCAGCATCTTTTTCTACAATTACAGGAGCAGCGCCACCATGCTCCAACGCGCAACGTGTTCCTGGAGATAGTATAGATTTTAAATACCATCCTACTTTTGCGGAACCTATAAAAGAAAAATAATTTACTCTTTTGTCTATTACCAATTGTTCTGCAGCTTCATTTTCACAAACAATTGCTTGACACCAGCCGTGGGGTAGGGCGGCTTCTTTTAGTATTTCTACAAATGCTAAACACGATAAAGGAGTTGTTAATGCAGGCTTAATTATTACAGGACATCCTGCTGCTAAAGCGGTTACCGTTTGATGTACAATTAAATTCAAAGGGTGATTAAATGCACTAATTGAAAAAACAACTCCTATGGGTTCTCTTGTTGTAAAAGCAATTCTGTTTTCAGATGCTTTGGTTAACGACATTGGAATTTGCTCTCCTTTGAGTTGCGAGATGTGCCCTGCCGCGATTTTAACTCCGCCTATTGCTCGAATAACTTCTGCTTTAGAGTCCAAATAAGGTTTTCCCCCTTCTTGTGCCGCTATTTTAATTAACTCTTCCATGCGGGTATTCATGATTGCGGCTGTTCGCTCTAAAATCGCTATTCGTTCATACGCAGGAATCCATTTTGATTGATCTTGAAAGAGGGCATAAGCAGTAGTTAATGCCTTTTCTACTTCTTGTTTCCCAACAAGCGGAATTTTCTTAATAAGGCTTTGGTCGTAAGGTGATCGTACTTCAAGCATATTGTTTTTTTAGGATTAAAAGACAAATAAGAATTCGATATTATCTAAATTTCAATGGATTAATCATTTTTTTCGAACTACAAAACACACGTTTTCTCCTTTAATAGCACATTAAAAATGGAGTGATTTAACGAATAATCTATTGCCAGATCAATCACATGTACACCATCTGTTTCTAGGCACTTTGATAATATCTCTTTAAAGTTCTGATCACTTTTAGCTCTGTGGCCAATTGCACCATAGCTTTCTGCATATTTTACAAAATCTGGATTCTTGTAATCCAACCCGAAATCTTCAAAACCCATTCCTTCTTGTTTCCATTTGATCATTCCATAAGCACTATCATTTAAGATAATGAC
>JBNMNV010000084.1:0-11872 GCA_051278125.1 Polaribacter sp. | reverse complement strand
TAATTCTGAGGCTTTTACCGATACAATACTACCCACAACTTCTTCTTTTAATTTAGAAGTTCCGTAAGAGGATGTAATCACAATTTCACTTAAATTCGTAGTGGTCTCTTCTAAATAAACTTCGAAATAAGATTCATTTGCTAAAGTAATTTCTTTTGTTTCAAAGCCTAAATAAGAGAATTCTAAAACTACCGATTTTATATCGTTTGATTTGATAAGATATTTAAAATTACCATCAAAATCTGTAATCGCTCCTTTTTTAGTTCCCTTCATGAGTATTGTTGCGTTTGGGATCCCAAAATTGTCCGACTTACTTTTTACAATTCCAGAGATTTCTCTCTTTTGAATTTCAGGTTTTTTATCAATAAATAGAATTTGCTTATCTTTTATAACATAGGTAACATTTATCTTTTTAGTGAGTAGATCTAGCACTTCTGTTAAGCTTACATTACTAACTTCAATAGATATTCTTTTAGAACTACTTACTTTATTTGTATTGAATAAAACTCTGTACGTTGTTTGTTCTTCTAGTGTTTCAATAATTTCTCTTAAAGGTTTGTTTTTTTTATTAATAGTAACAGTTTGTGAAAACGTGTTTGTAACTATTAAGAATAGAAAAACTAAAAGAAAAAAAGTTTTTTTCATTATTGAGGATGAATGTATGGTTGTTTTATGAATCATTTCTATATCCTAAGGATGATAAATTTCTATGATATTCTCCTGTTTTTTGTAGTTAAACGGTGTATCTAATTTAAAGAGTTCTAAAATATTTTCTACATTAGACTCTTTAATTTTTATAGTTCCAGTAAATTCTTGCGATGCTAATAAAGCATAATTATTAATAATTTTAACATTATAATACCGCTCTATTTTTTTGGAAATATTTGTAAAAGAATCCTTATTAAAAATTAATTCACCATGAATCCAAGCAGCGTAGTTTTCTGGATTTACTTCTGTAGTTGCAAAAACACTAAGATTTTTTTTCCAAGTTGCTTTTTGGTTTGGTTTTAAAACTATGGCGTTTTCTTGATTATCTTTTTCTGATAAACGCACAGAGCCTTCTGTTAAAACACAATCAATAAAATTATCTTCTTCATAATTACTTAGGTTAAAAGTAGTTCCTAAAACCTCAATATTTAAATCATTTGCTTCAACAATAAAAGGTTTTGTTTTGTCTTTAAAAACTTCAAAATGAGCTTCTCCTTTTAAAATTACTTTTCTATTGTTCGCCAAATTAAATTGTTCTGGATACGTAAAAGAAGTGCCAGCATTTAAATGAACAATAGTTCCATCAGAAAGTACCACTTTAAAGGTTTTAGAAAACGGAACTTTTATAGTGTTATAAATCGTTTTTTTAGTTGATGGATTTTTATAATAAATAAGTTCTTTGTTGTTTTTTTTGGCAATTATATTTCCTAAAGTGTCTTTTACAATTTTATCTTTCTTATCAGAAATGTATTCTATTGTGCCTGAGCTTTTTTCTAAAATAACAAAATTTTCTACTGTACTTTTCTCTTCAGTTTTAAAAGAAATAGTTGTGATATAAACAACACTAGCCAACAGCAATACAAGGACAGCAGCGTATTTTAAAACTTGGTTAAAAATTGATTTTTTGGGTGCAGAAAGTTTATTTTTAACTGTATTCCATTCAAATAAATTTTTGGCGTTGGAATAAAATCCAGATAACATCCATAATTTTTTTAAACGGATAAATTCTTGTTTATTCTCTTCTGATTTTTCAATCCAATCAAAAACCTTAGAAACTTCGTTTTCTGAAGCCTGGTTGTTTAAGTATTTAAATATTAAATTCTGAATCATTTTACTTTTTTAGTAGAGAATATGCAAACCTCTATACTAGTTTGTACACATTAGTAGTACAAAACCCTAAATAAAATGTTAATTTAATATAAAATAAAGTAAGATTGCTGGCAGATAATCTGACAATTTTGTCTTTAAAACCTTTATTGCGTTAGAAAAATGGACTTCTACCGTTTTGATAGAAATATTCATTTCATCAGCAATTTCTTGGTTTTTTTTCTGATCTAGTCTTTTTTTTCTAAAAATTTCTTTGGTTTTTTCTGGTAATTCCTCAATAGAACTAAAAATAAGATCTTCGAGTTCGGTAAAAGTTAAAGAATCGAATTGCAAGGATTCTAATATTTCTGTATTTAATTGTGCTTCTTTTTTATGTAGCGTTTGGTTTATATATTTTTCTTTTACTTTTCTATGTCGAATAATATTTAGGCATTTAGATTTAGAATAGGTGTATAAGAAAGAGGATATTCCGTTTACAGTTTTTATTTTTTCTCTTTGGGTCCAAAGGTTTAAAAAAGCCTCTTGTGCAAGTTCTTTAGCATCATTTTCATCATAAATAAATTGCACACAAAACCCAACAATATGATTGTAAAATTTATAAAAAAAGTACTCAAAAGCCTCTTCGTCTCCTTTTTTAAAGTGAACAAATTTTATAAGCTCTTTGTTTTCTGTGTTTTTCATTTTTAGTAAAAAGAAGGGTTTCTTTTAAATTAAGGTATTCAGTATCATTGCACGAATCTAAATAAAATGAGCATCTTACAAAAGAAATTGTTTTCATAAATACATAAATGTTTGCCGATTATTTTTCTTTAAACCAAACTTTTATGAACTTGAATGGTGAAGAAATTAAAGAAATATTAATAGTTCCTTTTGTTTTGTAAGATTTTAATTTTTTCTGTGTTACAATTTTATCATTCTATAATTTTTTAGAACTTGCAAAATCTCTGGTAAATGGGCTTTATCATTTCGCTATGAATAAGTGAAAGGTTTTAGTATCACAAACGGTGACGATAAAAAATCTAATTCACCACAAAATTCAACGCCTTTTTTATAACTGTAACCTTCACTTTCCCTTTTCCAATCAATTCGCCATCTGCTTGAATCATTGAATTTGGATATTTTGGAATTACCGTTATTTCTTTGGTTTTGTAGGTTTCTATTTTTTTATGATATGCTATATTTCCGTTATATAGTTTTTTTATATTGATGATTAAATCAAATAAATTTAAATTTTTAGCAATGGTTATATCTAACAAACCGTCAGATGTATGCACATCTTTTGTAAACTGCATGCCACCTCCAGAAAATTTACAAATTCCGAATAAAACCGTTAAGCATTGGGTTTCTATTATTTTATCATCAAAAATAATTTTAAAAACAGCTTTTTTATAAAAAAGTAAACCAGAAATTCCGGCTAACAAATACGCAATAGCTCCAAAGCGTTTTAATTTTTCTATTTTGTAAACAACATAACCATCGTACCCTAAACCTGCGACATTGTTAAAATAAGAAATTACTTTATTTTCAGTTTGTAAAACTCCAATATCTTGTAAAATTGTTTTCTTTTTAGCAATGATATGGATTGATTTTTTAATGGAATTCGGAATATTATATGTCTTTATCCAGTCATTTCCTGTTCCTAAAGGAATCACCGCAATAGTTATATCAGAAGTTTTTACATATCTTTGCAACATTATTCCGTTAACTACATGATGTAGTGTGCCGTCTCCACCTACAGAAATAATATTTCTAAAACCTTGTTGAATTGCAGAATCAACCAATTTAATTTCATGTTTAGAAAACTGTGTAAAAACAAAAGAGAAGTCTATTTTCTGTTTTGTTAATAATTGCTGAATTTCCTTCCATTGTTTAGAAAAATTCCGATTTCCAGAAGTAGGATTTGCAATTATAAACCAAGAGCCAGCATTTAGCTTGACGGAATTAGACATAAATAATAATTTAAAAAGCCAAAATACAATAATAGTTTGATAACTATTTTTTAATCAACAAATACATTTAATAGTCGTATTTTGGTATTACATAATAAAGAAGTAAGAATTAATGACAAGAAAGAAGAAAAAAATATATAAAAAGAAAGGGAATGTTGTAAAAGACTTAACTAAAAATATATTTAGAATTTTAAACGAAGACAGTACTAAGGTTTATAACTATAAACAAATTGCTGCAAAATTAAAGATTTCTGATACCGACGGTAAAACACAAATTGTAAAGAAATTAGCAGAGTTAACTACCACAAAAAAAATTAAAGAAGTAGAACGAGGAAAATTTGCAATAAATGAGGATAGAAAATACTCTTTAGGAACTTTAGACATTACGTCTAATGGCAATGGGTATTTTATGACCGATGATTATGAAAATGATATCTTTATACCTAATATAAATTTAGGTAAAGGGCTACATGGTGATGTAGTTAGAGCTTATGTATATAATAGAAAACGCAGTAATAAGTTAGAAGCAGATGTTGTAGAAGTTTTAGAGCGCGCTAAAACAGAATTTGTGGGTGTTTTGCAAAAGAACAAAAATTTTGGTTTTGTGGTGCCCGATAATAGTAAAATGTACGCAGATATTTTTATTGCTGAAAGTAAAATGAATGGGGCAGAAGATGGCGATAAAGTGCAAGCAAAAATAATAGATTGGCCTAAAAACTCTAAAAATCCGTTTGGGAAAATCACCACAGTTCTTGGTAAACCTGGCGATCATAATACAGAAATGCACTCTATTTTATTAGAGTATGATTTACCTTTCGAATTTGAGCCCGAAATAGAAAAAGAAGCAGAAAGTTTACCGTTAGAAATTTCGAAAGAAGAGGTTTCTAAACGTAGAGATATGCGTAATGACTTAACATTCACTATAGATCCAAAAGATGCAAAAGATTTTGATGATGCTTTATCCTTTACAAAACTAGAAAATGGTAATTATGAAATAGGAATTCATATCGCAGACGTTTCGCATTATTTGCAACCAAATACTATTTTAGATGATGAAGCTTATAAAAGAGCCACTTCTGTTTATTTAGTGGATAGAGTAGTACCAATGTTGCCAGAAATGCTTTCTAATGGAGTTTGTTCTCTAAGGCCAAATGAAGAAAAATTAACCTTTTCTGCCGTCTTTGAAATCAACGAAAAAGCACAAATTTTAAACGAGTGGTTCGGTAGAACCGTAACGTATTCAGATCAGCGTTTTGCCTATGAAGAAGCACAATCTATTTTAGAAAATTGTGAGATTTCTGAGGAGATGAAACCGTATCAAATGCCTTCGGATATTTCTATCATCGATAAAG
This sequence comes from Polaribacter sp., assembly GCA_051278125.1. Classification (GTDB taxonomy): domain Bacteria; phylum Bacteroidota; class Bacteroidia; order Flavobacteriales; family Flavobacteriaceae; genus Polaribacter. Next base: position 6,756 of record JBNMNV010000084.1, on the reverse strand, counting down.
AATATACAGTAACTAAAGAAATTGTAGAAGCTACTTTAACCCTAGATAAATTAGCAAAAATTATGCGTGATAAACGTATGAAACAAGGTGCTATTTCTTTTGATAGAGTAGAAGTGAAGTTCAATTTAGATGAAGATGCAAACCCTATAGGCGTGTTCTTTAAAACATCTCAAGATGCCAATAAATTAATTGAAGAATTTATGTTATTGGCTAACCGAAAAGTGGCAGAATTTATTGGAAGCCGTAAAGGAAAACCTTCGGGTAAAACTTTTATTTATAGAGTTCATGACGAACCAGACGATGAGAAATTAGCTTCTTTACAGAATATTATTAGCAAATTTGGATACAAAATTAATACAGAAACTAAAGAATCTACTTCAGAATCTTTAAATAAATTATTAAGCGCTGTAAACGGAAAGGCAGAGTCGAACATGATTGAGACTTTAACCATCAGAACGATGTCTAAAGCGGTCTATACTACAAATAATATTGGGCATTATGGCTTGGCTTTTGATTATTATAGTCATTTTACATCACCTATAAGGCGTTATCCAGATGTAATGACACATAGATTGTTACAGCATTATTTAGAGGGCGGAGATTCGCCGAAAGCTCTTCCATATGAAGAAAAGTGTAAACATTCTTCAAAAAGAGAGGAATTAGCTTCTAAAGCAGAAAGATCATCTATTAAATACATGCAAGTTAAATACATGCAAGATCATAAAGATGAAGTTTTTGAAGGCGTAATTACTGGTGTTACAGAATGGGGAATTTATGTAGAAATTTCATCCAATAAATGTGAAGGGATGGTAAGAATTAGAGATATAAAAAGCGATTATTATATTTTTGATGAAAAGCAATATGCTATTGTTGGGCAATCTACTAGCAACATGTATCAACTGGGTGATGCTGTAAAAATAAAAGTAAAAAATACAGATTTAGAACGTAAACATCTAGATTTTAATTTGATAGAAGAGGTATCTTGATTTTATAATAGATGACATTTTTTAGGGTCTAAACATTTCATAAAGTTGATATTTTAGAATTTAAAGTATTCATAATTTTATAGTTTTGTCACAATAAAAAACAAAAAATGTCTTTATAATGGTATACTTATTGATTTAAATCAATCAATCAAATTCAATCATAATGAAAAAAATAGTTTTTATATGTGCAATATTATGTAGTTTATCACAAGTAGCACAAAGCACAGTCACTAGAAATCTAGGGGATTATACAATCTTAAAAGTGTACAATGGTATTACTTTAGAGTTGATAAAATCTACAGAGTCTAAATTAGTAATTACAGGCAAAAAATCAGAAAAAGTAAAGGTTAAAAATGTGAATGGTACTTTAAAAATATCGTTACCTTTTTCGGTAAATCTAGCAGATAGGTCGGCAGATGGAGAAGTTTTAGTAACCTTATATTACAAAGAAGATTTGGCTATTATAGATGCGAACGAAGGTGCAACGATTACGGCGAAAGAAATAAACCAAGATAAATTAGAAGTAAATGCGCAAGAAGGAGCTTTTATCAATTTAGTTTTAAAAGTGAAATATTTGGATGTAAGAGCTTCCTCTGGTGGGATTATTAAACTAACAGGTTCTGTAAAAAACCAAACAGTCGACGTAGATTTATACGGAGTTTATAACGGTTATGGTTTAAAAACGAAATCAAATTGCATGGTAAAGGCAGGAACGGGAGCAAAAGCAGAAATTATGGCAGGAGATACTTTGAATGCTAAAGTAACTTTTGGAGGTTCAATTTTTTATAAAGGAAACCCAGAAGTTATTAAAGATAAAAAAATAATGGGAGGTATTATTCAAAAAAGAAATTAATAGAATCCTTTTTGTATCTTTGTACTATTAAAATTTAGAAATTATGAATACTTTAAATATTTTTTTATTAGGAATGCCCGGAGGAGGATCTTGGATTCTTATCGCTTTAGCTCTTTTATTATTGTTTGGTGGTAAGAAAATTCCAGAATTAATGAAAGGTATCGGTGGTGGTCTAAAAGAGTTTAAAAAAGCTTCAAAAGAAGAAGGTGAAGAAAAGTTAGAAGAAAAGAAATAATCTTTTGTTTATATAAAATAGAAAGCTCAATTTGTACATTACAAATTGAGCTTTTTTGTTTAGAATCTTATAAAAACCTATTTCTTCTTTTCTTTAGGTTTTTGATTTTTCATGGCTTCCCCAATTTGATTACTAGCAGTAAAACTAGCAACCATATCGTTTAACATATTACTACCAGCTTGTGGTGAGTTTGGTAACAAGATTAAATTAGTGTTGGTTTCACTACCAATAGATTGTAAAGTATCATAATGTTGTGTAACCACAATCAAAGCAGAGGCTTCTTGGCTATTAATACCAACTCTGTTCAGTACGTCTACAGACTCCTCTAAACCACGTGCAATTTCTCTTCTTTGGTCTGCAATACCTTGTCCTTGTAATCGCTTACTTTCTGCTTCCGCCTTTGCTTTTTCAACAATTAAAATACGTTGTGCATCTCCTTCATATTGAGCGGCTGTTTTTTCTCTATCCGCAGCATTAATTCGGTTCATGGCTATTTTTACTTGAGCATCTGGGTCAATATCGGTCACTAAAGTTCTAATAATATCATATCCATATTCCATCATGGCATCGTTTAATTCTGCTTTAACGGCAATGGCAATGTCATCTTTTTTTACAAAAACATCATCTAACTTCATTTTCGGAACTTCGGCTCTTACGACATCAAAAACATAAGAAGTTATTTGTTCGTGCGGATAATCTAGCTTGTAAAAAGCATCATATACTTTATCATAGATTACTTTATACTGCACAGAAACTTTTAATTTTACAAAAACATCATCTAATGTTTTTGTTTCTATAATTACGTCTAATTGTTGAATTTTTAAACTCAATCTTCCTGAAACTCTATCGACTAAAGGAATTTTTATGTGAAGACCCGATTGACGAATGCTATGGAATTTTCCAAAACGTTCAATAATCGCAGCGGTTTGTTGTTTTACCATAAAGAAAGAGGCAAAAAGAATAATTCCAATAATAATAATGTACGGCAAGGTATATATCATAATATTTTTTTTAAGTTATTATTTCTGTGTATTGTAAAGATACTGAATTTTAGCATGTGTGATACCAATTCTGCATTGAAATGACCGTAATAAAACGCCCTTTTTTCCTTTCTATTTCAAGATAAAAAGAAACCGTAACGAATGCTATGCTTTATTTTTCTATTTTCTATAAAGAAAAAAACCATCATTTTTTTTACAGTAATTTCAAAACAAAATTAGTATGAATGGGGTGTTTTACTTAATAATATTACAACAGAAAGTTATAACACATTAAAAAACCCTGAAAATAAATGTTTTCAGGGTTTTATAGCGTATTTTTATTTATTCGGTTTCTTCAGTAGGAAAAACTTTGAAGAGTTTTCTATTATACTTAACCCATTTTTCATATTGCTTGTCAGATAAAATTGTTTTTATTTTTTTATCTAATTCTAGATCTTTTGTTTTTAAAACATCAGAAATAGGTTTCAGATTTTCTGCCATAGTTTCTTGCACTTTTTTTTGGCCAGAAGCATCTCCTGTTTTTTGAGCATTTCTTTGAAAATTTTCAACCATTTCTCTAGTACTTCTTAAAGTAAAACTATTAATTCTTCGAAGATCCTTTATTTCCCTATTGTAAGCGGTTAGGGTTTTAGAGAATGTTTTTCCCGTATCGGAGGTAAGTTTTATCTTCGATTTTTTTGCAGCTTGCTCAATATCATACACTACAATACCTAAATATTTTTCTACTTCATATTTAAATTCTGGAGCTTGTCTTGGCGTTTCTGTCATTTGACGTTGACGCATATTTTGACGATTTCCTTGATTCCTATTTCCAAATTGACTGTAGGTTGAATAGCTAAATAAGATGATAAATAATAAGATTACTTTTTTCATATTGAATGTTTTTCGATTGCGTTTTTAATTCTCTGTATGGTGTCCGCTTTCCCAATCATGTGAATGATATCAAACAAATGAGGGCCTGCTAGTTTGCCAACCAAACTTAAACGTAAAGGTTGCATTACTTTACCAAAGCCAATTTCCTTGCCAGAAATCCATGCTTTGATTTCTTTTTCTGTATTTGCTGATGAATAATCTTCGATAGTAGCGAGTACCGTAATTAATTCTTGCATTAATTCAGAGGTTCCTTCCTTCCAGTTTTTATTGGATGCTTTTGCGTCATATTCTTCTGGATTCACAAAAAAGAAAGATGATAAATCCCAAAAATCAGCAACAAAAATTGCGCGTTCTTTTATAGAGGAAACGACTCTTAATACATACGTATTGTCTTTAAGAATTCCTTTATGTGCTAATATGGGTAAAAACAAATCAGTTAATTCTGAATTATTTTTAGTTTGCATATATTGTTGCTGAAACCACTTTGTTTTATCGGGGTTAAATTTTGCCCCAGATTTGCTTACACGTTTTAAATCGAATTCCTGTATTAAGTTCTCTAAAGAAAATAGTTCTTGTTCTGTTCCAGGATTCCATCCTAAAAAGGCTAACATATTTATAAAAGCATCTGAAAAATAGCCATCTTCTTTATATCCTCTAGAAATTTCATTTGTTTCTTCATTTGTATAGGCTAAAGGAAACACAGGAAATCCTAATTTGTCTCCATCTCTTTTACTTAATTTCCCTTTTCCAACGGGTTTTAAAATCAGTGGTAAATGCGCAAACTTTGGAGCATTCCATCCAAAAGCTCTGTACAATAAAATATGTAATGGCATGGAAGGCAACCATTCTTCACCACGAATTACGTGAGAAATTTCCATAAGGTGATCATCAACAATATTTGCTAAATGATAGGTGGGCATTCCATCACTTTTAAATAAAATTTTATCATCTAAAGTATTGGTATCAATCGTTATTTTTCCACGGATTTCATCGACCATTTCCAAAATTTCATCTTGTGCAGTTTTAAAACGGATTACATAATTTTCTCCAGCATTTATTTTATGCTGTACTTCTTCCTCATTTAAAACCAAAGAGTTGATTAATTTTCCTTTTTCTCTATTATGCCAATTATAAATAAAGGTTTTACCTTCGGCTTCATGGTTTTTTCTGTGTGTATCTAGTTCTTCAGAGGTATCAAAAGCATAGTATGCCCAACCAGAATTTATTAAAATAGCAGCATATTTTTGATACAAGTTTTTACGTTCAGATTGCCTGTAAGGACCAAGTTTTTCATTCTTTCCAGGACCCTCATCAAATGGAATATTACACCAATCTAAAGCATCTATAATATATTGTTCTGCATTTTTTACATAACGTGTTTGATCGGTATCTTCTATTCTTAAAATAAAAGTACCGTTGTGTTTTTTGGCGAATAAATAATTATATAAAGCCGTTCTTACACCACCAATATGCAGAGGTCCTGTTGGACTTGGTGCAAAACGAACACGAACATTAGATTCCATTTTATTTGTTTTTTTAGATTCCTGCTTTTGCAGGAAAGACATTTTTAATCAACCTTAAAGAAAATTTAAGGTGTTTTTTTCGTTTTGCAAAGATAGTTTTTCTAAAAGAGAGAATTTAAATTAGGCTAAGAAAAAAGTCTTGTGGTGGTTTTATCAATGTAGAATTGATATAGGTCGTAATAATTGGTGATTAGAGCGTTCTCGAATCTGTTAATTTCTGTGAAATGCCTATCTGTGATGCTCCGTTTAACTTTATAATACCCATTATTTAAAATTATAAATGGTATCAATCACTTTGAACTAAAACTTATGATAAATACCAAAGGTTAGTGCTGCTTGTTTGGCTACATTATTTCCAAAAAAGGCACTTCCAATTCCAGCTGTAACGCCAAATGTATTTGTAAATTCTGCGATAGCTTTTAAACCAAAAGAGCCGTATTCTTGATCATTAACATACAAACCCGTTAAAATATTTTGTTGAGGTAACCTAATGTTTCCATTTTCTAAAGATTTAGAAATGTCTAGAAAACCAATAAGCCAAATATTTTTGGTGATTTTTCTTCCTAATTCTCCGCCAATTTTAAAATTGGAGCTGTAATCATTCGTTCTAATAGAAGTACCAATAAAAGCTTGTAAATAGGTTTTACCAAAACTTCTTCCTGCCAAAAATAGGGGAGAAAACGACCAAGCATCATAACCCGTTCTAATTCCAGAAATAGCATCGAAAGAACTTGTATTTGCTTCCACAGAGACTTGACCAGAAAGCACCCAATCTTTGTTATAAAAATTATGTTTTAGGCCAATTTCAATATTTCCTAGAGCAGTGTTGTTATAATCTTGAGAACAATCTCCAACACAATCAATTGCTGGGTCATTAAAGTCATTTATTGAAATCAGTTTTAAAGGAAGATTTAAAATGAAGCTGGTTTGTTCAGAAAGGCCATATTCGCCAAAAAATTGAACTGTGTTATCCGAGTATGTTCCAAAATTACTATAATCAGGATTACCAAATAAAGTAGTATAATTCGGAATCGTTGTAAAAGAAAGTTGTGTGTACATTTTGCCCTTTTTTTGGGTCCATGGGCTTTGTGAAAAAGCAGCTATTGAAAGCAATAAAAATACAAGTTTAGTAAATTGTTTCATTTTTTTAGTTTTATAAATCGTTAGTGGCAGCAAATTATAATTACTTACAAATCGTTTTAACAAATATTTGATTGCAAATCAGGGCAAAAGCATTATTTTTATAAGTTCATTATGAGCGCATACAAAAATATAGAGCAAAAAT
>JBNMNV010000083.1:0-11946 GCA_051278125.1 Polaribacter sp. | reverse complement strand
ATAACATCTTGCGTAAAAGAAAGTTTCATTCCTAAAAGATTACGAATTCTTTTTTGTTTTAAAATTTCTAAATAATCATTTGAATCTTCCTTTTCAATAGAAATATTTGAAATGTTATCCTTTAATAAAGGAATAAAATTGACTTCGTTTTCTAGAATAGCATCAATTCTAATTTAATGAACATTCAATCTATCTTGAAGAATGTCTTTTAATTTATTTATACTAAACTCAAAATCAGTAAACTTTTCATTTATTTTTTTGCTTTTCATCAAACTTAATTTGTTTGTATTTTTTAAGTTGATATAAGAATTAACAGTGGGTTAATTTGTTTGTAAATCCCTAACTGCACTTTCAAAAATTGAACCTGATACAGAGATAGGTTCCTCTTTAATTTGATTAAAACCTATCCCCAGAATAAATATAAGCGATTTTTTTAAATTATCCTCTTCTAAAATTAATGCTTTTGATTGTTTTTTTGCTAGTATTAAATTTTCAAAAAGGTTTTTTAAAACAACACCTTCTTCAATGTTTTCTTTTCTATTTTCATTCCGATTATTAATGCTTAAAGCAATCAAAATAACAATTACAACTAATATAATTTAGCCTATGGCATATTTAACATACGTTGAAGTTTTGTTTTCCAAAAGTAAATTTTGACGAATTTTCCTAAAGAATTTAATCATTTTATGTAAGTATTTATTAGCGCTGTTAATTGTTGGTTTCAATCTCTTTTTTTAACAAGTTTTTTAATCGTAAGAACTGTGTTTTTGTGTTTTTGTGCTTGGCTTTAAGCAACTGCATTAAATAATACTTATTATCAACAATATTTTCAAACTTTCTACTAGATAAAATAATTCTATTATCCAAAGGTTTTAATTTACTTGGTGTAATTTTTGAAGCGTAATCAGAAAATTTAGAATCTACAGCTCGTAGAGAAATATTATCGTAAAAAAACCGAACTAGATTTTCATTGATATCTAAATCCATCCCTTTTTCTGCAGATTTTACTTCTTGAATATATGTAGGTATATCGTAGATAATTTGTTTTATGGAATCATTTTCAAAAAGCGATACCTTTCCAGTAGCGAGTGCTTCATTTAAAATTGCGGAATAAAATTCATTTCTAGGCGTAATAATAATCGTAAAAAGAAGACTATCTAGCTTTGAAGCATCTACTTTACTATAATCTTCTCCCATTAAATCTAGTGTTTTTAAAGTTGCAGTGTCTATATTTTTTAATTCTACAGCACTTTTTTCTAAACTTTTAATATTTTTGTTGATTTCATCAAGTAAACGCTTTGATAAATTATAGGTTTCGTTCTTAATTTTTCGGTTCTCATTCCAATTGTTAATCTGTAAAGCGATTAAAATACCAATAACCACCAGCACAATTTCGCCAGTGGCGTATTTAAAGTATTTGGATGTTTTACCTGTTTGCATGAGATTGTATCTAATTTTTCTGAAAAACTTTATCATAGAATAGCTTATTTAAGTTGGTAAAGTTCTTTATCTATTAACTTAATTAAAGTCTTAAAGTGTTCTTCTAATTTTGGAAAATGATTTTTAGACAGATTTAATGTTGAGCCCATGAAGCTAAGTAAAACATTTTCAAATTCGGGCATCTTAACTAGGGCTATATTACTAAGAACTCTTTTACTTTTTGGAATCTTATTATAATCCTTTCTTTTTACAAAGGCCTCAGTAATCCTTCTATTACTTCCATAACGTTCAATCATATCAGTGCCTTTATCAAACAAACCGTATACATTATTCTCTTGTCCTTTTGCTTTTTCAACTATTCCTTCTTGATTCATTAACTGACTCCGAATACTGTCGTTACTTATATTTTTAAGTTCTCCAGTTGTTTTGAGTTCTGAAAGCACATTATTTTGGTAATTAAACCGATTTGTACTATAATAATTATCTAACAAAACTTCTGCAATATAGCTGTCTGTAATGGTATCTAAATCTCCTGATAAAAGATTCAACAGTTTTTCTTGTCCTTTTTCTAGTCTTATAAGATAGTCTTGAGATTTGTTTAACGTTTTGAGGTTATTAAGGGCTTCTTTTTTTAGTAATATGAGGTATTTTTCTTGCGTATTAGACGTTTTACGATTTTCATTCCAATTATTAATCTGCAAGGCAATTAAAATACCAATAACAACCAGCACAATTTCACCAATGGCGTATTTAAAGTATTTGGTGGTTTTATTTTCCATAATTTGTTTTTGGCGGATTTTTCTAAAAAATTTTATCATAACTTCTTTTTCAGATTATTAAAAAAAATTAATTATAGTAGGTTAGCTCTAACCTAATTATATTTTTCAATTTTTTGGCTTCTTCAATAATTTTTAGCATTTTTCTTTTATTGCCTTCTTGACCTATTTTTAATAACGTAACTCCTATTTGAAAATTCTTGTATTCTGTTGATTTTGTATCCATATAAAATGGATACTCATTTAGGTCAAAACTTAATGGTTTTTGTCTATAATTCGTAAAAAGAAAAGAAAAACCGTTTTCATACTTTATCAATCCACGATTACCCTCGTCATTATTAAATTGTTGATATTTTGTTTCACGCTCACAAAACTTATAAAAATTTTGGATGGCTTTTACTAAATTATCTGAACCTAAACTGTAAAGTTTCCCAGTATTTAGAAGCTCATTGTACGTATTGTCGTAAATATTCAATAGCGTTCCTCCTTGTGCAGGGCTTACTTTAGCTAAATAATCTAAATTCTCTTTTTTAAGTCCTCTATTTGTCAGGGTTAATATGGAGTCGCAATTGTTAATGGCTTCAGTTAAACTAATATAGCCAAAGTCATTGTCTTTATCATATGTAAACACAATACTATTTAAACGAGTCTCAATGTTGTCTAAATCTGTCAACATTTTTTTTAGTAAAAGTTGATTACTGTATTTAATTTGTGAGTTTTGATTCCAATTACTAATCTGTAGCGCAATCAAAATTCCAATAACCACAAGGAATATTTCACCAATAGCGTACTTGAAATATTTGGAGGTTTTATTTTCCAAAATTAGTTTTTGTCGGATTTTTCTAAAAAATTTTATCATAGCTACTTATCTAATACTTTAAGCTCTTTTTCAATAGCATTTCTGAGGGATTTATTGTTATCGTAAAACACAATTAATTTATTTAATGTTCCCATATTATTATTTTTGAAGGGCACAATTTCCCTATAGATTTCTTTTTTTAATTGAGCATTGACGTAATTCGTGATCGTTATCGTTTCATTTAAGGTAAGCGATTCAATAAACCTAGCAATTCCCAATCTGTCCTCCAAAATACTCAGTATAGCATTTTCGATATCTAAAATACTTCCGTTCATTTTTTTTTGTTCATAATCATAATAGCGAGATATTTGGGTTGTAAGTTTATTATTAGAAAGTTGTAATCCTTTAGATTTTAGAACCTCATAAGCGTTGTTTATTGGAAAGTATCGTTCAAAAGTTAAAAAACATAACATATCTTTTTCTAAAACATCCTTGTTAATGTTTTCTGTTTTTAAATAGTTAAGCATATTTGCAACAGATATTTTCGCTTTTTGCCTTTGTTCTACAATCTCACTTAAGATAATACCATCTTCATTTAAATTGTTCAATATTTCATTTAGAACATAAATTTCTGTAGTTTTTGCCTTTTGATTTTCATTCCAATTATTAATCTGTAATGCAATTAAAATTCCAATAACCACCAAGACTATTTCACCAATGGCGTATTTAAAGTATTTGGTGGTTTTATTTTCCATAATTTGTTTTTGGCGGATTTTTCTAAAAAATTTTATCATTTTCCTATTCAATTTTTTTGAGCTCTTCGCTTATAGAGTTATTTAACTTATGTATTTCTTTCAAAAAATCCTTATACATGTCTATTTTAAATCCGTTAAAATGTATACTTTCTGCCAAGTCAATTTTAAATGCGGCATCTTTTTTAATACCTAAAGAATCTTTTAAAAGTAAAGTATTCAAATTTATGTCTGTGCTGTAATAATCTTCGGTTTTAAATTCAGCAGATCCCATCTTAGACACTTTATTTACATTAATAAAGTATTTTAGAAAATAAGGTTTTAAGAAGGTGTAAGTTTTATAGGCCTCAAGATCGTTTTCTACGCGTAACATTATGGTTGCAATATTATCATAATGGTTTGATATCTGATTTTTAAGTTCTTGGTTAGAAATGAGATTAATATTATTATCTTTTAAATTATTAAAAGAAGACTCATGAAGCACCAAGATAAGAGGAATTCCTAATGCGTATTCATATGCTATGTTTTCTTTTGGTTTCAAATCTTTACTATGCAGATAATTTAGCATTTTTTTTTGTGAAGATTTAAATAATTTATAAGATTTCATATTGAATGCAATATCTACAGTATCTAAAAGAATATCTTTTTTAATATTTTTAAGATGCATTATTTCTTGAACTCTATCTTTTTTTGATTCGTTCCAGTTATTTATAGATAAAGCAATCAAAATACCAATTACAACAAGTACAATTTCACCAATTGCATATTTAAAGTATTTGGTATTTTTTCCTTCTACAATAAGGTTTTTACGGATGTTTCGGAATAGTTTAATCATTGGTTAGTGGTTCATGTTATTTTTTATTCACATACTTTCTTCAACAGATCATAAGTTGGCTCCATTTCTTTTAAAATGTTAATAAAATGTTGTTTTTCTCTTTCACTCATAGTCACAAAAAAGACTAAATCATTCTGAAATTGCTTGTAATATTCTGACTCATTATTTAAATGCCAATCATTAACTGGAAGTGTTTTTAAAATTTCATCTCCTAATGATTGTGATACGTACTCAAAATATTGACCTCCAAATTGAATATAGTCATCATATAAAAATACTCTTTCTAAACTTTTTGATTGATTGATTTCAAGTTGATAGAGCAGTTTATCCAACTCTCCATAATATCTTATCAGATTATTTTTTATGGAATCATTAGTCAATAAATTTAATTTTCCAGACGACACAATATCTGTCATAGTTACTTTGCTTGGGACAAATGGATTCGTTCTTAAACCTTGTAGATAATTATTAAGCAGGTAAGATTTGTTTTTGTTTTTATTATTTAAATCTAACAAGAGTCTTTTACTAATTTCTATTTTATGTTGGGATTCTTTATATAGAACCGCAATATTTTGACGGTCAAGTTCAAAATCAGCAAGTAGTTTGCAATAGTAATCTGATTCTGTTAACTTATTTTTACTGTTTTCATTCCAGTTATTAATCTGCAAGGCAATCAAAATCCCTATAACCACGAGTACAATTTCGCCAATAGCATATTTAAAGTATTTACTAGTTTTTCCTTCATTCAAAAGGTTTTTACGGATGTTCCTAAAGAGTTTTATCATTTTTTTCTAAATTCAATGAATAGCATTAATTTGATTAATAATGGCTTCTCCATTTGTTTTGAATTGCTTTATTTCTCTAATATATATTTCATAAACTAAATAATATACTGCAATCCGGTTTTTTGCTAATGGATTGTTTATGATATACTCTATTGCTCCATCCGTTTGTTTATTCAGATAATAGGACGTAAACCATGGTAATTGTTTATAATCACTTATATTACTAACAAATTCACGCATTAATTCAGCATTAGCTATATTTATTTCTATGAGACGTTGATTGTAAAATAGATTAATTTTTGAAGCAAGATTTTGTTTATCTATACGACCATCAATCGATTGGTTTTTCAGCAATTCAAAACCACGTTCATTGATTTTAAAGTCTTTGAAACCATCTAAAACTGTTAGATATTCTGGGTGCTTTAAATATTCTTCTTTTGAATGATTTTCATTTAAAACAGTCAAAAAAGCAGGTTTTCTAATGGAATCATACTCGTTTATAAAGGCATTTATTTCGGCAATATCAATAGTTATATCTTCTTTAATAATTTGATAAATACTATGTAATGTTTCTTTTTGCTTTCTGTTTTCGTTCCAGTTACTAATACTCAAGGCAATCAAAATACCAATAACAACAAGTACAATCTCGCCTATGGCGTATTTAAAATATTTGGTGGTTTTGCCTTCAGCGAGCAAGTTTTTGCGGATGTTTCTAAAAAGTTTAATCATTATAGTTTTCGTTTAAGCTCTTTATTAATGAGTTCTATGAGGTCAAGAGCTTTAGTTCGTGTACGTGTGGTCATTTGAATTCCCCAATATTTGTTTCTCATATTTTTTCTAAGCCAATTTCTTGCTCGGTTAGATTCAATTTTTTTAACCAAAGCTTGTTTTCTAATAGTTTCATTTTTAGAAAATGGTAATTCCGAATAACTGGATCCGTCAGATATAGGTATCTCATAATCGTTGGTATCAAACCAAAAATCATTACTTTTTAAACTGTATTCTTTATCGTAATCTATAAATGTAGCGTAATCAACGATATCTTGTGAGTAGTATCTATTTATAGCATTATTGATCTCTATGGATCCTAATTCATCAGACAAACCAGAATTTTTTATTTTCTGATAAGTCTGATCTACTACTTTATAATTTCCAAAATTGCTAGGTACAAGAGAAAAAATAGAGTCTATGGATTGCTCCTGATAGCTTTTGTCTTTAAAAATTATAGAATTCCTTTTAACGTCCTTTTTGAAACTTTCAATAAAATTGGTGTAATTTTCAGTATCGCTATTCAAATCAATCAACATACTTTTTAAATAGCTGTTTACTTTGGCTTTTTGCTTCCTATTTTCATTCCAGTTATTAATCTGCAAGGCAATCAAAATCCCTATAACCACGAGTACAATTTCGCCAATGACATATTTAAAGTATTTGCCAGTTTTATTTTCCATTAGTAATTTTTGTCTAATTTTTCTAAAGAATTTTATCATATTTATTTCTCGTATTTCGAATCCGTTTCGTAATAAGTAACGAGAATCTTTTTTTTAGCAGTTGGTTACGTTGAAGCAAAACTTATTTTTGTGCTTTCATTATTTTTTCAGAGTTTCTAATTCGCTATCTATTGATTTTTTTAGACTTTCTATTTTTTCTAACAATTGTTGGTAAAAACTAATTTTAATTGAATTGATTAAAATACTTTCCGCCAATAAAATTTTAAATTCTTCATCTTTTTTTAGCACATCTATATTTTTAATTGCGAAATTATATCTTTCAAAATCTTGATTCCAAGCATCATCTTCAGAACCAAAACTTCCTTTTGTTTTTTTATTGATAACAGTAAAATGTTTTTTGAAAAAGATAAATTTATCATCATAGGTGTTCGTGTAATTGTGGGTGTTTTCTGCCTCTTTAAGTGCTGAAACATAAAAATCATAGAACCGTGTAATTTCTTTGTAAAGTTTATTGTTGGAAATTAATCCAATATCATTGTTCTGTAGATTATTGAACGATGCATTGTGGAACACTGCAAGAAGGTCGATGCCTAATGCATCATTAAAACTTATACTATCTTTTGGTTGTATATTTTTATCAAATAAGAAATCAAGTAAACGTTGTTCATTCGTAAGTTCAATTTTGATAATCTCTAAATTCAGCTCACAATCTACTTTGTCAGACAAAATATCCTCTTTAATGTTTTCAAGAATGGTTATTTCAAATTCTTGTTTTTTGTGATTTTCGCTTTTTGTATTTATTTGCAACGCAATCAAAATACCAATAACTACCAGAAAGATTTCGCCAATGGCGTAAAGTAAATATTTACTAAATTTATTTTCAGCCAGCATTTTTTGTCTAATTTTTCTAAAGAATTTTATCATATGAATTTTCCACAGAGGTGGAAATCTTTTTAAGTTAACGGTTTCTTTTAATAAAGCACAACTTATTTTTGTGCTTTTATTAATGAATATTCCTATTAATATTTTCAATCAATACAAGAGCATCTTTACGATACTCTTTTAATTGATCCAGATATAACTTATAAAAAACAGCGTAAAAATTATTAACTCTATTTATATAATCAGTCGAAGTCAGCGCATATTCTATAAATTCAACATTTACTTTAGCATTTATATAATCTGTAAACCAAGGCTTGTTATTTTTAAAATAGTATTGGTTATCATCGTAATCATCCTGAACTTCGTTTATTGAAGCATCAATTTCTGTATGGTTGTAGTAATAAAAATCATAAATTTCAACAGAAATATTATCTTGAAATGAATTAAGAACGGCGCTATTTTCTTCTAATAGTTTTAACCCTCTTGTTCTCAACTTTATGTCTGGAAAGCCATAAAGAATTTGCATACACTCATTACACTTTAAATAATCATCATATGTTATTTTACTATTGATTACTTGTTTAATTATACTATCTCTAAATTGGGCAGCTACAAATACTTTATCAATCGTTTCAATATCAGCTAATAAATCACTCTTTACAACTGCATAAACACTTTTTATTGTATTATTAGTTTTACGGTTTTCATTCCAATTATTAATTGATAGTGCAATTAAGATTCCAATCACCACAAGCACAATTTCGCCAATGGCGTATTTAAAGTACTTGGTGGTATTACCATCATTGAGCAAGTTTTTTCGGATGTTTCGGAAAAATTTTATCATAGCTACTTATCTAATAATTTAAGCTCTTTTTCAATAGCATTTCTAAGGGATTGATTGTTTTCGTAAAACACAATTAATTTATTTAGTGTTCCTGTGTTATTATTTTTGAAGGGCACAATTTCCCTATAGATTTCTTTTTTTAATTGATCATTGTCGTAATTCGTGATCGTTATAGTTTCATTTAAGGTCAGCGATTCAATGAACCTAGCAATTCCCAATCTGTCCTCCAAAATACTCAGAATAGCATTTTCGATATCTAAAATACTTCCGTTCATTTTTTTTTGTTCATAATCATAATACCGAGATATTTGGGTTGTTAATTTATTATTAGAAAGTTGTAATCCTTTAGATTTTAGAACCTCATAAGCGTTGTTTATTGGAAAGTATCGCTCAAAGGTTAAAAAACGTAACATATCTTTTTCTAAAATATCCTTGTTGATGTCTTCTGTTTGTAAATAGTTGAGCATATCTGCAACAGATGTTTTCGCTTTTTGCCTTTGTTCTACAATCTCACTTAAGATAATGCCATCTTCATTTAAATTGTTTAATATTTCATTTAGAACATAAATTTCTGTTGTTTTTGTCTTTTGATTTTCATTCCAATTATTGATTTGTAAAGCAATGAGAATTCCAATAACCACAAGGATAATTTCGCCAATGGCGTATTTAAAATATTTTGAAGTTTTATTTTCTATAAGAAGATTTTTACGGATATTTCTAAAAATTTCAATCATTCGTGGTTTTGTTTAATAAGGCTAAAACTTCTTCTGCTTTTTTTAAAGTAGCTTGTAATTGGTTTTTCCAAACTTTATGCAAGACGTATTTAGTATTTAATAAGGCTTTTAATTGTTTTGTTGAATATCCAGCAGCTAACATCTCTTTTGAAGAAATAGTAATTTCAAGTTCCTGAGTGGTTCCTATGAGTAGACCAGAAGAAATAAAGAAATCTACAATTTGAGAACTCCAAAGCTCATCTAAATAGTCTTGACTGTCTTTTATGCTATTAAAATTAGATTTTAAATTTCTTAAGTCAGAAATTAAATATTTTTGTTTTATTAGCACATTAGAGTTAGATGCTATTATTTGCTCTAATTCAGGAATATCAAATGTTGATGGATTATACTCAAATGCTATTGCTATTTTTTGAGCCTGCAAATTGTTGAATACAGGAGCTAAATATGAACTCAAAGAATCTGATTGCATTAAATACCTTTCGTTACTTTGTAAAATCTTATTTAGTTCTGTAATATTTTGATGAATTTCTTGTTGAAGCGATACAATAATTTCTTGCTCTTTTTTTAGTGCTTTTCTATTTTCATTCCAATTGTTAATTTGAAGTGCAATCAAAATACCAATAACAACCAGCACAATTTCGCCAATTGCATATTTAAAGTATTTTGAAGTTTTATTTTCCAAAAGTAAATTTTGACGAATGTTTCGAAAGAGTTTAAGCATTAATTAGTTTTTTGGTTTTACAGAATCTTCTAAAAGAACAATAAAAGCTGAAGTCTTCTCCTTTGTTTTTTTTAGATAGTTAATACAGTGTTTATTTACCCAATAATGAAGTGCTGCATTTCTCATGTATATAGATTGCTCTTTTCTTAATTCTAGCGCCAGATTTTCTATGGAGGCATCAGGGAAAAGAAATGAAGTAAAGTTAGTGTCAAATTTTATTGCATCTGTATGAATCCAAAGTGGTGCATCAATTGGTGTAGCCCAATTGTTATCTATTTTAAAATTAGATTCAACGGATTGGTAATACTCGTAGTGTCCTACAATTTCATCTCTTAATTGGGTGTTTTTAATAACGCTAAGGTTTCCAGTACTGGCTAGGTCTTCATACGTTGAGGTTGAAGGATTAAACAAAGGATAAAGTGACCCATCTATAACATATTCCATTACGCTTTGAACCAAAAGCGAATCGCTACAATTTTTATCTTTGAATGCCTTGCTTAGGTTAACTATTTTCTGATTATTATATTCTAGTTGTTCTATTTCTATAGTAAATGTAATGATATCCTTTTTGTTTTCCAGAAGTAATCTTTTGAGGTATAACGTTTCCTGTTGATTGAGTTTACGGTCTTCGTTCCAATTATTTATGGAGAGCGCAATTAAAATTCCAATAACCACAAGTACAATTTCTCCAATGGCGTATTTGAAGTATTTGGTGGTTTTTCCTGTTTCCATTGATTTAAATCTTATTTTTCTGAAGAATTTTATCATATTTTTAGTTTCTGTTTTTTTCCGTCCCCATAGCTATCGGGAGCTATCTTTACCAAAGATCTGCTAGACCTTTGGTTTTGCAGTGGCAAAATTTTGCTTCGATAATGGATGTTTCTGAATAGTTTAATCAGTGTCAGTGTCCTTTAAAATATTATTGATAATGATTTCTAGTTCTATGAGCTTGTTTTTAGTAATGAGCACTTTATACAGGAAATCGTCCATAATATTTTCAAATTCTATATTTTCAAAAATTTTTAATTTATCTATTTTAAGAATAGTCTTGCTTTTCCATTGTAACTCGCCATAGGCATCCATGTCTTTTAAGGAATAGTGTTTTACAAAATAGGGAAGTACTTGGTTATCATTATACATTAACAAACGCTCTGAATGATCTGTTAAGGCTTTCATAGTGCGTCCCCATTCATATATTAAATTTACCAAATCTTGATTTTGAATGATGTCTAAACGTCCCGATTGAATAAGTCCAGAAATTGTATTCTCAGAGGGTCTAAAAATTGGAAAGTTATAGGCATGAAAAAACAAACTGTCTGTATTTGATGCTTTTATAGATTCTTCGTCTTTTCCCATGAGGGTCATTAATGTATTCAAGGTATGTATGCACGTCTCAGAATCTTTAATACTTGTTTTTATCAACTTCTTGTTTTGTTCATACTCGTTATGAATGTTTTTCACAATTTTCTTTTCTTCAATTTTTAGGATGCGTTCTTGGTTCCACGTATTGATTTGCAGCGCAATCAAAATACCAATCACCACAAGGATGATTTCGCCAATGGCGTATTTGAAGTATTTGGTAGTTTTACCTTCTGAGAGAAGGTTTTTACGGATGTTGCGGAAGAGTTTTATCATTTATAGGTATTCTTTTAAAGTATGGTTTTTGAGCTTCCATTAAAAAGTAAAATTCAGATGCGTCGTCGTTAAATTTTAGATAAGCTCCAGACAAATTTAAACTTTTTGAATCCCTTATTTTTAAGGGAGTGTGATCACTAAACTTAGTATAATGTGCAATAAGAATTTTATTTTTGAAATATATACGCATTGTATCCAGTGTATTGGTGTAGCTCCCAAGAAAGGGTTTAGCTATTTTTGGGGTAACCTCTCGGTACATATATATTAGCTGCTCCTTTCCATC
Organism: Polaribacter sp.; assembly: GCA_051278125.1. Lineage (GTDB taxonomy): Bacteria > Bacteroidota > Bacteroidia > Flavobacteriales > Flavobacteriaceae > Polaribacter. The sequence goes on along the minus strand of JBNMNV010000083.1, from coordinate 9 downwards.
ATTAGGAAA
>JBNMNV010000082.1:0-12203 GCA_051278125.1 Polaribacter sp. | reverse complement strand
GAACTTTTAAATCAAGAAGCGATTAACGAGTATCTTTTTCATTGTCAGCATCTTCACAAAACACCTTCTGAAAATTTTTTTAAACATACCATCTATGGTCTTAGAGCGAGCTATAAGGTTCTGGGAATGTAACAAAAACGCATACAACTCCCACAAATTAAAAGACAGAACGACCTTCCCATCGTGCTTAATAAGCAAGAAGTACATGCACTTTTAAAGGCACCAAAATATTTAAGACATCGGTTAATTTTGGCCATGCTTTATGGTTGCGGATTGCAAAGCTATGAACTTTGTAATCTGCTTCAATCCGATGAAGACTTTGGGCGTAAAACGGTATTTATACGAAAATAGAAAGGGAAAACAGATCGCTACCTCCCTTTGAATACACCTCTTATTAGAGGTTAAAAACATATTTAAAAATGGCAATGCCATGGTTTAGTATAAAAAATCAACTAATGTAGAAATGGAGTGTTTTACGCTTCGAGGGGGTTCATACAGAAACACTGAAAGAACGAAAGCCTATCACTGATTATATTATTAAAAAATATGTTTTAAGTACGGAAAGAGACTGCACAGTTATGAAGTAGGATATTCTCATTTTGAATTAGAGAAAATACAGGATCAACACCATAAGTTATAAAGTAAGAGATTAATGAAGAAAACAAAACTACTGAAAACGGCAGAATTTAGAGGCGTTAGAAATGTAGAATTCTTCTTATTTAGACTTACTAATATTTTTGCTTAAATTCTAAATCCCACAACTTTTGAAGTTAATCCCTTTTTGACTTGATCATAGTAAGGACTTGAAGTAAAATAAAACAAAAAAAGCATCTCATATGAGATGCTTTTTGCGGTCTGGACGGGACTCGAACCCGCGACCTCCTGCGTGACAGGCAGGCATTCTAACCAGCTGAACTACCAAACCGTTGCTTATAGCGGGTGCAAATATAACACACATTTTTAGATACGCAAACAGAAAATGAAAAATTATTTAATTTTTTTTCTTTGAAGCAAATATGCCGTCAAAATATCGTTAAATCCATGGTTGATATCCACAGGAACATAATCAATTTTATATTGTAAACATTTGTTTTTTAAACCCTTAAAATAATGAGACGCCAATTCAGCATATTTCTGCTGTACATTTTCAGCAAATACATTTATTTCTTCGCCAGTTTCTACATCTACAAATTTTTTCGGTGCATTATCAAAATTAAAGTTTAATTCTGTTTTTCCATCATAGGTATGAAACAAAACCACCTCATGTTTGTTGTATTTTAAGTGTCTTAATGCTTCAAATAAGGCCTCATCTTCTTTGGTGGTCTGAAACATATCTGTAAAAAGAAAAATTAAAGAGCGTCTATGCATCTTTTCTGCAATTTCATGCAAATATTGATAGGTTTCTGTGGCAGCCTTAGATTTAGAAATCAACAACTTTTCTAATTGATGCAATAACATACTTCTATGGCGCTCACTGCCTTTTTCTGGCGCATAATATTCATACGAATCTGAATACACACTTAACCCAACAGCATCTCTTTGTCGTTTTAAAATCTCTATTAAAGAAGCCGCTGCTACTGCCGCAAAACCAATTTTATTTAAATTTTCTACGGTTTGCGTTTTTACCACAGGATAATGCATCGAAGCCGAATTATCAATAATAATATGACAGCGCAAATTGGTCTCTTCCTCGTATTTTTTGGTGTATAGTTTTTCTGTTTTTGCAAACAATTTCCAATCTATATGCCGTGTACTTTCGCCATTATTGTATAATTTATGTTCAGAAAACTCTACAGAAAAACCATGAAACGGACTTTTATGAATTCCTGTTATAAAACCTTCTACAACCTGTTTGGCAAGAATATCTAGGTTTTTTATTTCTGTTGATTTTATTTCAGCTACCTTCATCTTAGTTCTTAATTTTTTGAGCTCGAGTTAAATTGTCTGTGGTTTGTAACAACTTTTTTAATAAAATCGGATTGTAATTTGGACGCTCCTTTAAAAAGCCACTCAAGATTTCAAAAGCTTCTTTTGATGAGTAATTTCCGATGGAACTTGCCAACCAACCTTTTGGAAAGAAAATATCGCCCGTCAATTGCACTTCCTCTAACTTCTCTAAAATAGATTTTAAATGTTTTGTAGACGTTGCATGCTGTAACGGATGATGCATGTTATTCAAAGCCATTTGTACCCAAGATTCTTTTTCTCTATGCTCCTTTTGTAAAAGTGATCTCATAAAAGCATCTCTTTTAATTTCATCTTCAGATACCGAAGGTAACAACCATCTAAAACGTTCTAACCTATCCTTATTAGAAATCCTAGTTTGTTGTACTTCTAGAATTTCTGTTGCTTTTGGGTGTTTAAAAATCGCTAACTTCATAGCTAAAGAGGTAAAATCATCTTCGTTTAAAAAGAGGTTTTTAATTTTCTTTTCTTCTTTCCAAATTTGATATAAATTTTCTTTTCCTTGTTCTGAAATAGCAATAGCCTTATACAACCCGAATAATGTTTTTTTAATATTTTTAGGAAACCCTTTTTCTAACAGCCCAAAAATTTCGCTTTCTGTTTTGTGCTGAATGCTTTTTCGTTGCTTCTCTGTAAGGAAAGTCCAAAATATGGCTTGAAGTCTTCCAGAAACATAATTACTAATCAACTCGTTTTTCTCCACTTTAATCGCAGCTAAATACACTTGAAAAGTTTCTAAAGGAGCAACCTTCCCTATCAACATATTTTCATACAAATTAATAAATTGATAGCCTCTTGAAACCTCGTCTTTGATGTATTTATAACTACCAATTTCTTTTTTATAAATAGGAAAAACTCCATACCCAAATCCGTTTGTATTGTATAAAACCTGACCTGATTTAAAATCTAATATTGCATCGGTAAGATCAAAAGAGCTACCCATATTTTTTATGTTGATGTTTTTTACATATCCTCTGGCATCTTTTAGTTGAATTTTAAAAGATTGTGTCCAAACTTTTCTAGAACCATCTTCTGCATTTTGATGAATGATAAATTTGCTTACATTCCCTTTTTCATTGTATTCAATTTCTTCAGAAAAAATTGGTCTTCCTGAAGAATTTACCCAAACATCAGACCAGTTTTTAATATTCCCTACTGATTTTTTATCCAAAATTGACACCAATTCATTCCAATCTGCATTCGTGTTTTGGTACGTTTTTATGTAGTCTTGAATTCCTTCTTGAAAAACAGCATCGCCCAGCAAATACTCTAACTGACGCATCATAATTGGCGCTTTATTATAAATAATTCTTCCGTAAATAGAACCTGCATCTTTTAAATTTCCTAAATATTGACGAATGGCATTGGTGCCTTTTGTTCGGTCTTCAGAATATGCACTTGGGTAATGCGTCATCATAAAACTTAAGGTATGGTTTACTTCAGTGAACACAGGATTGATGATTTTGTCTGCCATAAAATTAGCAAACACCTCTTTCATCCAAACATCATTAAACCATTTCATGGTCACCAAATCGCCAAACCACATGTGCGAGGTTTCGTGCGCTATTAATTTTGCTCTACCTAACTTTCTGTTTTGCGTGGCGTTTTTATCTAAAAATAAGGAAGATTGCCTATATTGAATAGCGCCAACATGCTCCATTCCTCCATATTGAAAAGGCGGAATTGCTGCAAAATCCATTTTTTGGAATGGAAATTTCACTTGTGTATAAGCCTCTAAAAAATCAATCGAATTTTGATGAATTTTAAAAACCTCAGAGACACTTTCTGTTATCTTTTCCTTATTATTTTCTCTGTACAAGAAGCGCATATCAAAAGCTCCGGGGTTTTTAGTTTCCTCCTTAAACACACCCGCTACAAAAGAAAATAAATACGTACTCATTAGATCTGACGTCGCAAAAGTATGTTCTGTAAAATCGCCCTCTTCTTTTGTGTTTTTTTCAGAACCTCCCGCTAAAACTTTCCAATCTGCCGGCGCTGTAATTTTTAAATTGTACTTGGCTTTAATATCCGGCTGATCAAAACAAGGAAACAAGGTGCTTGCTCTATCCGGAACCAATAAAGTGTACAAAAACTCGTTATTTCTGTTCAGTGATGTTTCTCCAGCATCAAATACTATTTCTACGGTATTTTTGCCTACATCTAGTTTTGTTTTATTAAGAATGATATGTTCTTCCTGGTGATTTATTCTTGACTCTTTACCATTTATTTTGATTGATTTTAATTTTGATGTGGCTTCATTAAAATCTAGCAGCACATCATTTTTTAAATCTTTTAAAGTGAAGTTAACGCGTAACCTTGAAGCTATTGGATCTTGCTTTTCTTTGGGAATTTTAAAATCTAAATTGTAGGTAACCTCAGCAATTTGTTGTTTTCTATATTTTGCCAACTCAAAGGAAATTCCTTTTTCAAGTTTTATTTTAGAATCACCATCTTTATGACAAGAAACTAAAATGACGAAAAAAGTAAATAATGGCAAATAGAAATATTTTTTCATAGTACAGTTTTAGATTCTAAAAATAAAGAAAGGGTTGATGTTACCCAAACCTTATTTTATATATTAATCTCAAAATTAATTTTTTATATATACCACTGATTTATTATTATCTTGTAAGACAAGAGCAGAATGAATCCTTTCTGATAAAAGTTAATGTCTTTCTTAAAATTTAACTTATTTCAAAAAAAAGTATTAATGTTATATAGAACAAAAGATTTTTTGCCATCTAATTTTTCAAACTCGGAATTATTAGAAATATATTCTGGAATAATTTCCTTTATTTTTTTTACAGTTGCATCTTTATCGCAATCTTTACTCAACTCACAAAGTTCTATAATAGTTTTCTTTACTGAAATTATATCTACATCTTTTACTTTTGCAATCATTATTTTATCATTATCAGTAGGAAGTGAATTTTCACCATTGACTAATAATTCTTCATGAATTTTTCCTCCTGGACGTAATCCAACTATCTTGATATCCATTTATTCAGGATAGTGTAAACCAGAAAACTGAATCATTTTTAAAGCCAAATCAAAAATATTTATAGAATTACCCATTTCAAAAACAAATATTTCACCGCCCTTGCCCATAGCACCTGCCTCTGAAGTTTCTTTAAGCATTGTTTCAATTTGTTTTGTTGTTTTTCCCTTAACACTAATTTCTCCCAATACAGGAAATGTAATAAATCCTAATTCTGAAACGACATGACCTTCGATATTCATCATCTCAATATCATTTGGTCTCGTTGCGTTAGAATTCACAATATTATAAGCAATTGCAGCCTCAGGTATAAGCCTAGATACAGTTATTTTTAAAATATATTTTGGTTTTATTGTTATGTTGGATTCGTTTAATTCTGTCTTTTAATAGGTATCAATATCTTGTAGATAAGTAATTTGTTTTTTTGTTGCCCATGAGACGCTTAATAAAAAAATGCTAATTATAAGTAAATAATTCTTCATTTGTTAAAATCTTAGTAGGCAAATATTGTTTGAATAAGTTAAGATACAATATATAACTTTTACAAATTTAGATTACGTTATAACTACAGATGCTTATATAAAGCAAAAAAGAAAATGGTGATATTTTTTAAAAAACCAATATACATAATTATACAGTTATTGAAGATTAATTCACAAGGAACATAAATTAAATTTGAAATAAAAAATGCATCTTATCTACTAATTTCAGTCTCGTATAAGGAATCCAAAACTGCAAACTCAGAATTATTAGAAACAAATTCAGGAACAATTTTTTTCATTAGAAGCACTGCAGTATGGAAATCAAGTTCCTTATTCACTTCACAAAGCTTATTAATATTAGTTTTAACAGATTCGAGGTTTAATTTTTGCGAATTGGCTATCATAATTTTTTCATGATAAGTAACTTTTGTGTTTTCACCATCTGCCAACAGTTCTTCGTAGATTTTTTCACCTGGCCGCAAACCAATAATCTTGATATCAATATCATCGGGATATTTTAAACCAGACAAGTGAATCATATTTTTTGCTAAGTCGAAAATTTTAATAGATTCACCCATATCAAACACAAATATTTCACCACCATTCCCCATTGCTCCAGCTTCTAATACCAACTGACAAGCTTCGGGAATAGTCATAAAAAAACGTGTAATATCCTTATGTGTAAGAGTTAATGGGCCTCCGTTTTCAATTTGATTTTTAAACAACGGAATTACGGACCCATTGGAGCCTAATACATTACCAAATCGGGTAGTGATAAATTTGGTGTTACTCTCTCTGTTTAAACAATTAATATACATTTCAGCAATACGTTTGGATGCACCCATAATATTTGTTGGGTTTACAGCTTTGTCTGTTGAAATTAATACAAACTTTTCAACTTGGTGTTTTACTGCTAAATTGGCAATTCTTTTTGTCCCTTCAATATTTACATTGATTGCTTCATAAGGATTTTCTTCCATGAAAGGCACATGTTTGTACGCAGCAGCATGAAAAATAATATTTGGTTGAAATTGTTGTAAAATAGTATTCATTCTATTATTGTCACGTACATCCGCGACTATTGCAGTAATATTTTTTACTCCTTTATTTACAAAAAACTGCTGTAAATTGTATAAATCAGATTCCGCTTGATCAATTAACACCAAATGATCATATTTGTAATTTGAAAGTTGTTTAGAAATTTCTGCACCTATAGAACCAGCGGCACCCGTAATAAGTGCGACTTTTGAATTAAACTCTTTCTTTAGAATTGGATTATCAACTTTAATAGACTCCCTGCCTAAAAGATCTTCAATTTTAACTTTTTTAATTTGTTTTAAATTTAAATTACCTTCATACCATGAATTTAAAGGAGGCACAATGCTCACCTTCACAGGAAGCTTTGATAGCTTGTCAACTATTTCTAATAAGCGTAATGGTTTTATTTCTCGAATTGCAATAATTATTTCGTCAATCCGTTTTATTTCAATAAATTCTTCTGTTATCTTCTTTGCATTAAAAACCGATAAGCCATGTAATTGTCTTCCAACTTTTTTAAGATTATCGTCGATAAAACCTGCCACATATACCTTTTTCACTTTATCGTCACTTAAAAGAGAATACGTTCTTAAACCTGCTTCACCCGCCCCATAAATCAATATTCTCCTAACATCTTTAATATCAGAAACTAACAAATAATAAAACGCTTTAAATAAAAATCTACTCGTAATTAATACGATAACATTTATTAAAAAATGAATTGTTAGTATGGATATGGGAATGGTTAAGTATTCTAAAATATTAAAATATCTATTAATCAAAACTAAAATTGCTAATACTAAAAAAGCGATAAAACTAGCTATTATTACATTTAGAGCATCTCGAATACCTGTATGTCGAATTATTCCTTTAAAGGAACCTGTAATATAGAATGAAAATAAAAATATAATTAATACAAAAGGTAATTGGTAAGGAAGCTGTGAATAATCAAAATTAAAGGTAAAGTTAAACCGAATAATATAAGATAAAACTAAGGTATTTAAGATAATATAAGAATCAATTAATAGAACCAACCACCTTGGTGTGTTACTCTTTATTAATCGTTTTTTTAAATATTCTTTCATAATAACAAACCTTTAATCATTTTCTTTGAAAAGCAAAACCCTAATGCTACCCTTGTTTTGTTATTCTCATTGTTAATAGCAAGTCCATGAATAAGGTGGCCAGAAAAGATTAAAACTTGTCCATTCTGAACTGTAGACCTAACGAGTCTATTTTCACTATTCCAAGACTTTATCATTCTTACTCGATATTTATTGCCTTCCATCATTCCTCCATCGAATGTTCTGAAAATCCATTTTTGTACCATGGTTGTCCAAAAGTTATGTCCGAATCTTCTCTTAAAAGCACTTCATCCTTTCCAAGTTGAAACAATGAAGAATCTTTAATTGCAATGGTATACTTATTTCCATCAATTTGATAATCTGTCTTTTTCATTGATTTAATTTAATAGTTCGTTAGGATTATTTCGGTATTAGTTGGAACTCTTACAAAAGGGTTTATTATGGATTCATTTTAGTCAATAAAATTTAATATTATTAAAATTATATATTCTCTTTTACACAAAGTATGATTTAAATTTTGTTTCAAGATATACCGCTTAAACAAAGTGGCTATTTAAAGAAACCTAATATTACTTCCTTAATTCTTATTCTATCTTCTTCGGAAGTGTTAGAACCTGAGGGCAAACACAATCCATTTTCAAATAAAGTTTCAGCAATAGTCCCTCCGTAATAAGGATACTTACCAAAAATTGGCTGTAAATGCATAGGTTTCCATAACGGTCGAGATTCAATATTAGCTTTATCAAAAGCCAGTCTCAATGCTTCCCGGTTAATTCCTTTATCGAAATTGGGTTCAATTATAATACTAGTTAGCCAATAATTAGCATAATAATCATCGTTGGGAACTGAAAAAACGCTTATTTCATCAATATTTTTAAACAGATTTAAATAAAATTGATGCATGTCCCTGCGCAATTGCACATGTGCTTCCAAAACCTCCATTTGCCCGCGGCCAATTCCTGCACAAATATTACTCATTCGGTAATTATACCCAATTTCGCTATGCTGGTAATGCGGGGCATTGTCACGAGATTGCGTTGCAAAAAAGATAGCTTTATCTTTTATTTCTTTATTATGGGTTACTAAAGCTCCACCGCCTGAAGTGGTAATAATTTTATTTCCGTTAAAGGACAAAACACCAATATCACCAAAAGTGCCGCATTTTTGTCCTTTATAACTGCTTCCTAAAGCCTCCGCACTATCTTCCAAAACGGGGATTTCATACAGATTGGCAATTGCTTGAACCTCCGCAATTTTATAAGGAACTCCATACAAATGAACAGCGATGATTACCTTAGGCTTTTTGCCTTTGGCTATATTATCTAAAATAGCCACTTCTAATGCTTTTGGACAAATATTCCAAGTGTCGATTTCACTATCAATGAAAATTGGAGTAGCACCTTGGTATAAAATAGGATTTGCCGATGCAGAAAACGTCATGCTCTGGCAAAGCACAGTATCCCCTGCTTTAACCCCTAATAAAATAAGACCAAGATGAATTGCGGCTGTCCCCGAGCTTAATGCACTTACATGTATTTTTTGGTCTAAATATTTTTTCAAATCATTTTCAAAGCCATTGACATTAGGTCCTAACGGAGCCACCCAATTGGTGTCAAAAGCTTCTTTTACATATTTCTCTTCATTGCCTCCCATATGAGGTGATGAAATCCATATCTTTTTATTATTTATTTGATTCATTCTCTTTAACTTTATACTACTTAATCAAATCAATGTTTTTTTTAATGTTCTGAAAATTAATCCACTTTACAATATAATGGAAAAAAAGAGTCGTCATCAATGTCTAATTTATCCAATCCCTTTGCTATTCTGAAATTAGATGCTTCTGAAACTAATTGATAATAAACTTTTTTATTCAAAATTTTCCTACCAGTATAATAATTGACTACGTTATTTGGGAAAAACCCTTTTTTATATTTAAATATTCCATCTTCAAGGCCATACCCACCTCCTAAGATATAATGTTTTTTTCCTTGGGTTCTAGCCCAATTCAAAGCTTTAAACTTAAGAAAATCATTCGGCCTTTTATCAAAATATTTATCATTTGTCCCTCCAAGAAAAGAATAAATTGAATCTTCAGAAATCAAAAGCAATTCCGATGACACAGGGATTTCTTCAAAATAAATTGTACAAATTGCTGAATGATTTTCATTATTGTGTATGAATCTTTTAAATTCCTTAAAAGAATATAAAAAAGTTTCTTTTGCGTTCGTTCTTTTCATTGTTTGGAGATAAATATCATAAAATTCGGATATTTTTTCGTCAGATATATCCAAAAAATAAACTTCGCTAGAAAGGTTTTCTCTTTTAGCCTTATTTACATTTTTTCTAACCTTATGATTAAATGCAGTCCATTGATCTTCTTCGTCTATAATATTCCCTTTAACATTAAGGAGTGTTGAGAAAACTTTTCCAGAATAATATTCTTGATTACCAAAAAGGTTGAATCTAACAAATTCTGATATTACTCGATTATTTAAATACCATTCATCAATTAACTTCCAAAATTCCTTAATTTCTATTTCAGTAATTTCTTTAGAAAAAAAAGGACCTGTATAACCATATGGTGTAGTAAAATCGTAATAATTTGTTTCTTTACCATTAATTAAAATAGTGTTTAAATAACCTGGCATAAAAGCAGTAACATCATTTTTAGTTGATTTTAAAAAAAAACAAATAAGGTTTTTTGTTCCATTACTAAAAATATCTAGGTATTCTTTTGAAAAATAAGGATCAGAGACATCAAGAGAGGAAAGTAAAGTTTCGTATGTATTTATTCCTTGTTTTGTATCTAATTTTATAACATGAATCATTAATCATTAATTTTTTATTTAAAACTATTGTTAATTAGCTTTATTTCAAATGAAATTTTCTAATCAAAAATCAATTTCATATATAACTTACTTCTTTCTAAAATTTTTCTTTTAGTAAATGAATTAAAACATAAACTTTTTAGAAATTTAATTTACAAATGATAAAAAATTTATAGTTCAAATATGTACTATTTTAATATCTGATATATCAAAAATATTAGTGAATTTTATTACTCTACGAAAATTAATGATAAATTTTTAATAATTCATCAAATACAAACACAACATAAGCACAACATAAAATTAAGTTTCTGAAATCAAGGTTATTCTTAAATTTCATATATTAACAATAAGTTATATTGTAATTTAAACAAATTTTCTAACTATAATGGTGTAGTAATGTATGTTTTAAATTGAAGAAAAGTAAAGGTTTTATATTTCTGAATCATAATTTACAAGATGTTTTTTTGCAAAACCTTTATTTATTTAACAATAATCATTTCATTTCTTAAAAATACAGTAAATAATAAAAATATTGAATTGTCTCTATTTAATAAGATTATTTAAAAATATTGTCATTGGGCATAACATTCTAACAGTAGAATCTAAGTCTATTATTTTAAAATTTCCTTTTTCAAGAGATTCAGTATCTTGATTAGTAATAAGAATATAATTATTTAATGGCATTTGATTTATCGATGTCAAATCATGAAGCAACATGGTTGAATTATTTACTATTGTTGCTATTTTATTTTCTTTAAAAAACAAACTATTAAAGCCATTTAAATCTTTTTTAAAGATCATTTCATCAGACAACTTATTATTCTTTGGCCTATTTATTAGCAAAAGTTGTTTCCACATGGTAGATTTAGTTACTTCAAGCCCTAGTTTAATGTACCATAAAAAAGCTGGTTGATTTGACATAAATACATCTTTAGCAAGATATTTAAAATCCGCAAGATTCATCAAATTCAAACTTTTAATAAGGAACATTTTACCAAACCCTTTACCTTGGTAATTCTCACTCATGCAAAAATTATTAAAAAAAAGAGTATCATTAATTATTTTAAAATGAATAAACCCCTCTAAATTGTCATTTAGTAATAAAGTAAAGATATAATCGGATTCAGAATGTTCAATGACTTTTTTAATATATGATGGAAAATTAGAGTCAAAATAAATTAAATGATTATATAGCTTAACCCCATTATATTTAGAGATTAGTTTATTTAATTCAATCAACTTATCTAAGTTATCATCAACCTTGTTATATCGTAGTATTTCTATTTTTTCTTTCTTCATCTAGATCTTCCATTATGGATTTTGGGTTAGTAATTATATTTTCAGAGACTATCACTTTTAAAACTGTGTTATATAAAATTTTTAAGTCTTGCTTAAAGCTTAAATTTTCAACATAATCAACATCTAAAGCTAATCTTTCATCCCATTTTAAAGTATTCCTTCCATTTACTTGGGCTAAACCTGTAATCCCAGGTCTAACAGTGTGCCTTAATTGTTCTTTATCTGTATAAAAGGGAAGGTATCTTATTATTAAAGGCCTTGGCCCAACAAGGCTCATATCTCCCTTTATAACATTTATCAATTGCGGAATTTCGTCTATTGAGGTTTTACGAATAAAGCCACCTACTTTAGTTAATCGCTTTTCATCGGGTAATAGATTTCCTTCATCATCTTTTTTATCGTTCATGGTCTTTAACTTCATAATGGTAAATATCTTACCATTTTTTCCTGGGCGATGTTGAAAAAAGAAAGGGTTACCTTGGCTAGTAATGGATAAAACAAT
>JBNMNV010000081.1:0-12259 GCA_051278125.1 Polaribacter sp. | reverse complement strand
GATTAGCAGTTACTAAATACTTCTCTTATGAAGTAGGTGACACTTGTAGCGCTTTAAGTGTCGCGTCTAACGATTTAAATAATAGTATTGTAGTGTATCCAAATCCAGTAAAAAATAATTTACTGATATCTTCTAAAACAGCGAAAATCACCAAAGTTCAGATTTATTCTGTAGTAGGTAAATTGGTCAAACAAAAAACTGAAAACTTAAATTCAATTCATGTAGAAGATTTATCAAATGGTTTGTATTTGATCAAAATTTATACAAGCAATACATTTATTACTAAAAAGTTTCTGAAAGAATAAAAACACTTTTTTTAAGAACCAAAAACCCGTTTAGAATTCCTAAACGGGTTTTTCAATTTAATGAATATGTGTGCATCTTGATACTATTTTATCCGTAGTTGTCAGTTCGAGTGATTTTGAGGAACGAAAAATTGTATCGAGAGCTTTTTTAAAGAAAAATTTATAGTCTCAATGCAACTTTTAAATATGCCAATCGCAAAATTCACAATTAGTTTAATGAATGTTATATTTAAGTTGAAGCCTATTTTTTTTAGTTTCAAACTCTAGTTGAATTTTAGCAGTTTCTATTTGGTGTTCTCCTTGAATTTTCCCCATTTCAAGTTCGTATTTGGCTTGAGTTTTAAGCATTTCTTTTTCATATTTTTTTTGATATAATACTCGCTTTAAATCGTTAGCACCATATTTGGTATGTAAGTCATTAACATCAGCTTTAAAATCATACGTTAATTTGTTGATTTTTTGAGTAGCAACATGATTTAAACTATCAGATTTTGTTTTCAATTTAAATTCTAACGCATTGTATTCTTTTTGAAATTCGTTCATTTTTCTAGTTTGAGAAAAACTCACAGAAGAGTATACTATACATAAAACTAGAATAGGAAATAGTATTTTTTTCATGTGTATCTTTTTTGATGATTGCTAAAATAAAAAAATCCGTTTAGATATTTTCTAAACGGATTTTGAACTTTTTATTTTTAAACTTTTCTGTATTAACGAACTTTTATATTCATTGATTTATTTCTTACTTTTTAGATAATTTTTTATCATCACTAAAGTAGTTATCGTCGCACTAAGAATTAAACCATTCGTAATCGTATATTTTCTTTGAAACATAGATTCCGTAAAAAGATTAGTGCTGGCTAAAACTAATAATAAAACACCAATAAACCATGAAACTAAAACTAGTGTTACTATTTTCTTAGAAGGATTTAAAATAGGATTACTCATCATTATTTATTCACCAAAACAAATTCTCCTTTTTCTAGCAAAGGAATCGCTTGTTTGTATTTTACTTCTTTTTCTTCACCACTCATTATGTTTTTAATGGTAACGCGTTCATTTCTACCAATTTTAGGCTGCTCTCTAACCACTGTTTCAACAGGTTCAGATTGTGGCTGACGAGAATTCTGAATTGCTTGTTCTGTAGAGTTCTGAACATTTGCTTTACTCGCATTTAAACGTTCTCTTTTTTGATTTGTAGCTTCAGAAATTTGAGACCTATCTTGCACAGGCAATTCTCCTTTAAATAAGAAAGATAATACTTCTTTATTAATATCATCTACTGTTTTCTTGAACAATTCAAAAGCCTCAAACTTATAAATTAATAAAGGATCTTTTTGTTCATAAGAGGCATTTTGTACAGATTGTTTCAATTCATCCATTTTACGCAAATGCTCTTTCCAGTTTTCATCAATAATGGCTAAAGTGATGTTTTTCTCAAAATCTGTTACTAAACTTTTTCCTTCACTTTCGTATGCTTCTTTTAAGTTGGTTACAACCTGTAAAGATTTACTACCATCTGTAAAAGGAACTACAATGCGTTCATAACGATCACCTTCATTTTCAAAAACATCTTTAATTACAGGAAACGCTAAAACTGCATTTCTCTCAATTTTATTTTTGTAGTGTTCTGTTACCACATCATACAATTTGTCTGTCAAATCTCTTTCAGGCATTTTCTCAAATTCATCTTTAGAGAAGGGAGAAGTAGTAGAGGAGAAGCGAATCAATTCAAACTCAAAATTCTGATAATCTTTTGCGGCTTTATTTGAGTTGATAATCGATTCACAAGTATCATAAATCATATTAGCAATATCAACCTGTAAACGTTTTCCGTCTAAAGCATTACGTCTTCTTTTATAAACAAACTCACGTTGAGCGTTCATAATATCATCATATTCTAACAAACGTTTTCTAATTCCGAAGTTGTTTTCTTCAACTTTCTTTTGTGCTCTTTCAATAGATTTAGAGATCATAGAATGCTGAATTACTTCACCTTCTTTTAAGCCCATTCTATCCATCATTTTGGCAATTCTATCAGAACCAAACAAACGCATTAAATTGTCATCTAAGGCTACGTAAAACTGTGTAGATCCAACATCACCTTGTCTACCCGCACGTCCTCTTAACTGTCTATCAACTCTTCGAGAATCATGTCTTTCTGTACCAATAATAGCTAATCCACCTGCCTCTTTTACTTGGGGTGATAGTTTAATGTCAGTACCACGTCCTGCCATGTTGGTCGCAATGGTTACGATTCCAGATTTACCTGCTTCTGCAACAACATCTGCTTCTCGTTTGTGTAATTTTGCGTTCAAAATATTATGAGGAATTTTACGCATTTGTAACATTCTACCTAGTAATTCTGAAATTTCTACAGAAGTTGTTCCAACCAAAACTGGACGTTCTTCTGCAACTAATTTTACAATATCATCAATAACCGCATTGTATTTTTCACGCGCAGTTTTGTATACTAAATCTTCTTTGTCATCTCTTTGGATTGGTTTATTTGTTGGGATTTCTACAACATCTAGTTTATATATTTCCCATAATTCGCCTGCTTCTGTAATCGCAGTTCCTGTCATTCCAGAAAGTTTACGATACATTCTAAAGTAATTCTGTAAAGTTACAGTTGCAAAAGTTTGTGTAGCATCTTCAATTTTTACATTTTCTTTTGCCTCAATGGCTTGGTGTAAACCATCTGAATAACGACGGCCATCCATAATACGACCCGTTTGTTCATCAACAATCATTACTTTATTCTCCATCACTACGTATTCCACATCTTTTTCAAAAACGGTGTAGGCTTTTAAAAGTTGGTTCATGGTATGAATACGCTCACTTTTGATACTAAAATCTTTGTAAAGCTCGTCTTTTTTTGCTGCTTTTTCTTCTGCAGTTACATCCGCAGTATCAATTTCGCCAATTTTAACCCCAATATCTGGTAATACAAAAAAGGTATCGTTATTCGTCTTTTCTGATAAATGTGCAATTCCCTTATCTGTTAAATCGATTTGGTTATTTTTTTCTTCAACTACAAACCATAAATCTTCATCAATTTCTGGCATCATTTTATTATTGTCTGCCATGTAGGTGTTTTCAGTTTTTTGAAGAATTTGTTTAATTCCTTCTTGCGATAAAAACTTGATTAACGCCTTGTTTTTAGGCAAACCTCTATACACTCTTAATAATAAAAATCCACCATCTTTAGTATTTCCAGCTGCCAATAACTTTTTAGTTTCTGCTAAAACACTTACTAAATGTTGTTTTTGCAAAGAAACTAGATCAGCAACTAAGGGTTTTAATTCGGTAAATTCATGGCGGTCTCCTTGAGGCACAGGACCTGAAATAATTAAAGGCGTTCTTGCATCATCAATTAAAACAGAATCTACTTCATCAATAATGGCATAATTTGGAGGTCTTTGTACCAAATCGTCTTTAGAACTCGCCATATTATCACGCAAATAATCAAAACCAAATTCGTTATTTGTTCCGTAAGTAATATCTGCATTATAAGCTTTTCTGCGGGCATCAGAATTTGGTTGATGATAATCTATACAATCTGTAGACATACCATGAAACTCAAAAATTGGCCCCATCCAAGCTTTATCACGTTTTGCCAAATAATCGTTTACAGTAACTAAATGCACCCCATTTCCTGTTAATGCATTTAAATAAACGGGTAAAGTAGAAACCAAAGTTTTTCCTTCTCCAGTCATCATTTCGGCAATTTTTCCTTGATGTAACACAGAACCTCCAATTAATTGAACATCGTAATGTACCATATCCCAGGTAACAGGTTTTCCCGCAGCATCCCAAGAATTTGCCCAATATGCTTTGTCATTCTCTAAGGTAACATTGTCTCTTTCTGCAGAGATTTCTCTATCAAAAGGAGAGGCTGTTACTTCAATTTCTTCATTTTCTACAAAACGTTTTGCGGTTTCTTTAATTACGGCAAAGGCCTCTGGCATAATCTTTAATAAGGTTTCCTCAGAAATTTTATAAGATTCATCTTTTAAAGAATCAATTTCAGTATAAATATCTTCTTGCCTGTCAATATCAGCACCTTTGGCTTCTATTTCTAAGGAAGCAATCTTATCATCAAACTCTTTTAAAGCTGTTTTAATGATGTTCTTGAATTCTTGGGTTTTCGCTCTTAATTCATCATGAGAAAGTTTTGAAATTTCCATTTCAAATTTTTTAACATCCGCAATAACAGGCTGTAAGTTTTTTAAATCTTTCTGCTGTTTATCACCTACAAAAAGTTTAATTACTGAATTTAAAATATTCATGCTATATAAGTTTTTATCAGCTAAAAATTGGCTGTATTATTTGATTGTAAATCAATTTATTATCAATTGTAAAAAAGTGTTTTTTTTACTAAACAAAAAAAAGCCTCTGATGAGACTTTATAGTTGTTTTTAGTTTAGTATTCATCCTCATTCCAAAGATAATCATCTTCTGTAGGATAGTCAGGCCAAATTTCAACAATCGAGTCATATGCATCACCTTCATCTTCTATATCTTGTAGATTTTCTACTACTTCTAAAGGAGATCCAGTTCTAATAGCATAATCTATTAATTCGTCTTTGGTTGCTGGCCAGGGCGCATCTGCTAAATAAGATGCTAATTCTAATGTCCAATACATTTTCTTAATGTTTAATTTTGTGCAAAAATAATTTTTTTACGCAATTATGCAAGTCTTTTTTAAGAAATTTACGTTGAATATAATAGTTGTATTTTTAATGAGCTTAAAATCAATATTATAAAGTGTAAAAAAAATCTAATTTCTTCAAAATCGATAAAAAAAGAACTTAACTGTTTTTTTGGGGAATCCATTTGATTTCCGCTACTTCCAAATCTTTTGTCAATTTTCGTGCCAACACAAAAAGATAGTCAGAAAGCCGGTTTAAATACTTTAAAATATTTTCGTTCAAAGGTTCTTCGTCATTTAGTTCTACAGATAAACGTTCTGCCCGTCTGCAAACACATCTTGCAACGTGACAGAATGACACAGCTTGGTGTCCTCCTGGAAGTATAAAATGAGTCATTTGCGGAAGCACAGCATCCATTTCATCTATTTCATTTTCTAAAAAAAGAATAGAAGCCTCATCAATTTTTGGAATATTTAAACGTTCCTTTCCGTTTTTTAAGGTTTCTTTTTCGGGCGGAGTTGCTAACATAGCTCCTAAAGTGAATAATTCATTTTGAATTTTAAGCAACGAGTCTTTCACTTCTTTACTAATTTCTTGGTCTTTAATCAAACCAATATAAGCATTTAGCTCATCTACCGTTCCGTAACTCTCTATACGCGAATTGTATTTTTTTACTCTTGTTCCGCCAAATAAAGCTGTTGTACCGTTATCGCCAGTTTTTGTATATATTTTCATTTTACTTAAGTTGCAAAGGTTTAAAGTGTCAAAGTTACAAAGTTTCTTTATGTTAAACTGTTAAACTCTTATTATAAAATGCTCTTTGGCTTGTTCTTTTCTAAAGAAAATTAAACCAAAATAAAACAAGTCTACAGTAACCGTTGCTTCTTGTAAATGCATAATTTCTGACCAATAATTAAAGGCTAATTTATTCTGATGAATATTTTTGATAATGATAAAACTATTAGGGTGACTCACACTTAATGCTGATACTTTTTTTTCTTTCAAATCTTTCAAATCTTTAAAATACAATAAATTATGCTTGTTATTTACGTAGGTATTTGTAGTCTTTAAATTTGTGATTACAGAAGAAGGTTGAAAGTATTGTATTATTTTTTTTAAGATTCTTTCTTCTTTTTTAGAGAGCTTATCGTCAAAATTAAAATCTTCTAATTGAATGTGTAAGTTCCTTTTTTTGTACAAACCTTTGGTTACAAAATCATATACAAAAGGTGAATGCACTCCATGCTGATTTGAAGATTTTAAAAGAAATTTGATGTGTGAGATTGTTTTAAAAAACATTAAAATTTATTTCCGTTAATATAAATTTCGTCAATTAAATTAGAGCCAAAACTGTATGGAATAAATCCGTACGAAGGTATTTCTTTAGTGATCATAAAATTTGCTAATTTTCCTTTTGTAATACTTCCAACTTTGTTGGACACATTCATAGCAAAAGCACCGTTAATAGTTGCGGCATTTATAGCTTCTTCGGGCGTCATTTTCATTTTTATACATGCAGTTGCAATTACAAAATTCATGTTTCCAGAAGGCGTAGATCCCGGATTGTAATCTGTTGCTAATGCCAACGGTAAATTAGCATCTATAATTTTACGCGCTGGTGTATACGTAATTCCTAAGAAAAAAGAACAGGAGGGAAGCGCAACAGGTATTGTTTCGGATGCTTTTAAATGCGTTAAATCGTCATCGGTTAAAACCTCTAAATGATCTACAGATAACGCTTTGTGTTTTGTGGAAACGGCAATACCACAAATGCTATTAAACTGATTTACATGTACTTTAGGAGTTACATTGTATTTTTCTGCAGCAGTTAATATTCGATCTGTGTCATCCACA
The DNA here is from genome assembly GCA_051278125.1 of Polaribacter sp. Classification (GTDB taxonomy): domain Bacteria; phylum Bacteroidota; class Bacteroidia; order Flavobacteriales; family Flavobacteriaceae; genus Polaribacter. The sequence goes on along the minus strand of JBNMNV010000081.1, from coordinate 5,445 downwards.
GAAAAATAGCCAACTTCACAAAAAGCATCTACAAAATCGGCTAAATTTTCAGCAGCAATTTTGGGCAACATTTCCTCAATAATTAAATTGATGTACCCTTCTTTATTGCTTTTAAATTCAGAAGGAATTGCATGCGCTCCTAAAAAAGTTGCTTTGATAGGAATGTTGTAATTTTCTTTAAGTTTTTTGATAACTCGTCGCATTTTAAGTTCCGCATCTAACGTTAATCCATAACCAGATTTTATCTCAAAGGCACCAGTTCCTAAAGCAATAACTTCTTCCAGCCTTTTTGCAGATTGAGCGTATAAATCGCCTTCTGATGTTGCTTGTAATTTTTTAGCTGAATTTAAAACTCCTCCTCCATTATTTGCAATTTCTTCATAAGATAAACCATTAATTCTGTCTACAAATTCTTGTTCTCTGTTGCCAGCAAATACAATATGCGTATGAGAATCACACCAAGTTGGTAAGATCATTTTACCTGCACAATCTTTAGTGTCGTCAACTGATAGATTTGGTAATTGTTCCATCTTACCAAAATCTATGATCCTATCATTTTCAATCAATAAAAAAGAATTTTTAATACTAGGTAAACTATTCATGGTTTTACCCGATACTTTTTTTACACTCGTATCCCTAACCTGAATGAGTTCTTTTATATTTACAAAAAATGTTTTCATATAGATGTAAAGATAATATAATATATAAATGTAAATAAAAAAACCGATGCAATTTGCATCGGTTTAATATCGTATATAATTATTGAGTAACTTAATCGCAGCCTGCAGGCAGGCTAGGTAAGTATGCAGGGTTTAAACCAGAATTTTTTGAGAAATCTACACATTCATTAACATTGCTTACATTCCAATCAGAAATATTTTGATTGAAATTTTCTGCACCATGAAACATATTTTCCATGTCAGTTATATTACTAACATTCCAATTAGAAATATCTTGGTTAAACTCTTTTGCTCTACCAAACATCCAGCCCATGCTAGCTACGTTGCTAACATCCCAGCTAGAAATATCTTGATTGAAATCTTCGTTTCCCAAAAACATCCCACTCATAGTGGTTACATTACTAACGTCCCAACTAGAAATATTTTGATTGAAATTGGAATCATAAAAGAGATAAGTCATATTAGTTACATTACTTACATCCCAACCAGAAATATCTTGTTTAAAGTTTTTTGTACCACCAAACATCCAATACATTGAAGTTACATTACTAACATCCCAACCAGAGATATCTTGGTTAAAATTTGTGCTTGCAAACATGGAATCCATATGTTTTACACTACTAACGTCCCAACTAGAAATATCTTGATTAAAATTTTCACATCCATGAAACACGGCTCCCATGTAAATTACATTACTAACATCCCAACGAGAAACATCTTGATTAAAATTTTTACAATAAGTAAACAGCGCAGTCAAGTTAGTTACATTACTCACATCCCAACTTGTAACATCCCCATTAATCTCTTTAACTCTAAAAAACATAAACTTCATATTAGTAACATTTTTTAGGTCAGGAATATCATTCGCATTAACTTCTAGATTTTTACATTGAGAAAAAGCATTAGCAAAAGAGGACCATTCTATACGCCCCCATTGTTCTATATAAATTAATTTCTTTGCATCCGTATCTGACGACATTCCAAAATGTATTCTATTAAAGGCGAGAGTGCCACCACTAATACTAATTTTATAAACGCCATTTTTAGGGAATGTTATTGTGTGAGTATCTGTAGCTTGTTCTAATCCATTATTAGTTGGGTTTCCTATTTCTTCCCAAAATATATTATAATCGGTTCCATAACCTGGTATTTTAATTTGATTGTCTTCTGTGCTTCCTAGGTTATCGGTTTTCCAAATGGTAATAAAAGCATCTGGATTGTTGCCATACAAATCTCCATTTGAAGGGATTTCATCTTTGTTACAAGCACTAAAACAAAGAATGCATGTTAACGTTAGTAATAAAATCTTTTTCATATTTAGATAACAGTTTGAATTAATTGTAAAGACGCAAATGAAATATTAATATTTGATTATTTAATCGCGATATTATTAAAAATAGTTCTCAATAAAAGTTTTTTCATATTTTTTCATTTTTGGTAATTTAATTACAACCTGATGGAAAATTAGGTAAGTTAATTGTATCAAGATTAGAATCAGTTGCGAAGAAGCTACATTGGCTAACATTGCTAACATTCCAATTAGTAATATCTTGATTAAAACTACCGGTAGACCTAAACATATAAACCATATCAATTACACTACTCACATCCCAATTAGAAATATCTTGATTAAAATCTGATGTACCATAAAACATACCACCCATATCAGTTACGTTACTCACATCCCAATTAGAAATATCTTGGTTAAAACTAAATGCTGTAGAAAAAATACTAGACATATCAATTACATTACTTACATCCCAATTGGAAATATCTTGATTAAAATTATCACAACCCCAAAACATACTAGATATATCAGTTACATTGCTTACATCCCAATTAGAAATATCTTGATTAAAGTAATCACAGCTAGAAAACGAATAACTCATGTCGGTAACATTACTTACGTCCCAATCAGAAATATCTTGATTAAAATTAGTACAATGAAAAAACATAGCACTCATATCGGTTACATTACTTACATCCCAATTAGAAATAGATTCGTTTACATTTTTTATTCTAAAAAACATAGAATTCATGTTTTCTACATTTTTTAAATTAGGGGCGTCTGTGGCATTAATTTCTAGGTTTTCACAATTCTTAAAAGCATTTTCAAATGATACCCATTCTATGTTGCCCCATTGTTCAATAGAAATTAATTTTTTATTATCTCTTTTGCTTTCAGGGTCAAAGAGACTGATTCTATTGAAGGGATAATTACTTGTATTAAATATAGAAACTTTATACATTCCTTCTTTAGGAAACGTAACTGTATGAATATCTGTAGCTATTTCTCTTCTATTATTTTCAGGGTTTCCTATTTCTTCCCAAAATACAGTATACTGGTGTCCGGAACCTGGTATTTCAATTTGATTGTCTTCAGATATTCCTTCGTTGTCGCTTTTCCAAATGGTTACAAATGCATCAGGATTGTTTCCATACAAATCTCCATTTGAAGGGATGTTCTCTTTTTCACAAGCACTAAAACAAAGAATGCATGTTAACGTTAGTAATAAAATCTTTTTCATATTTAGGTAACAGTTTAAATTAGTTATAGTTGCAAATATGCGAATGAAATATTAATTAATCGCGATATTACTAAAAAATAGTTCTTTTGTAATGCAATAATTATAAATTTTTTATTGAAATAAAAGAGATCATTTGGTTATTAAATTTGATTAAATTCGCTGCAACCAACTTACATAAAACTATTATAATGATTCCAAAAAACGAATATGCTCCTTATTTTGAACAATACATAGAACTGGTTTCTAAAGACGAGAAATCAATTATAGAGAACTTAGTAGCTTCTCAAAAAGAATTTGATGATTTATTAAGAAATTTACCCGTAGAAAAACACAATTTTTCTTATGCTGAAGGTAAATGGACATTAAAAGAAGTAATCCAACATATTATCGATACGGAACGTATTTTCTCTTATAGAGCTTTGTGTTTTGCTAGAAATGATAAAACTTCTTTGCCAGGTTTTGATGAAAATTCATTTGTTGAAAATGCAGCTGTAGATTTAAGAAATTTTGAGGATTTATTGGCAGAAATGGCCGTTGTAAGAGCAGGAACAATCCTACTGTATAAAAGCTTTTCAGAGGAAGCTTTGTTGCGTATTGGTGTTGGTTCTGGAAATGAAATGTCTGTGAGAGCTTTAGGATATTTATTTTCCGGACATCAAATTCATCATTTGAATATAGTTAAAGAAAGATATTTGTAAGTTTGCATAAATAACTAAAAAAATGATTTTACCTAAATTTTTATTGGCAGATAATAGTAATTATCCAGAAGATATTTTTGTGTTACATACAGAATTTCCGCGTTTTATGATTAACCTTAAAGATGATGAAATTGAGTGGTTTGAGGATTTAACAGGAGAAAATGAAGAAGACATTGCAACTGAATTGGCTGATTTAATGGATAAAGCGGGTGCTTTTTATGATGATGAAATGAAAGAGTACGAAGATTAGCAAAAAAAATGCCCAAGTTAGCTGTAAAACTAATCTTGGGCATCAACTAACCAACTTATTGTTAATTTTTTCCAGCATTTATTTTTAGAGGTATTGTATACGTTTCTCCCTCTAAAGTTCCTTGTACTTTTACTTTTTTATAGTTCAATTTCTCTTTTACATAATTGCTCAACTCACTTACTTTAGAGTCTACAGAAAGAATTACAATTTCATTTTTGTTATTGATAACGAAAGAAATTTCTGCAGAAGTAGATTCTTCAAGTACAAACGGAATTTTATCTCCTAGCATAGAAACAATTTCTGTTCTTAATTCTTTTGTAATTTTTGATGGTTCTTTTTCCGTTGCTGTTGTAGAAAAAGTAGTTGCTAAACTAATAGCGATAATGGCAATGATTGATTTTAATGATTTCATAATATAAATTTTTTAGTTATTTGTTATATATAGAAAAGACGTCTGATTTTTAAAAACGTTTCATTAAAAAAGGTATTTTAATATATTGTTAACAGTATTTAACTGAAATTAGGAAAATAACGGGATATTCCTAGTTTTATAGGCGAGCGTGCATACTTTGATATTATTTTTATAGCCTTCTTTGAAATCTATTGTTGGCTTGTTCTTTGAGATGATAATAAAAAGTTTATACCAATTCTGTTTTGAAATTACTGTAAAATAAAATGATGATTTTTTTCTTTATAGAAAACAGAAAAATAAAGCATAGCATTCGTTACGGTTTTTTTTATGTTGAAATAGAAAGGAAAAAAGGGCGTTTTATTACGCTCATTGCAATGTAGAATTGGTATTATCATTCAATAGCCTCAAGAATGTAATTTTTATGCTTGAAAAGATTCATCACCTTCTGCATCATTTTAAAAGACAATTATATTCACTTTATTTCTAGTTGATTGATCTTTGGATGCTTTGTTTTTTGGATTAAAATACTGTATTCTCAATACGAGCATTAGCGAAAGATCTTGCTATAGAATTAGCATATTTAATGGATAAAGCGGGTGCTTTTTATAATGATGAAATGAAACAATACGAAGGTTAGCAAAAAAAATGCCCAAGTTAGCTGTAAAACTAATCTTGGGCATCAACTAACCAACTTCTTGTTAATTTTTTCCAGCATTTATTTTTAGAGGTATTGTATACGTTTCTCCCTCCAAAGTTCCTTGTACTTTTACTTTTTTATAGTTCAATTTCTCTTTTACATAATTGCTCAACTCACTTACTTTAGAGTCTACAGAAAGAATTACAATTTCATTTTTGTTATTGATAACGAAAGAAATTT
>JBNMNV010000080.1:0-12276 GCA_051278125.1 Polaribacter sp. | reverse complement strand
TGATGGGCCAGATCATACTATAATTAAGATAAAACCAACTATAACATTTACAATAGAAAATGCCAAAGAAGTTATTTTCTACTTGCAAAAAATCTTTGGTGAAGATTTCATGAAACAAAACTAAAATATAAATCTTACTTTTATATCCTAAAATTTTTAATCGACTATTATCATGTATAAAAAATTAATTCTACTACTTGTTTTATTTATTGCCATACAAACAAACGCTCAAAAAAAAGAAGAAAAACCTAAAGATTGGGATGTAAACAATCCTCATAAAGATTGGAAATACAACACCTTCAATCTTAAAACAGATGAAGGAACCTGGATGAATTTAGATGTTTCTCCAGACGGAAAAACCATTGTTTTTGATTTATTGGGTGATATTTATACCATGTCTATTTCTGGAGGAGAAGCAACTATGTTACGTTCTGGTTTGGCGTATGAAGTGCAACCAAGATTCAGCCCGAATGGGAACTATATTTCTTTTACAAGCGATGCAGAAGGTGGGAATAATATTTGGGTGATGACTGCAGATGGCAAGAATGCCAAATCTATTACCAAAGAAAAGTTTAGGTTATTAAACAATGCTGTTTGGATACCCGACGGGACTGCTTTAATAGCCCGAAAACATTATACCTCTCAACGTTCTGTAGGTGCAGGCGAAATGTGGCAATATCCGCTTTCGGGTGCTGCTGGATTGCAATTAACCAAAAGAAAAAATGATCAACAGGATGTCAATGATCCCTCAATTTCTCCTGATGGAAAGTATTTATATTATGCAGAAGACATGTATCCCGGAGGCGCTTTTCAATATAATAAAGATCCAAATAAACAGATTTATGTCATCAACCAATACAATTTTGAAACTGGTAAAACCGAGCGAATTACGGGAGGACCTGGAGGAGCTGCACGACCTGTTATTTCTAATAACGGAAAATTTTTAGCCTTTGTAAAACGTGTAAGAACGAAGTCTGTTTTATACATTCATGAACTAGAAAGTGGAAAAGAATGGCCTATTTATGAGAACTTAAGCAAAGATCAAAGTGAAGCTTGGGCAGTTTTTGGAGTGTATCCTCATTTTTCTTGGATGCCCAATGACAAAGACATTATTATTTGGGCTCAAGGAAAAATCAATAAAATAAATATTGAGAGTAAACAGATCGAAAACATTCCGTTTCACGTAAACACAAAAATTAAATTGGCAGAAACGCATCGGGTTAAAAGAACTGTTTTTGAAGAGGAGTTTACGTCAAAAATGATTAAAAATGTAAAAACTTCACCTGACGGAAAAACCATCGTTTTTACCTCTTTAGGTCATATTTATAAAAAAATAGTACCCGAGGGAACCCCAACAAGAATAACCACTTTATCTGATTTTGAAGCAGAACCGAGTTTTTCTTCGGATGGAAAAACGATTTTATTTGTTACCTGGAATGATGAAAATTTAGGCGCTATTTATAAAGTAAATGTAGATGGTTCTGGTTTAGAAAAAATTACACAAGAAAAAGGAATTTATAGAACTCCATCGTATAATAGCTCAGATTCTAAAATTGTTTATCGCAAAGAAGCTGGAAATGGAGATCAAGGTTTTGATTATACTAAAAAAACAGGAATTTACATGGCAAATGCCGATGGAAAATCGCCTAAAAGAGTTTCTAAACCAGGAGAATTTCCTGTTTTTTCCGCGGATGATCAACGTATTTTCTTTCAAACTGGAGGTTCCTTTTTTGGAGGTTTAACTAAAAACTTAAAAAGCGTTGATTTAAATGGAAAAGACGAAAGAAGTCATTTTTCTTCAAAATTAGCCAACAGATTAGTACCAAGTCCTGATAATAAGTGGATCGCTTTTATTCACTTACACAAACTTTTTGTGGCTCCTTTTGTAATGAATGGTCGTGAAATAAACTTAGATCAAAATACGAAATCTTTTCATGTAGAAAGCTTGTCTAAAAATGCAGGCATCAACTTACATTGGGCCACCAACAATCAAAAAGTTCATTGGACTTTAGGGGATGCCTATTTTACAAAATCTGTGGTAAACAATACACAAAACCCGTTTGCAAAAACCAATTTAGTTTCAGCAGAAGAGGAAGAAATTAAAATTAATTTAAAAGAGAAATCCGATGTTCCTGAAGGACGAATTGCATTTAAAAATGCTCGAATTATCACCATGAAAGGAAATCAAATCTTTGAGAATGGAACCATCATCATCCGAAATAATAAAATAGAAAAAGTTGGTAAAACAGGTTCAATTACTATTCCTTCAGATGCGAAAGTATACGATATGAATGGCAAAACCATTATGCCAGGAATGGTAGATGTTCATGCACATGTTGGTGCTTTCAGAAACGGATTAAGTACGCAAAAGCATTGGCAGTTTTATGCAAATTTAGCTTTTGGAGTGACTACTTCTCATGATCCATCTGTGCATACAGCTGCTGCTTTTACCTTAGAAGAATTGCAAAGAAGTGGCCAATTAGTGGGACCGCGACTATTTTCTACAGGATTTATTTTATATGGCGCAGAAGGCGATTTTAAAGCCGTTGTCAATAATTTAGACGATGCGCGTTTTGCCATTGCAAGAACAAAAGCTTTCGGAGCAAAATCAATTAAAAGTTACAATCAACCTAGAAGAGAACAACGTCAGCAAATTATGCAAGCAGCTAGAGAATTAGGTGTAAATGTGGTTCCTGAAGGCGGATCTAATTTCTACTCAAATATGTCGATGATTTTTGATGGACATACAGGAATTGAACACAACATCCCTGTAAACCCAGTATATAAAGATGTTTTATCACTTTGGAAAAATAGTGAAACTGCCTATACTCCTACGCTAATTGTAAATTATGGAGGAATGAATGGTGAGATGGAATGGTATCAAAAAACAAATGTTTGGGAAAACAAAACCTTACTAAAATACACGCCAAGATATGTGGTGGATGCTCGTTCAAGACACAGAATTAAGATTCCTGAAGAAGAGTATTTAAATGGACATGTTTTGACTTCCAAAACGGTTACTGCTTTGGCTAACGAAGGTGTAAAAGTAAATTTAGGTGCGCATGGACAGTTGCAAGGTTTAGGTGCGCATTGGGAATTATGGATGTTGCAACAAGGTGGTTTATCTAATCATGAAGCCTTAAAAGCAGCTACCATAAATGGTGCAGATTATATTGGGGTTGCTGATGAATTAGGCTCTTTAGAAAAAGGGAAATTAGCAGATTTAATTATTTTAAGTAAAAATCCTTTAGAGGATATTAAAAACTCAAATTCTGTGATGTATACGATGGTTAATGGTCGTTTATACGATGTAAGCAGTATGAATGAAATTGGTAATTATGATAAAAAAAGAGGCAAGTTTTACTTTGAAATGGATGGTTACAATCAAGGTGTGCCTGTAAATATGAATACGAATAGTTTTACGACTCCTACTTGTAGTTGTCATTAATTTTTAAATAAAAATTTAACATCTTTAGATTTAAAACTTTCTACTAGGATTGTAAAAACTTAAATCTAAAGATGTTTTTTTATCAGAAATAATTTCAGAAACTAGTTTCCCTGTTGCAGGCCCTAAACTCCAACCCATCATTGCATGGCCCGTTGCAATCGTTAAATTAATACAATGTAGCGATTTTCCTATGTAAGGCAATCCATCAGGAGAACAAGGTCTTAAACCACATTTTGCAGCGTCTTTTTCTCGTTGATTCATATGCAGTCCTGAATAGTAACTTTCTCCTGCTTTTGCAATTGCATGTACTCTTTTTGGATTAATTTTATGATTAATGCCACCAATTTCCATCGTACCCGCAAAACGGGTAAATCCATTCATGGGCGTAACTGCTACTTTCGCTTCCACCAAAATTGCCGGAATTGTAATTTTAGTGTCTCTAGCTGTATTTATGCTATACCCTTTTCCTGCTTGAATTGGTATATTTATATTTAATTTTTTAGCAATTTTTTGCGACCAAGAACCCGTTGCTAAAACAAACTCATCGCCAGTAATAGTCTTACTTTTTGTTTTTATAGATTTAATTTCACCTAGCACAATTTCAGCATCTAAAACCTCTTCATTACCTAAAATAGTTACACCATTTCGTTCCAAATACGCTTTTAGTTGTTGCATAAAATTACTAGGAGTCATGTGAGCATCCGAATGATAATAAACGGATCCTTTAATATTTAAATCAATACCGGGCTGTAACTTTTGAGTTTCTTCTTTTGATAAATTTTCAACTTTTAAACCTTCTTTTATTGCTCTTTCTCCAACATTCCATTCTTCTTCTCCAGCTTTATCCGTTTTATAAAACATCAATAAACCTTTATGGTCATAGGAAAAATTAAAAGTTTGTGATGCTTTTAAATCTTCATAAAGCTCTCGACTAAAAAGATTAATGTCTTTTAGTGCCGGAATTGCTTTTTCTACTTTCGCTTTGGTTGCAGATTTTTTAAAAGCCAAAGACCATTTTAAGAAATCTTTGTCTAATCTTGGTTTTACATAAAAAGGACTTGATGAATTGAACATCCATTTTATTCCTTTTGAAATCATTCCAGGAGCTGCTAAAGGAATAAAATGACTTGGAGTTATATAACCTGCATTCACATAGGAAGCTCCATTTGAGAAATCAGACTTATCGACTACTGTAACTTTGTGACCTTCTTTTTGTAAATAATATGCAGAACAAAGTCCGATTATTCCACCACCAATAACTACTACTTCCTTGCTCATTATTCCAAATTAAAATTCCAAATAGGCTCTATACCTTGTAAGTGTTCAATAAAATAATTCCATCTTTTCTTTAAAAAATAATCTCTTGCTTTCCCTTGATAACCATGTCTTTGACTTGGAAATATCAATAAATCAAACTCTTTATCTGCATTCACTAAAGCTTCTGCCAATTTAAAAGTCGCTGATGGATTTACATTATCATCCAATCCACCATGCACAAGAAGTAACTTTCCTTTTAGATTAGCTGCATTCGTAATATTACTCACATTTTGATAGGTAGAATCTACAGGCCAGCCTTGGTACATTTCTGGCCACCAAGCTTTTTCCATTCTAAAATCATGATCTGCAGAACTTGCTACACCAACTTTGTAAAAATCAGGAAATGCTAACATTGCTCTTCCTGTATCATATCCACCTGCAGAATGTCCATAAATACCCACTTTATCAATATCTATCCAAGAATATTTATTCGCTAAATATTTAATCGCCAAAACATGATCTTCTAGATTATTGCCCATATTTTTATAGGAATGATTTAAAAAATTTTTAGATCTTCCTGCCGTACCTAAACCATCCACTCTCATCACTATAAAGTTCAATTCTGCTAGAGACTGCAGAGAAAAAGCTCCATCAAAAGATTTCGGAAAAACTTGTGTATGAGGTCCTGTATAGGTTGCATCTATGATTGGATATTTTTTTGAAGCATCAAAATTTGTAGGTTTCCAAAGCGCGCCATAAATGGTTGTTTTTCCGTCTTTAGCAATCATCGAGAAGGTTTCCGGAGTTTCATAACCTCTACTTTCTGCATCAGAAATATCTGCATTGGTTAATTCTGTTAAAACTTTTCCTGAAACAGCTTCTCTTAAAACTGTTTTTGTAGGTGAATTAATTGTTGAAATATTATCTACAAAGTACTTACCATCCTTGGAGAAATTGATTTGATGGTGTTTCATTTCTGGAGTGAGCAACTGTTCTTCGCCTTTAAAATTGACCTTATAAAGTTGTTGATGATATGGATTATTCTCTGCTTCTTTTCCTGAAGCTAGAAAATAAATCGTCTCATTTTCTTCATCGATATATTGAATATCATTTATGAAATAGGATGCACTTGTCAATAATTTAGTCTTATTTGTATTTAGATCTAACAAGTACAATTGTCTCCAACCTGACCGATCAGAGAGAAAAATGATTTTTTGCCCTTTTTCTAAGAAGTGATATTCAAAATTATCAATATTAGTTTTAGAAGTTTCTGTTATTAAATTTTTTGTTGTTTGCTTATTTAAATCAACCTCAAGTATTTCAGTTTTTTGAAATCCTCTATATGGAATCTGAGCTATGAGAACCCCTGGTTTGTCGGTCCATTGACTGCTCACAGAATTGATATGCGTATGTTTTGGCAAATTGGATTGCACTTGTTTTTTAGTACTAATATTAAAAAACACAGGTTTCAACATTACCATGTTAGAATCTCCAGGAGAACCGCGATAATAGGACAATAATTCTGGTTTATAAACATCGTCTTTACTCCAATCTAACAAATACATTTTCTCTGCATTTCTGGTATCCACCAAATTCGTAGAAATCCATTTAGAGTCTTTAGACCAGTTTACAAAAAAGTTTCTTGGACGTTCTCCATTCTCACCTTTCATTTTATCAAACCAACCATACCTAGAGGCATATTCAAACTCTTTTCTACCATCATAAGTTAGTTGATGAACTTTGTTTGTTTTTGTCGATTTAATATATAAATTAAAGTCTTTTTGAAAAGCAATCCATTTTTTATCTGGTGATAAACTCTCAAAAGGATTTCCTTTTTGTACAACTTCTTCACTAACTTTTTCTATTGCATAACTTGTTAAATTAACGTTGTATTTTTCGTTAGCATAGATAAATGAAAGTCCATTTTGTTTCGGTTCAAAATCTGAAAAACTGACTTCATTTATATCCGTAAAAGATTCATTGAATTCTGTGACTGCTTTTACTAACTTATCATATTCAAAAAGTTGTTTTACTTTAAAATCATCAAAAGAAACTGTCTGAAACTCTTTTCCATCTTTATGATGCTCTATGAACCAAAACCCTGAATTATTTTCAAACCAATTTACTTGTGTAAAAAGATTAAAAGCAGTTTTGTTATTATAATTCGCGTACAAAAAGCTAACTGCATTTTCATAATCTTGTAATGTCTTTTTTTCTTCCTTCTCAACACAAGAGGATAAGACTAACAGTAAAAAAAAATTTACAATAAGGGTATTTCTCTTCATATTTAAAATTTAAATAACACTAAATCCATGGGCATAAGGATCATCTTCTGTATCAATAGTAATGGTATTTTGGCCATAAATCTTTGCCCAACCTTTTATACTAGGAATAATCGCTAATTTTCCATTTAATGTTGTTTCTTCCTCTACAACTCCTGTAAAAGTACTACCAATAAAACTTTCGTGAATAAAATTTTCGCCAACTTTTAGTTTTCCTTTAGCATATAATTGTGCTAATCTTGCTGAAGTTCCTGTTCCACAAGGACTTCTATCAATAGCTTTATCACCATAAAAAACAGCATTTCTTCCATCTGAGGTTTCGTGAATTGGAGTTCCTGTCCATAGCATGTGCGTTACATCTTTGATGCTTTCGTTTTCTGGATGCACAAATTGATTTGGATATTTTTTATTAATTCGCTCCCTTAAAACTTGAGAATATTGAATGATTTTTGTTGCTGTAAAATCTTGAATTCCACTAAAATTTTTCTGAGGATCTACAATTGCATAAAAGTTTCCACCATAAGCAACATCAAAAGTAAGTTCTCCTAATTCAGGACATTCTATAGTCAAATTTTCGGCTGCTAGATAACTTTTTACATTGGTTAACTTCACCCATTCAACTTTTTCGTTTTTCAACGAATATGCTATTTCAACCAAACCCGCAGGAGCTTCCATCCTAAGTTTTCCTGGGATTTTAGGCGTAATTAAACCTTCTTCAATAGCAATCGTAATAGTACCGATAGTTCCATGACCACACATTGGCAAACAGCCTGAAGTTTCTATAAATAAAACAGCAAAATCGTTTTCCGGATTATGAGGTGGATATAATATAGATCCACTCATCATATCATGACCTCTAGGTTCAAACATTAACCCTTTTCTTATCCAATCATATTCTTTTAGAAAATGCAAACGCTTTTCATTCATGGTTTTCCCAACCAAATCAGGGCCACCTTTTTTGATTACTCTAACGGGGTTTCCACAAGTATGTGCATCAATACAGACAAACGTATGCTTACTCATTTTTTGTTTTATGAATGTAATTGTTGATACGATCTTCTAAAATAGCCAAAGTAACCGTACCCTGTTCTAATACAATTTCGTGAAAATCTCTGAGGTCAAATTTATCTCCTAATTCCATTTCTGATTTTTTACGCATTTCACGTATTTTGAGTTCTCCTATTTTATAAGATAGAGCTTGCCCTGGCCATGAAATGTACCTGTCTGTTTCCGTATTAATTTCATGTAAAGATAACGCTGTATTTTCTGACATATATTTTACAACTTGCTCTCTTGTCCAACCTTTTGCATGAATTCCTGTATCTACGACTAATCTGCAAGCGCGCCACATTTCATAAGTGAATTTCCCAAATTGTTCATAAGGTGTGGTGTACATTCCCATTTCATCCGCTAGAAATTCTGAGTACAATCCCCAACCTTCTCCATAGGCTGACAAGTATAAATTTTTGCGAAAATTAGGAATTGAATCTCCCAATTCATTATTTAAACTTCCTTGTAAATGATGCCCAGGAACGGCTTCATGCACCGTTAATGAAGGTAAGGTATATAAAGTTCTGCTAGGCAAATCATACGTATTTACCCAATAATATCCTGGCTCTGTGCTGTTTTTTGAAGTTCCTACATATCGTCCTCCTGTATATTTTGGCGCAATGGCATCTGGCACAGGCGCAACTCCATAAGGTTTTCTTGGCAGTGTTTTAAAGAATTTTGGCAATTGAGCATCTGCTCTTTTTGCCATATCTCTGGCAATCATTAAAATTTCTTTTGGTGAAGTTGCATAAAACTGTTTGTCTGTTCTTAAAAAGTTAAAAAAGTCAGCAAAAGAACCTTTAAAATTTAATTCTTTAATTATTTTCTGCATCTCCGCTTTAATTCTTGCAACTTCTTTCAATCCAATTTGATGAATATCATCTGCCGTATACTGAGTACTTGTGGTGTAAAAATTAATTCTATTTTGATAATACGCTGCTCCATTTGGGATTTCTGAAACGCCTAAAGTAGCTCTTGTTTTCGGTAAATATTCCGTTTCAAAAAAAGCTTTTATTCTTTTGAATTCAGGAACTACAGTGTTTTCTATGGTAATTTTTGCAGCCGTTAAAACCGAGTCTTTTTGAGTTTCAGAGATGCCTGAAGGTAAACTTTTAAAAGGTTTATAAAATGGACTTTGTGTAAAATCATCTACAATATGATCATTATAGGTAGATTCATATCCTTTAAAAATAACTTTGGGTTGCGAAACTCCTTTTGCCAAACCTTCTCTTAAATTCACAAAATGCTGATTTACAAAATCAGTTAAACTATTCAGTTTTTTTAGATATTCTTTTACTTCCCAATAATTATTTAAAGGTCTTATTTGATAATTTAAACTGCTATGAAACCCTGAATCAGATAATAAAGGGTTTAAGAAACGCTCAAATTTGTAATAATCGATTTTATCTTGTAAAACGAATTTCAACAATTTTGCAGAGATTTGTTCCGTTTCAGAAAGTTGATCCATTTTAATGCATTCAAAATACTGCATCTGATTTTCTGCGTATGCTGCTTCTGCTTTATAATGTTCTCTGGTGTAAATCCCTAAAGGATATTGATCTCTGTCAAAAGATTTTCTTTTCTGATGAGATTGGATAAGGGTCTCTAATTCTGATGATGAATTTCCGCATTTTTCCTCTCCATTATTACAAGAAATAAAGAAAATAGATACTAAAAAAAGAATCTTATACATTTGCATACTTAAATTTTATATTTAGTTCTTAATCCATCTATAGTTCTAAAAATAGCTAACGGATTTTCATTTTGCAACTCTTCAGGCAACAACTCATTTGGCCAATCTTGATAACTAAAAGGACGCACCCAACGTTTTATAGAAGCGATTCCCACAGCAGAAAAACGACTATCTGTTGACGCAGGATATGGGCCTCCATGAACCATAGATTCACAAACCTCCACACCCGTTGGCACTCCGTTAAAAATAATTCTACCAACTCTATTTTGTAATGCCGCAATTACAGCTTGATAGTTGCTCACTTCGTTTTCATCAGAAATAACGGTTCCTGTTAATTGCCCTTCTAGACTCGCAATTACTTGTTCTAATTCATCGGTATCTTCACACTGAACAACCATCGAAAAAGGTCCAAAAACCTCTAAGTGTAATGTAGCGTTTTCTAAAAATGTTTTTCCATCTACTGAAACCACTGCTTGTTGTGCATAATTATTTTCAACATCAGATTCATAATTTGCTGTAACACGAACATGATCTTGAGAAACTACTTTTTCTTTATTTGAATTGTATCCTTTTTTGATGTTTGGATGCAACATACAAGAAGGATTAATATCCATAATTTCTTGAGATAAATTATGAACAAAAGTGCTTAAAGCATCACTTTTAATTCCTAATAATAAACCCGGATTTGTACAAAACTGACCTGATCCTAAAGTAATAGAACCCGCATACGTTTTTGCAATTTCTGCTTGTCTATTTTCTAAGGCTTTTGGTAAAATTATTACAGGATTTATACTGCCCATTTCTGCAAACACAGGAATTGGTTCAGCTCGTTTAGCTGCTAAATCTAACAAGGCTCTTCCTCCACGAATACTTCCTGTAAAACCAACTGCTTTTACTTTTGGATTCGAAACTAATTGTTGCCCAACCTCTATTCCACTTGAATTTAAGTTCGAAAAAACGCCATTTGGCATTCCTGTTTTTTCAGCTGCTTTTACAATTGCTGATGCCACTAATTCTCCTGTTCCAGCATGCATTGGATGCGATTTTACTAGTACCGGGCAACCCGCCGCGAATGCTGCTGCTGTATCGCCACCTGCTGTTGAATATGCTAAAGGGAAATTACTTGCTCCAAATACCACAACTGGCCCTAAAGGAATTAGCATTTTTCTGATATCCGATTTTGGCATTGGTTCTCTGTTTGGCTGCGCAGCATCTATAGTTGCTTCCACCCAAGACCCTTCTGCTACTAAATTTGCAAAACTTCTTAATTGCCCAACTGTTCTCCCTCTTTCTCCTTTTGCTCTTCCTTCTGGCAAACCTGTTTCTGAACAATACATTTTTATCAACACATCATCTAATGCTAAAATTTCATCTGCAATTGTGTTTAGAAATTCGGCTTTTTTTGCGCCAGAAGTATTTCTGAATTCTTTAAACGCTTTTGATGCTAAATCAACTGCCTCTTTAATTTCTTCGGTTGAAACTTCCGTAAATATAGTTTGGTTTTCTGTATTTAATTCTGGATTAAATGTTGTATATGTTTTGTTTCCTTTGGAAGATAATTGATTGCCTATGTAGTTTTTTCCTGTCATCTTTACTTATTTTTTAAATACTTTTTTTTTAAATTTACGCGTTTGTAAGCTACTTTTTTTGATAATAGGTATTTTTGCAACAATACCTTGAAATGAAAAACCTTTTCTCATAACCATCTCTAGAATTATGGTAAACGTGTTATTAAGTCTACATTATGCCTACTGTAAAAACGAAGCTTTCTCATTTTTGAATATTTGAAAGGATCAACTTATTAAGTCCATAACTTCAAGTCTTTCTTTCGCCAGAATATATCTTGCACGGACATCATCAATTTGTTGTTTAGTTAATTTCTTACCAAAGGTACGCACCCCTCCAGCAACATCATTATGATGAATTCCCATAGCAAGCTTAAGATATTCCATAAGCAGCGGCTGAGCATCCAGATACGATAAGGAATTTAAAGCCTTAGAAATTTTGTTTGCCTCATCCCATTCTCCATTTAAAACATGCTCCTGCATAGTAACACTTGCTTTTGGGAAGATAGTACCTACACCTGTAATTCCACCACATGCTCCAGCGAGTCCTGCATGTACAGTAACTGTGTCTACTCCTGCCAAAATTTTTAAATCTTTGTTCTCTAACATCAGAGTTTCAATAATTGAAACATCTATAGTTGATATTTTAAGAGCAGTTACTTTAGGAAGAACAGAAAGTCTTAAAAGAAGGTCAGTTGAGAGCGCATGATAACCTGCTGCATCAGGATTGTTATAAGGCATAATTGTTACGCCTACATCTTTTGCAGTTGCTTCAGAGAGTGCATAGTACTCATACATTTCTTTTTCAGAAGGAACCGCCTTCGTTTTTGGTGGCATAACCATGACTGTATCAACTCCAACTGTTGCAAGTCCTTCAATGATTTTTGCAAGTTCGTTCTTAGTTTCTGCAGAAGCTCCGCTGATTAACGGAACATTGTATTCTTTAGCAACCTCAGAAAGGGATTTAAGTAAAGAAAGACG
>JBNMNV010000079.1:0-12398 GCA_051278125.1 Polaribacter sp. | reverse complement strand
TTAGCAATTAATAATGGTAAATATGCAAATTTTAAAAATAAATGTAAAATTTTAGCATTAGAAGAATTTTTTAGAAATTTATACAAGGATCAAAACAAATTAACCCAATTTAAAAACAGTTTAAAATGAAACAAAAACAAACCTACACCCGGGCAGAAATTGACAGCAACATTAATATTTTAAAGAACCAAGAAGAAAACTTACTTCTTACTAGAAAAGCTTTGAACCAATCTATTAGAGAGAAAAGAAAAAATATAACGTATTGGCAGGAAATGGATGTAAGTCAGTTAAAAGCTTTTTAAAGCATAAACCCTAACTATTAAATAGCTAGGGTTTCTTTTTTATTAGATTATATTCATTGGTATTTTTATATTAAACCCAACAAAATTAGAAACTCTATTTTTATCAGGTATATTGTACAATAAACACATACTGTCATATTCTTTTTCAATTACATCGTATTCATAATCTGATACCAAGCTAATATTTTTTTCGTAATAAAAATACTTGTACCTCCTTAAAATACCATGTAATTTATTTAGTTTTTTCATATTTTTATTTGCTATTCGTTAATCGCTCAAAGTAAAACACAATTTTTTTAGGTGTTTCTGTAATTTGATTAAATTTTAAAGCAAATCTAAAATTCCTACTATATTTTTTTGCTCTATTAACTTGCTTTTCTAGTTCTTTTCTAAACATTCTTAAACTAAAGGTATCTTTAAAATTATTACAAGTAGCACAACTAGGATTTAAATTATCAATATGGTTTAAATCATCTTCTTTTAAATGTTTTAAGAAAATAGGAATATCATAGTTTTTTTTAATAGAATCTAAAAAGTTTCTTTGTGGTATAATGTGGTCTACTTGCATTCTTTTTAAAGAATCACCGCAATAAGCGCATTTACCCCCATATTTATTGAATACAATTTCTCTATCTATTTTTGACATATCTATTTTATTTTAATTCCCCCGATTTCGGGGGAATTAGATTATTAATATTAGTTGTTGTTATAGGGTTGTTCGGCACAATTAAGCCATAACCCATTTCAATTCTCTTATCAAACATTGCATATTAAAAATTGCTCTTTTTTTAATATCATCATCTAATGTATCATCATCTTTAAATTTCTTTATGCTTTTTTTGTATCTCGCAATTTTTATTTCTATTGTTTCTGTGCTTTTCATAATAAACTGTGCCTAACAACAACTAAATTTAATAGTCTTAATAGGTCTTATTAAAGGTTAGTATTTTTATATTTTTTTTAGTAGATTAACAATATTAATTTTTGAGTTTCTTTTTATTCCGTGATAATCTGTTTGAAATATTGCGTTTTCTTTTTTATCGGTTTCTGTTTTTTTTACGTTTACTTCTATACCAGAAAAAGAAATAACACAAATCTCTAAATTCATTGGATGCCTACTTTTTTTATAATCTTCGAGAGAATATTTTTTATTTTTTATTAGTGGTTTCATTTTTTATTGATGTTTTTCAGAGGCTTTTATTTGATCCTCTAGTAATTGAGCAATATGCTGAAAAACGCTTTCAGGTCTTTTCCATTCATCTTCAGCGTATTTTACAATTTCTTCGAACCAATTAGCAAACCAATTAGTTTTTCCAATAGTTTGAGCCATTATAAAATATTCGTACAAATGTATTAATTCACCTTTAGAATTACTGTTAATTATTCTTTCACTATATTTTTCTATTCCAAGTATTTCAAGTGCTTCTTTAAATTCCATTTATTTTTTATTTTTTAAGGTTAATTTTTATACGTTTGACTACTAAAACAAGTTAAACTTTTTATAATACCAACTTGAAAGGGTTGCGTACTAGTTATAAATAAGCCTCCGATAGCGTATTTAGTCTTTATTCTGGATAAAGGTATGTTTACTGTAAACTCTTTTTTTATGCCTTTAGAAAGGCTTAAAATTACTTTGTTTTTTATTTCCATTTTTTATAGTTTGTTTTTTATTTTACTTTCTAGCTTTTCTATATAATCCGCTACCTTTGGCTGCACTAAATAGGTTTCTGTATTTCCTTTTACAGGTATTACAATCCAAGCTTTTTCTGTTCTTACGTTTGGTACTTTTTTACCATTTTGTTTAAAATATCTTGGCATTTTTTTATTTTAAGATTTCTATATTTTGAATACTGTATTTTTTTAACCCTAAAAGACTTTGATACGGGGATGATATTCTAATTTTATAAAGTGTTTTTTCTTTTTCTTTTTTACTAGAAATAATACTATAAAATTTAGTATTAATTTTTGCATCAATTAAGCCACTTTTTAAAAATTCTTTTAAATGGTTTTTTTCTGTTTGTGTTACATGAGTACATTTAGTTATTTTCATTTTTTTTGTTTTTTATTTTGAATACATTTATCGCATTGCAGCATCATATGTAATTTGTTTTTTATTACATATATGATTTCATTACATTTTGAATTTACACAGTCTTTAGGTATTATTTTTTTATTTTTTATAAGTTATTTTTTAGAAATTTATACAAGTTATAAGCCTGCAATGCAGAAACCAGCGACAGGTTTTTAAATATGCACCCAATATTGGTAAACTTTTATTTTTTCTCCTTGCACACATTTTCAGGAACTTTAAAATATTAAAGCATAGTATTATTTTTTTTAATTTTTACAGATTTCTTTTAAATGTTTTAAATCTTTTTGTTTTGGATCATCCTCGTTTTTAGTGAGGTCAATGATTTGCATATCTGTAATTGTTTTGGCCCATTTTTTTGTAGTGTTCGGGCTAAAATAAGTTACTTTATAGTGACCATGACCGGTAAATTTAAAGTTAAAATCACTTTTTTGAATTGCTTTATATTTCATAATTTTTTATTTTTTTATAATGTATAATGATTTTTTAATGTATCGTTTCATTGTATTAATGTGAATAGTATTAATTGTAGAATTTTTATAAAAAAATATAAAACCTTCTTTTATTTCTTTTATCTTATATTCAAATCCAGTTATGGAAACAATAATCTGATCTTTTTTAAATTCCATTTTATTATTATTTAAGGTGCAAAATACCGCTTTTAAGATAGTTTTTTATAGTTTTGGTATGTTGCACCTGATTAGTTTTTTTAGTTTAAAATTTGTCTTGAAATTAAATCTAATTCGATACAAAATGCTATTTTTTCGCCGTTGATTGATTTTTTTTCAATTATTGATAATTCAGATTCTAAATTTTTTCTAAATTCTTTATTTAATAACTGGTTAGTTTGTTTTCTTTGGCAAATTATATGGCTAATTAAATTATATTTTGGATCAAAATTATTTACAAATAAATTTGTTTCTTTCCTGTTTAAGATATTAGTTACTGTAGTTTTCATGTTTTTTAGTTTTAAGATTAGTATTTTTAGTGCTTTTAAAAGAATCGAACTTTTAACCAATACAATTGCATCAATTTACCATAAAAAGCAAATAAACAGTTTTAAAACGTGTTTAGGTTGTTTTTTAATATGCGTTGAATCCTTTTTGATTCCAATGTAAGTCGTGATATTTATCCTTTACTAAAAAATAAGCACTTTCTATACTATCTTGCAAAAAATAGTAATCTGGGCCTTCCTGCAATAGATACCATTCTTTGTTGAGTTCCATTAAATTAATGAGCTTTGTAACTTCCTGATGAATTAAAAAAACTTTATTTACAAGGTTCCTGGCTTCGTGTAAATCAGTTGTATTTTTACTTTTATTTATAATTTTCACGCATCTACGTAAATAGTAGAATTTTGGTTTATAATTTTGTTTTTGTGGTTTTGTTGCTGCTGCAATAGTGTTAAAAATATCCATTTTTTATTTTTTTAAACTCTAGTTTTTTTAAAATATTTTTTATATCCTTTATTTTCTTTAATAGCCTTTTTTAGTTTGTTTATTAATTCAGGCTCACAAGTTGCAATTCTAAAAACATGGCTTATTTCTTCAAAATTACCAAAAAACAAAAACATGTTTTTACCATGAATTTTTTGTATTTCTTCGCTGTTATCTATTGGCGATCTGTTTAAAGAATTTTTTATTCTATCAGTTTTATTTTTATAGCCTTGATAAGGTTCAAAAAAACGTTCTTCAATAGTGTTATTTTTTAAAACACTTATTAATTTATCTATTGTGTCGGGTTCTTCGCCCAGCCATTTTGACCCGTTTGAATATATTGTAGTATTTTGCATGATTTATTTTTTATATAAAAATATTTAATTCTGTTTCAAGGTCTTTTTTATTTACATCTTTGTTTTCTAATAAAACATTTTTTAAGGATTCGCAGTAACTAAAATCTTGATCCATTAATTGTAAAACTTTAGAACATTGCAAGGTTTTTAGTATTTCTATGCTTTTTATCATTATAGGCGAGTCAGAATATGCAAAAGTTACATTTTCACCTCTTAAATATGCGTAAAATTTTGCACCGGCTAAATTATTTTTATTTGTAAGTGTTAATTTGTGCAAATTGTATTTTTTTGAAAATCTAGGTTTTGAAGTTGGTATTAAAATTGTTTCTTTATTTGAAACGATATTAAAAGCAGATCCAAAAGTGATTGCAATTTCGTTTTTATTTGTAAGGGCTAAAAAATCGTTTTTTGATAGTTTCATAATTTTGTTTTTAAAGGTTAAAAATTGATATCGCTCCAGAATTATCACTTTGAATAATTCCGTTTTCTTTTTTACCGGCTTCCTTGCAGCTTGTTAGCTTTAAAGCATCTTTAATTTTTTGCCAGTCTTCATTAGTAAAAATAAAAGGCGTTAACTTGTCAATACTTAAATGTACGGAATAAGCACCATTTTGATGTGGTCTGCTCATAACTCCTTTACCATCTAAACTTAATTTAGCAATTCGTGTATCACTTTGAATCATTAAAATTTGTGTTTCTTTGTTTATTGGATAAAAAATAAAGTCTTGAGGTTTTCTCATTCCCTTTATTTTTAAATCAATTGATAAAGTGCCCATTCTGTTTTTTCCTATTTTTGAAAGTTCTGCATTCATAATTTTGTATATTTTTAAGTTAATTTTTTAATTCCAATCCTTGCAAGCTCTTTGGCTGATGTATACATTCATACCAGCAATAAAATACGCGCTTTTAAGCCGTCTTAATTCTATTCTGTATTCTTTGTATGTTTTGAAGTCGTTCCTGTCTAGTTCATCGACTGTTTCGGTTCCGTGATTTGTTTTTAGGTTAAAGTATCTCATAATTTTATAGTTTTAAAAGTTAATGATAATAATTTATATTTTTGCGCCGTTGGTGAAAACGTCTACTAATAAAACAATAGCAGCAGTAAGAAAGAAGCAAATAAATAATAATTTTGAAATTGTGTTAAAGTTTATGTTTTTCATGGTGTAAAGGTTTAAATTTGAGCGTTTTTTAATATCCAATTTTTATCTGTTATTAATGCACTATACCTATCATAATCTTGATATGTTGATTGTAGATACATTTTTAAAAATTTTGAATTATTAGTTTTGATTTGGTTATTATAGTGCTTTATCATTTTAATACTATTTTGAATACCGCATTTTAATTGATATTGGGATAATTTATTCATGGTGTAAAGTTTTATGTGTTAATAGCAAAATTCAGGATAATTTTTACCCAAGTAATTTGATAAGCTTTTTTGAGTTCTAAAACGTTTTACGGTTTCTTTGTTATACCAGCAGCTAACAAAACTATATTCTTTAATTACTGCAATATAGTTACCTCTGAAAACCTTGCCTTCATCAGCGATAAAAATTTCGTTATCATTTAGCACTCCTTCTTTTAATGTATAAATGTTCATAGTGTAAAGTTTTAAAGGTTCAGTATTAATAAGACTATATAAAAAGATAAATTTGCAATGGCAAAAATTAAAAGACCAGTCGTAAATAATTTGTTTTGTTTGTCGAAATTGATTTTATTGTTTTTCATGGTGTAAAGTTTTAAAATTTATTTCTAATTATATAGGTTTTTGCACCTCGTTTTAAAAAGCATTTGTAAATATTTATAGTATTCATTAAAAGGCCTTCTTTTGATACCTCATATTCTACAGTTATTAAATTTGAATTTTTAGGTAAATTTCGCTGATGAGACAGTAAAAAACCTTCAATAATTGAATCACTTAATGTTTTTACTTTTATGATCGTGTTATTCATGGTATGTAGTTTTAAATATTGTTAATTTTATTAAGTATAATTTTCAAAGCGTCAATTCTGGCCTGTAGACGTCTCTGTCTGCCAATAAGAAACAAAGGAAAACTTTTTCCGGAATCAATAATACATTGAACCTCGTTAAACTTATCTTGCTTTGCCTCAATCGAAGCACTTATATCTCTTGGATCTTGTTTAGTATAATCTAGCATAACAATTTAGTTTTAAAGGTTAGTAGTTGCATCCGTCAGGGGTTTCAATCATGACGTCATCCTCACTATTAAATAAATCTCTTATTTGTTCAATGGTAGTACAACGCACAGGTTTTTTAGTTTCAGCCTCAAAAAATTCATTTATAAATTTAATAGGAGTCACTAGACAGTAATCGTAATTCTTTAAAATATTTAAAGCTTTGTTTTCAGCTTTTTGTTCAAATGATAACATGATATATTGGTTTTAAAATTAGTTCTACATTAAAGATACGATCTTTGCACAATTCCGAAAATTGTTAAATGTAGATTTTCACCCGAAGCCAAAACTCACGCTTTGAAACTAATGTAGAAAATTAAGAGTTTTCTACCTTGGCAAATAATCAATAAAAAGAATAAGTATTGATATTGATACAAATATAGTTCTTTTAAATAGATATGAAACGTTAAAACGAGTTTAATTTTACTAAAAAGAATAATTTATATCTTTGCAATCATTATAATGTTTAAATTTAAACAATTAGTATGTAAATTAAACAACCTGATTTGTCTACTAGAAATAACGGCAACAAAGCTTCAGGACCATAGAGAGGATATAAGCCAATAAGATAAGACAAAGAAGGTATTAAACAACATTCTTTAAATAGTGTTTAAAATAGGGCCGTTATGTACTAAAAATAGTGGATTGTCTACTAAACATAAAGGTTAAACTATAACCAATATCATAAGAGAGAGTAACAACAAAAGAATAAGAAAAACTTTATCCGGTAAGATAGGTAAAAGTATTGAATGTTAAACTAATAATTAAAAGAGATGGAAGAACTACCCACAAACCCAAACAAAACACCAACCACAAAAACCTCTGGTGCAGTAACAACCCCAAAGAACCGGGATATCCTGGAGTTTCATCAAGAGGTGATAGATTGCTATTACTCAAATGGTTATCGAAAATACAAAGCCGTTCAGGAAGTAAGACCAGGAACAAGTCAGAACAAAGCCGGGCACCTATGCCAGGCTATCCTAAAGAACCCATCGAACCAATGGTACATAGAGGAGAAACGGCAGAGGCTAGCAAGTAGAACAGACATATACGCCAGTCAAGTAATAGAAGAACTCAACAACTGGCGTACGATGGATGCAACCGACTACATAGGCCTAACAACCGACGAACTCAAGGCCCTACCGGCAGCAGAACGACGTTGTATTCAATCATTCAAGGAGGTAACAAGGATAGAGGAGAACAGGAAAGGAGACGAGATCAAGACTGTAACGATAGAAATAAAACTAATTGATAAACAGCGTGCAAGTAGTGACCTTTCTAAACATCTAGGACTATATGAAGCTGATAACTTACAGAAGCGAGAGCAAAAACCTGTTAAATTAAGTGACTTCACGAAAGAAGAAATGCAACTTCTGCTTAAAATGAAGCAAAAACAGATAAAAACTATAGATATTACACCGGAACGGTAAAAGATAATACACTGATAGTCAGTAATTGAGTCTACTTGGCGCATAGGCTGGAGACAAGGAGAGCAGGCCTCTGGATAAAGGACTAAATACAGAGGTAAGAGGTAGGCCCCCCAACTTAAAAAGAGGGGTGACCTCTTTCCACCCCACACAAAAATTTTTCCTAATTCCACCTTTACCTCCGTATCTTGTTGCGTATGTAATACTTTATACGTATATTTGTGAAAACAAAAATAGATTATGTCACAAAGAACTAAAAATGTAGATGAGTCAATGCTTATAAATCTACAAGTAAATGTAACGCTTAAATCATTCTCTAACCATAATGGTTTTAATGATGAGCAAATCGAACAAGCAAAAGAAGAATTTAAGGATAAAATAATGAAACACCTGACAAACAAATTAGCAGATGATTACCAAATGGAAGAGTTTTTATATTCTGTGGATTTTGTTAATTACGAGGTTGATTCTAACGGCTTATAAAAACAATTAAAAACAAAGATAGATTATGAAAAAAGACATAGTAGTAGTTGATATTGACGGAACCATTGCAAAAGTTGGGGACAGGCTTAAATACTTAAAAACAAACCCGCCTAATTACGATAAATTTTACGCTTCTTGTTTTGATGATAAGCCAATACAGGAAATAGTGGATTTGGTTAGTAACTTACAATCTAACTATAGAATAATTTTCTGCACTGGTAGAAGAGAAGAGGTTAGAGATGTTACTGAAAAATGGCTAATAAAGCACGGACTAGTGCCTTCTGCTCTTTTAATGCGACCAGATAAAGACCATAGGCATGATACTTATGTTAAACCTACTCAACTTGTAAAGTATGGGGTAAACTTTGATGAAATAGCTTTTGTTTTAGAAGATAGAGATTCTATGGTAGCGGAGTGGAGAGGTTTAGGGCTAAAGTGTTTGCAGGTTAATTACGGCAATTTTTAAAAAACAAAGATAAATTATGGAAGAATTAAACATAACAGATATAATACAAACTTTAGTTATACTCTATTTATGGTACAAGCAAAGACAAACAGCAGGTTTATTAAATGAAGTTGCTAAACAATTATTAAAAACAGCAATAAAGGCATTTAAGAGGTAATTTTTAAAGCATACAACCCCACTAAAAATAAAAAACAAAGATAGATTATGGAAGAATTAAGTAATGTAGTACAGCAAGGATGGGAAATTAAGCTTTACAAGTTTAACAAAAGAGTTGGAGATTTAAACAACAGAAGATTTGAAAACCGCTACTGCTGGAAAGCTAGTCTTGATGAATATTTACTAGAAAGTGAATGGTATGGTTTTGGTACAAACGAATTAGCCGTAATAGATATGGTTGAAAAAATTAAAAATTTGTAGTTTTTACAAATAAAAAACAAAGATAAATTATGGAACTAATGAATCAAATCGAAGAAAGAATACAAGAACTACAAAAAAAACCCACTGATATAAATATTGCTATAGTTGCTGAACTAACTCTAGTAAATAAAAAGTTAAAAGGTATTTCTGTTACACGTTGTTGTGAAAGCGATAGCGAGCAGTTGGTTCTGTTTGCTGATTGGTTGCAATACAATGGTAAATATTCATTACCAGAACAACAAGTAAAAGACTTTTTAAAGGATTGACAAAAACAAAGATAAATTATGGAACTAACAGAAAAAATTAGAGAGTGGAGAAATAAGACTGACAAACTTAATGCTTTAAATCGTTTGTCAATGAAAAAAATATTGCACTATGAAATGTACTCGCATTGGCTAGCTCCTTATATTGGATTTGAGTGGGGCCAAGACTTAATAGCTTCATACATTTCTTGGAAAACAGAAAGAAAGTACTATAGGTACTTAAGGACTGAAATTAATATTATTTTTACTGAATCAGATAACACTAAATAAAAAAAACACATTATGAAAAAATCAGAAAAAATTAGAGTACTTATAGCAATAGTATTTTACACAGCGTTGTTAGTATTAATTTTAAACAGTTAGGAATGGATAGTTACTTGAAGAGGTATAAGAAGATTTTAGAGATAGAAGAATTAAAAGGTACAGAAATGTACGAAAGGCTTGAAATGAGTTATACAGCATACAGAAGATCATCTGCAAAGAGCGCACATGATGCTAGATGGGTTATAGCATTTGTTTTGGGTTATGAGATGGCTAACGGTATTGAATACATTAATCCTAAAGAAGAAATAAATGCCAAACAATAAGAAAAACGTTTTAGATAAAAAGAAGCCTTACAATTTAAGTATTAAGGCGAGTGTAATTGTTTTGCTAGAGCAAACCTGTATAGATTTAGGCGTAGATAAAAATACGGTTGCAGAAAGTTTGTTTCTTGAATTTTGCCTTGAAAAAGGAATTGGATTTAAAGATGTACTAAATAAAGTAGGAATAAATAAGAATAAAAAAATATAAATGAATTATTACGAAATAATTTACGAAACAGTCGATTTTGAAGAAAATGCGATATGTGAATCAATTACATTAGTCAGTGAAAATATAAAAAAAGCTTTAGATTCTTTTTTAGAAAACAATGAAATTACAATAGATGAAGTTGTCAGTATTTCTTTTGATAGTATTGTTCATAATTAACCTAGTAAAAAATATTAACTAATAAAAAAAATAAATAGTAAATTATGGTAAGTAATGAATACAAAGCGCATGACTATAGAGTTGAGGTAACGAAAGAGGATAAAGAAAACCAAATAAAACTTAAAAAAAAAGAAAATGTTAAATTAATTATTGACCTTGCTGTAGCATTAATATTATTCCCTTCTTTATCTGGATTTATTGGATGGTTAATTCCGTTACAGTACTCGATATTAATAGCTTTAATAATTGGCGTAATAAATGTAATATGGTTTATTGAAAGAAGATTTTAGGTAAATTAGCAAATAAAAATTAATAAAATATGTACATAGATAAACGACTTTTAGAAATATTAGAAACCCATAAGGGCGAAACGATTGATGTTAATTTTATGATTAGCCTTATAAAAACGATTGCAGAAGAACACGAAGCCAAGGGATTAATTTTATTTAATTTTAAAAGCCCAAGAGAACTGTTAATTGATTTTTTGATAAGCACTGAAAATGGAGTTATAGAAAAAGAAAGGGGCAAAGCAGAGGTTTGGGTTGATGAATACTTAAAAATTAATTAATAACAAAATATAAATAGTAAATTATGGTAAGTAATGAAAATATTGAAAGTTATAAAAGAACAGCAGAAATGTTTGAATTAGTTATAGAAAAATACCCAGAAAACAAAAAAAATAAGGTTTATAAAGCTAAATTAGATATGTTAAAAATGTTTTTAAAAGATTTAGGGGAAAAAGTAACTATAGACGATGTTACGCACTACCCTGATTATTTAGAGCCAGTACTAGCGGAAATAGAACACATTAACGATTTAGGGAAATCTAAATACTACGAGGTAGTTTATTATGACGGGGAGTGGTGTTCTTATAGTGAGAGAAAAACCTTTGAAGACGGGGAAAAGGTTGTTAATTGGGGTTATTGTAAATATTTTATATAACATGACCATACAAGAAAACTATAACGATTTACTAGATTTGTATTTAGATAAATTTGGATTGCAGGACATAAACGACCAAAAAGTAATAATAACCGACTTTAACCGGATGATAATAAAAAAGACAGAGATGATGCCCTACTGGTTTGTTGTCGAGTTAATAAAGTTAGGTTATGATATTACTGATGGTAATGATGAATTAGACGAAACATTTTAGAATGAGTGAGATATCAGAATTTGATGAACAAGAAATAAACGAACTACTAGAAAAAAACTCCTTACTAGACATTCATATTGAAATGTTTAAGAGAGGAGATTTTTCATTTATAGTAGATGGAATTGCAAATAACAGTGAAGGCTCTTTTGTTAAAGGGGAAATTGCTACTCACGAAAAACAAAAAAAAGCATTAAGTATTCTTACGGACAATAATATTGACGAATTTATGTACGGTGGTGCTGCTGGAGGTGCAAAAACTTGGACTGGTTGTTGCTGGTTAGCTTTTATGGGTGAGATTTATCCAGGTACTAATTGGTTTGTTGCTAGAAAGACCTTAAAAGATATAATAGATTCTGTAAAGCCGTCTTTTGATGATGTGTTCAAAGCTTATGGAATAACTGGATATAAGTTTAATGGTAAATATAATTATTTAGAACATGAAAATGGAAGTAGGATTAATTTTTTAGAAGTTAAATATTTACCTACAGATAAAATGTTTGAAAGATTAGGTTCTAAAGAATATACAGGTGGTTGGATGGAGGAAGTTGGAGAAACACATAAAAAAGCTTATTCTGTTTTATCTACTAGGATTGGTAGAAAGCATAACGACAAATACGGTATAAAAAGAAAGCTTTATATGACCTGTAACCCTAAACAAAATTGGGCAAAAGGTGAGTTTTACGATAAACACATAAACGGATCTCTTTATGAAAATAATAAAAAATTACTACCAAATGGCGAAAAAGTGCCTCAAAGAACATTTATGGAATGTTTAGCGATAGAAAACCCGCATTTACCTCAAGATTATATTAACAACCTTTATGATAAAGCGGAAAAAG
>JBNMNV010000078.1:0-12443 GCA_051278125.1 Polaribacter sp. | reverse complement strand
CTGGTCTAGAAGATCACAACAATTTGGTATTGGAGGTCGTTTCTTATTTGCAAGAGTAAGTTTTAACTTGAAATAAAATCAACTTTAATTAGATAAAAAAAGCGACAATTTGTCGCTTTTTTTTATGGATTATATTTTAATATTTTAAAGCTTTCTTTGAACTCACCATAGGTAAAATATTGAATCCAGTCTCCAAGATTTAGATACATACTATTTTCTTCAAGTTGTATCTCTAAAGGTAAGTGTCTGTGACCAAATACAAAATAATCATAATGCGCTTGAGATAACTTTCTTTGACAATACTGCACTAGCCACTCTTTCTCCTCGCCTAAATATTTGGCATCTTCATCACCAGAAATCACTTTATTTTTAACAGACATATACTGCCCTAATCGAACTCCTAAATCTGGATGTAACCATCTAAAAAGCCATTTAAACAAAGGAAAGGTAAACACTTTTTTCATGCGTTTATAGCCTTTGTCTTCAGGGCCTAAACCATCTCCATGGCCAATAAAGAAAATTTTATTGTTAATCTTAAAAACTTGAGGTTTGTGAAAAACAGGAATGTTTAATTCTTTTTTAAAATAATCATACATCCACAAGTCATGATTCCCCACAAAAAAGTAAATAGGAATTCCTGAATCTTTAATTTCGGCTAACTTCCCCAAGGTCCTTACAAATCCTTTAGGAACAACTGTTTTATATTCGAACCAAAAATCAAACAAATCGCCTAATAAAAAAATAGCTTCTGCATCTTCTTTTATTTCATCTAACCAGGCAACAAACTTTTTTTCTCTTGGAAAACTTGCTTCATGAGTAGGGGCTCCTAAATGCTGGTCTGAAGCAAAATAGACTTTTTTATTTTTGGTAGTGTTTATTGAAATCATTATTGCAAAGAAAAGCTATTCCTCTTTACTTTCCAACTCCAATACTTTTTGCAACATTTTGTCATCTTGATGCATAATTCTATAATAACCTACATCACCAAAAAGCGTGTTGGCAATCGACGCTTTTAAGTATTTTTTTATACTTTCCTTGGTTTTATAAGATGGCTTCGCTTTGTCTTTTATTTCAGATAAATACGAATTTAAAACAACTCCGTCAGAGTCAAAACCGTGTACAAAACTGTCTACAGTAAACTTTGATAGTGCTTTTCGGTTGTTATCTACGTAATCAAAAGCAAAATTATTAACCGTATTAAAGTAAAAATTAGACATATAAGAAGTGGTATCTATACCAACAAAAACATCAGGAATAATACCGCCGCCACCATATACTATTTTACCTTTTGGGGTTTTATATAGCAAAGAATCTATCACCTGAATACTGTCTTTACTTAACAATTCACCACTCATTACTCTTTTTTGATAATCTTTGTAATAATCATTTTTTTCTCCTTTTGTATACGGTTTTTGAATGGATCTACCCGTTGGCGTGTAGTATTTTGCAGTTGTTAATCGAACAGCAGAGCCATCACCTAAATCCATTTCTATTTGCACCAAGCCTTTACCAAAAGAGCGTCTTCCAATAATGGTTCCTTTATCATTATCTTGCAAGGCCCCTGCCACAATTTCTGATGCCGATGCTGAATTTTCATCAATTAAAACATACAAACCACCTTTTTCAAAAGACCCCATTGAAGTTGCAAAATATTCTTCGATTTTATTTTTGTTATTTTTAGTAAAAACCATGAGTTTATCTTTTTCTAAAAACTCATCGATAATTCTATTTGCAATATCGATAAAACCACCACCATTTCCGCGCAAGTCTAAAACGAGGTCTGTCATGCCATCATTGATTAAACTTTTCATAGAAGATTTGAATTCCCTGTAGGTATTTCTAGCAAAACGATCTAACTTTATATACCCTATAGAATCATTAATCATGTAGGCTAAATCTACACTTTTAATATTTACATTTCCTCGTTTAATAGCAACTGTAAATAGAGAATCGTTACTTTTTCTGTAAATTTGAAGGGCAACTTCAGTATTAGGCCTACCTTTTAGATATTTGGGAATGCCGCTACTTCTAAATTTTTTACCATGCAAGGTGTCTAAACCTGCCATTAAAATTCTATCTCCCGCTTTAATTCCTGCTTTTATACTTGGACCCCCTTTTATGGGTTGAACAACGGTAATAGAGTCTTTTATCATTCTAAATTGAACCCCAATCCCAACAAAATTGCCTTGCATACTTTCTATGTTCGCTTGTTGATTTTCTTTGGGAATATAAACAGAATGTGGATCTAATTTACCGAGCATTTGTGTAATGGCACCATCTAATAAATTGTCTGTATTTATATCATCTACATAATCTTGTTCAATAAAATTAATCAGTTTTTTTATCTTTTGTTCTTGAGGTGTACTTTTAGAAAAAGAAAGTACATCATTTGAACTGCCGCCAAAAAAAACACCAATTAAGATGCCTAATATAACAGCTAATGAAAAATAGATTGGTAAATTATTTTTATTCATAAGGTAAGTACTTAATTTCTACACCTGCTTTTTTTAAAAAAATTAATCCAGAAGAATCTCGGTAATCTTTTGCATATACAACCCGTTTTATGCCGGCCTGATGAATGAGTTTACTGCACTGCGTGCAAGGGGATAGCGTTATGTATAAAGTAGCATTTTTTGCTGATTGCGTTGAGGAAGCAACTTTTAAAATGGCATTGGCTTCGGCATGTAAAACTTCCCATTTTGTATTGCCTTCTTCGTCTTCGCAGCAATTATCAAAATTAGTGGGTGTTCCGTTAAAACCATCAGAAATAATCATTCTATCTTTTACAATTAAGGCACCGACTTGTTTGCGCTTACAATGAGATAATTTTCCCCATTCTAGCGCCATGGCTAAATAAGCTCTATCATATTTCAATTGCTTCTCTTCTGTCATAAAACGAAAGTAAAAAGATTTGTAGAATAAAGACGTTAATTAATAGACAAAATTTAGAAACTATGCTTCATTTAAATTGAATATACATTCCGATTTAACAACAGTATGAATTGATTTTTAAATAAATACGATGATACAGGTCTCTTACCAAAAAACTCTGTTTACCATCATTTGAATCGAAAACCCGATTACGATAGCAGAGCAAACTAAAACCCAATCTCTTCGATCAACCCTAAAAATATGTTTAAGCAGCATGCCTATAATTAAGATTCCAATAACGACAATAACTTGTGCTAGCTCAATACCTAACGCAAATTCTATTAAAGGAAGTAGTTTGTCTTCTTCTTTGCCAATCATCATTTTAAAATAATTAGAAAAACCCAAACCATGAATTAATCCAAAAAATAGGGCGAAAATTAAATTGATATTCCCTTTTTTTGTGGTTTCTGTTTTAGCATTTGCAATATTCATAACACCAGTTATAAAAATGGTTAACGGAATTAAAAATTCAATGATATCGATTCTTATTTTTAGAATTCCGTAAGCAGATAAAGCCAGGGTTAACGAATGTCCAATGGTAAATAAGGTAACGAGCCAGATTACTTTTCTCCATTGAAAATGGTTGAAAACAACCGCTAAAACAACTAAAAATAAAATATGATCATAGGCAGAAAAATCTAACACATGATTTAAACCCATTTTAAAGTACAAAAGAAAATCTTCCATTATGGTTGATGAATTAATAATAACTTCAAAGATATTAAAAAGTAGATTGAGTAAAAGACATTATCTTATGAATCGTAATACTTTTCTTAGAATTGGTATAAGAAATAAAGTGCGTTTGGCTAATGAATAAAGAGAATTGTTTGACACATAAATTAAATAAGTAGAAATTACGTTGATTTGTTTGGTCTTTATTTTTTAGGATATAGGTTGCAGAACAAACCTTCTAATTCTTTTATGAAAAGGGGCATCTAAATGATATAAAAAAATATTGATGACAATAAAACACAGATTAAAGTAAAACTTTGAAACCTTTTTAAATCTATTTCGTTTTTAATAGTAGAACCAACCAACAAGAATGTCTAAAGAAATTAATTTTCTCGTTTTAGAAAGTAAAAAAGGCAAACAAAAGTCGCAAATACAACTGTACGATTTGTACTGTAACGCCATGTTTGCTATTTCTTGTCGATATTTAAAAAATGAAGAAGAAGCGAAAGATGTAATGCAAGACGGATTCTTAAAAGCTTTTTTAAACTTAGAAAATTTTGTTGATGGCACTAATTTTAGTTCTTGGTTAAAAGCAATCATTATTAATACGTGCATTGATGCTTTAAAAAAGAAAAAGTTAGAAACGGTTTCTTTGGAAAAATATCCTATAGAAATTTCTAATGATGAGGATTGGAATTTCGATTCAAAAATTAGCAAACAACAAATTATTGCGGCAATCAAGCAGATTGACTTAAAATATCAATTAGTGATAAAATTGTATTTGATGGAAGGTTATGACCATCAAGAAATAGCATCAATTCTAAAAATTCCAATAAAAACATCAAGAACACATTTAAGAAGAGGAAAATTAGCCTTGAGAAACCTTTTAAAAGTCGAAAAATATGGAACATGATATAAGAGATTTGTTTTCTAAAGAGGATTTCGTTGAGAAGGAAATTCCCAAAAATCATCGAGAAAATTTTATAGAAAAGTTAGGCAAACATCAACCTAAAAAAGATAGAAAAAGGAATTATAAAGCTTTAAAAATTGTTGCTTCTTTTTTGTTGATGATAACTTGTGCTTATTTTTATAAAAACACAATTCCTTCTCCTGAAAAATCTTCCGTTGAAATTAAAATGGAATCCATTGAAAAGGACTATTTAATCAGTATAGAGAAAGAATGGAATAGTTTTATGGAAGTGACAAAAGATTCTATTTTGATAAAAAAATATGAAGTAAAATTAAAAGAATCAAATATTGATTATCAAAAAATCACAAAGCAATTAACAGCGTTTCCAAACAATATAAATGTGCTACAATCTTTAATCGATAATTTGCAAAGACGTTTGCAATTAATCAAAGATATTAAAGAACATATTAATGAGTTAAACCAAAAAAACACCAGTAATGAAACCATATATTTATAGTATTCTATTCTTTTTAGTAACAAGTATTTCTTTTGCACAAACTAAAAAAGTGCTTTTAAAAAAGAGCTATAATGTTGATGAGAATGCAATTCTAAATTTAGATTTAGATAATGCAAATGTTCATATTATAACTTCTAAAGACGATAAAATTCATTTTAATTATGAAATGACTTTTTATAATTATTCTGGAAGAAAAATAGATGATCTTTTGGAGGAATCTTTAATAAAAACTTCTAAGAAGCAAAACCAAATTTTTCTAAAAGTAAAGAACTCTGCGTATTTAGGAATAGATATAAAGCATAGATTTAATTTTGATTTTAAAGATTTTAAAAACCCAATTAACAATGTTTATAAAGATTATATTAGAAATTACTCTAAAACATTTAGGGATAAGAAATATTTACACATAACAAAGGACTCTTTAATTGAAGAGATTAATTTTAGTATAGGAAGTGATATGGATAATTATATCAAAAGAGATATTGATAATTTTCCACTAAAAAAACCATTAAAAACTGATAAAAAAACCGAGAAAAACTTTATTATTGAGGTGCCAAAATATGTTCGGTTGAAAATAAAAGCTATGGAATCTGACATTAAATGTGACTATGATATTTCAACAGAATTTAGCATGGATAGCTTTAAAGGCACTTTTAAATTTAGAAGAATAAATGGAAAAAATAACAAAATAACTTCCTCAAATGGCATTTTAGAAACATATGGAATAAGAAATGCAAAAATTGACCTAAGAGATATGTCTAAAGTAAATATTGGTTCTATTTCTAGTTCAAAAGTAAAACTAGAATCTTCGAGAATTCAAATAGGAGAAATAGGAGAAAATGTTGAAATCAACGATTTCAGCAGCAAACTTTACTTTTACAACTTTAATCAAAACTTCATAAAATTTAATTTTGTAGGAGATTATTCTGAACTAAATTTATACAAAGTAAAAGAGACTAATTTTTCAATGGATGTTTTTGGGTTGAATACAACTTTAAATATGAATGGAACTAAAGCTTCATTCGGAGTATCAAAAGAAAAAGAACTCACAAAAATTCTTCAGAAAAAAAGAAAAGAAAATAGTCCGTTTTTAGGAAATATACATGCGGAATTAAAAAATGGAATTTTGAATATTAAATAACAAAAAACCCAACTGGAAAAGTTGGGTTTATACATATTATTTAAAGACTAAAAATCTCTTAAAGGTCAAACTTAATACCTTGTGCTAAAGGCAATTCATCAGAATAATTTATAGTATTTGTTTGTCTTCTCATATATACTTTCCAAGCATCAGAGCCAGATTCACGGCCACCACCAGTTTCTTTTTCACCACCAAAAGCACCGCCAATTTCTGCACCAGAAGTTCCGATGTTTACGTTAGCAATTCCACAATCCGAACCAGCATACGATAAGAATTTTTCTGCTTCTTTCAATTCATTGGTCATAATTGCAGAAGATAATCCTTGCGCAACACCGTTTTGTTTTACGATTGCATTTTCTACTTCACCAGAATATTTCATTAAATATAAAATAGGCGCAAAAGTTTCATGCTGTACAATTTCAAAATGATTTTCAGCTTCAATAATTGCTGGTTTTACATAGCAACCACTTTCGTATCCTACTCCTTTTAAAACACCACCTTCAACTAAAACGTTTCCACCTTCAGCTTTTGCTTTTTCAATTGCAGCTAAATAGGAGTTTACAGAATCATGATCAATTAACGGGCCAATATGATTTCTTTCATCTAAAGGATTTCCAATCGTTAATTGTTTGTAAGCACCAACAATTGCATCACGTACTTTATCATAAACAGATTCATGAATAATTAATCTTCTTGTGGAGGTACAACGTTGCCCACAAGTTCCAACAGCACCAAAAACAGCACCTGGAACCACTACTTTTAAATCTGCAGTTGGGGTAATAATAATGGCATTGTTTCCTCCTAATTCTAATAAAGATTTTCCGAAACGTTGCGCCACAGTTGCACCCACAATTCTTCCCATTCTTGTAGAACCAGTTGCAGATACTAATGGCATTCTGGTATCATTCGACATCATTTCACCAACTTTATAGTCTCCATTTATAATAGAAGAAATACCTTCTGGTAAGTTATTCTCTTTTAAAACACCAGCAATAATGTTTTGACAAGCAATAGAGCATAAAGGTACTTTTTCAGAACCTTTCCAAACACATACATCTCCACAAATCCAGGCTAAAGCGGTGTTCCAAGCCCAAACAGCAACAGGAAAGTTAAATGCAGAAATAATACCAACAACACCAATTGGGTGCCATTGCTCTCTCATAACATGGCCAGGGCGCTCAGATGGCATGGTTTGTCCGTTTAATTGTCTTGATAAACCAACAGCGAAATCACAGATGTCTATCATCTCTTGAACCTCACCATAGCCTTCTTGTAAAGATTTACCCATTTCGTAAGAAATTAATTTTCCTAAAGGCTCCTTTAATTCTCTTAACTTGTTACTAAACTGTCGTACAATCTCTCCTCTTTGTGGAGCAGGCATATCTCTGAAAGATAAGAAAGCTTTACCAGCTGTTTCCATTACCTTTTCGTAATCCTCTTTTGAAGTAGCTTTTACTTTTCCAATTAATTTTCCATCAACAGGAGAGTAACTTTCAATAATTTCTCCGTTAGAAAAGTTATGAGAACCTGTAGAAGTTCCGTTATTTATATCTTTTAAACCTAAATCTAATAATGCTTCTTTAATTCCAAAGTCTGTCATTTTGTAGTTCCGTTTTTGTTGTTTAAATTACAAGACGAAATTACGAATAATTTAAGACATAATTAAATTTAACAGAAACAACTATTATTGTTTAAAATAAAACAAATTTTCATGAAAAATTTTTTACCCATTTTCTTTATTTTAACCCTTGTATTTGGATGTAAACCAACTTCAGATAAAACCAAGGACGCTGATATTGCTTTTGATATCACTGGAAAGCAACAAAAAAAAACAAATGATTTTGCAATTATTATACACGGTGGAGCAGGAACTATTTTAAAGAAAAATATGTCTGATGAAAAGGAGTCTGAATACAAAGCAAAACTTGAGGAAGCGATTAGAACAGGACATGATATTCTTAAAAACGGCGGAACAAGTCAAGAAGCTGTGATGAAAACTATTCAAATCATGGAAGAATCCCCATTATTTAATGCAGGAAAAGGAGCTGTTTTTACCCATGAAGGTACTAATGAGTTAGATGCATCTTTTATGGATGGTAAAACTTTAAACGCGGGTGCTGTTGCAGGAGTTACCAATGTAAAAAGTCCGATTGAGTTGGCTATAAAGATTATGACCGATTCAGAGCACGTTATGCTTTCTGGAAAAGGAGCGTCAATCTTTGCAAAAGAAAAAGGATTAGAAATTGTGGATCCTAGTTATTTTTATACCGAAAATAGGTTTAAATCTTT
This sequence comes from Polaribacter sp., assembly GCA_051278125.1. GTDB lineage: Bacteria > Bacteroidota > Bacteroidia > Flavobacteriales > Flavobacteriaceae > Polaribacter. Next base: position 3,983 of record JBNMNV010000078.1, on the reverse strand, counting down.
GCAAAGAATTAAAGATAGAGAAAAATCGGAATTAGACCATGATGCGAAAGCAGCGTTTTATGATCCAATAATAAAAAATAGTAAATACGGAACAGTAGGTTGCGTGGCTTTAGATAAAAGTGGAAATATTGCTGCAGGAACATCTACAGGAGGAATGACAAACAAACGATGGGGACGAATTGGTGATGCTCCAATCATTGGTTCTGGTACCTATGCAAATAATAAAACTTGCGGAGTTTCCTCTACCGGCTGGGGAGAATATTTTATAAGAAATCAGGTTGCCTATGACATTTCTGCACAAATGGAATATAAAAATAGCACTTTAAAAGATGCTACAAAAGATGTTATTCAGAATAAATTAACGGCACTTGGCGGAACTGGAGGCGTTGTTGCTTTAGACAAGAATGGAAATATGTCTTTCGAATTTAATACAGCCGGAATGTATAGAGCTTCTATGGACCAAAAAGGAAATTTAGTTGTAAAAATCTATAAAGAATAATCTAACCAATCTTCTAGTAAAGGATTTAATTCCAGTAAGATTTTTTTGGTTTTTTTCTTTTTTTTAACGGCTAACCTCGAGATTTTTGAAATTGATAAATTGATGTTGTTTCTTTTATTGATAGCTTCTAAAACAACTTTAATCGGTTTTTTAGCACATAAAACCAAACTATTCATCATGGCATTAGATTTTATGGATATATCAAATAAATCTACATAAAATTTAGGTTTATTATCTTGCATTATAATATATTGAGTAGGTTCTCTACTAGGAATTTCAATGAGTTTCTTAGTGCCGCTGAAAGTTCTATACGTGGTTTCAATGAGTTCCATCATGTTTTTATTTTCAATTTTAATAAGTTGTTTAATTCAAAAAATACTTATGTCTTTTGAGGGAATAAAATTCATTTTTTACAATTACTTGCAGGCAAACAAATTAATTACTATTTAAAAATTCTACAATACCTACTTATAGGTATTTATCAGCTCATCCTAATTTAAATTTATAATGTCGTGTAAATACATTGAATTTAAAAAGAATTAGTCGAATGCCCATTACTTTACCTGTATTTGATTCACTTTTCACTTTGATGTTATTTTTTTGTTTTAAAGCTTTTTTTACAGTAATTGATGTTTTTATAGTAAAATAAGTTTTAAAAAAATTAGGCTAATCTTATTTAATCAATCTCTATTAGCTTTAATAGTTTCGCCGTTTTATTTTTTAAAGCAAAGGTAAATAGGGTATTAGTGGTGCGGAATGATCTAAGTCATTCTAAAATTAAGGTGCTATAAAATCTTGAGCTATTATTGAGTTTGCAAAAAGCATTATTAGAAAAACCTTTGTGGCAATTAAGTTTTTAGAACTCTTTATCGGTAAAAATGTCTTTTTTTTATTTTTCATGATATTTTATAAGCTAAATAAACAATACTTTGGAACTAAAATATTCCACAGGCTAGTCATAGCAAGCATTGTAACAAATGGATACTAAGGGGTTGATACAAAGAATTAGCATAGTCTTCGGTACGGTAATTTTTTTAACAAAAAGGAAGCTAAAAAGAAACGATTTAATACGGCATTATAGGGTTAAATTGATTTAAAATAATAAGTAAATTTAAAAAACAAAAGAGAAGTAGGTTTCTCTATTTCGATAAGTGGTTAAAATTTATCGTTTAACTGTTTATGAAAAACTGTTTTACGAAGTTTATTCCATTGATCATTTGAAATTAATGTAATAAAATGCGCCTTTTCCTTTTCTATTTCAAAGCATGCCTAATAAACATTATAATGACTGACTAAATTCGTTTCTATTTCCTTAATATGTTAATATAATATAAAACTAAGGCTATGCTTTATTTTTTACTTTTATATAAACAAAAAAGTATCATTTTCTTCTGCAGTAATTTCAAACAATAAGAATTGTTAGAAAGCAGGTTTTTAAAATTGATAAGTAAGGCCAGAGTAGATTCCTAGATAAAAAGGTGCAAAATTATTCGCATTTTCGTTAAAAGTATTGAATTGAACTTTTAACATCGGGTTTACATGTAAAGACCAATTTTTATGGAGAAGATAATTAAAATCAAATCCTAAATTCCCACTAAAATTGAGGGTATTTAAATTGGATGCTTTTCCTGATGTTGATAGGTTGTCGGCATTTAAACGAATACTATTTTTATTTAAAAGCAATGAACTGAATCCCGTTACGATTTGTGTTTTAAAAATTTCACTATTAGAAAGGTTATATTTTAATTCAACAGGTATTTCTACATACCCATAATTTTGACTTATATTTCCGTTATAACTTATTGCATTTGTCATAGAGTTTCCACTTGCATCAATGTTTTCAGAAATGTTTCTTTGAAAAGAAAAAGAAGCTCCACTTATAAATTCAGTCGTACCGCTATTTGTTTGAGAAGAAGAAAAAACAGCGATTTGGTTGTTAGAAAAACTCATTTCTTGTAAATGAATTCCAGATTGAATCGTCCATTTTTTGTTTATATTATAAGCAACTTGCACACCATAAGAAAAACTATTTTCTCCTTTTGTAGAGTTGGCTAAATTGGCATCAATAGGAGATGTATTTGAAAAAGAATTCGATTTTAGAACGGCAAAAACAGGAGCAATCGCCCATCGATTTGAATTGTTTTTATCAACTTTTAAAGAATCTTTTGGCTTTAGAAAAGTAGTAATGTCTATTTTTTTTAAGGCTAATCTTTTATCTATATATTTTGTGATTTCAATGATACTTTTTTGTTGAAGTAAAGCTATGTTCACTTCAATTGTCAAAGGTTTTGGTGCAAGATTTTTAATGAGTTTTTTAGGAATTGGAACTTCTTTTTCTCTTTTTGCGATAACAGCGTTTTCTCTATTTTTTTGATTTTTTAAACTGACATCTTTTTTAGTGATGAGAACTTCTTCTTTTATGTTTTTATCTCTGATGATCACATCAATTTTATCCTCTAAATTTTTCGTTTTATTGGGAGTTATCGTGATTATTTCATCAGGATTACTATTTCTATTTTGGTTTTCATCTTTTAAAAAAGGAAAAATAAAAAAACCTAAAACAAATATAGAAGCCACACCCGTTGGAAATAACCAAAAAGGAAAAATACGGCGTTTCTTCTTTTTAAGTTTTGTTTCAATATGGCTCCAAACTCTTTTATTTGGCGCAGTTTCTAAATTTTGCAACTGTTTTTGAAACAGTTCGTCTATTTTTTTTTGATCCATTAATTAAACTTTTTTTGATGGATTTCTACTTTCTCTTTTAAAATTTTTCTAGCTCTAGATAAGTTTGATTTTGAAGTTCCTTCAGAAATTGTTAACAAGCTTGCAATTTCTTTATGAGAGTACTCATCAAGTACATATAAATTAAATATTAATCGATATCTATCGGGTAATTGCTGCACAAAACCAAGTAAAACATCCATGCTAAAAATGGTTTCTTCTAAATTGAACGCTTCATTTTCAGATTCATTAGCAACTTCTTTTACAATTTGTAATGGTGTTTTTTCTCTATATTTTTTTAAAGCGGTATGAATGGTAATCCGTTTTAACCAACCTTCAAAAGATCCGTTGTGTTTGTATTGTTTAATTTTATCGAAAATTGTTAAAAAACTATCTTGTAGATTGTCTTCTGCATCTTGGTAATTTCTAGAATATTTTAAAGAAACACCAAAAAGCTTATCAGCATACAGCTGATAAACTTTAGATTGAGCATCTAAATCTTGCTCACAACATTTTTGTATAAGTTTTTCGAGTTTGATGCTTCTAATTTACGGGAACTACAAATTCTTCGAAAATATTTTCTCCATTACTATCTGTTCCTTTCCAAAATTTGAAAACATAATCTTCTTCTTGGCTTACATTTACCACAAATTTATATTCTTCTTGAACAATGACTTCTGCACAATAGACATCTAAAGAAACCAAGGCGCGTGCGGCAACAATTCTTGTGCTATCTTGATACTCATAATTTAGATTGTTAAAG
>JBNMNV010000077.1:0-12620 GCA_051278125.1 Polaribacter sp. | reverse complement strand
ATTTCAAGTTTGTCTAATTTGTTTATAGTTGTAAGGTTTTGAATTTTACAAAGAATTGTATTAGATTAATCGATAAATTTACGGTTAAAATTGAGAAAGGAAAAAAACAAGAGAAAAAAGTTATTACCGTTGCTGCATCAGATAAGGATTGTATGCTGGGAATGGTAAGTAAATTGATTCCTGAAAGGTATAAACCTATTGCACAAACTAAAAGGATGGTTATTTGTTTTAAAGTATTTGTGTTCATAATTGGGGGGAATTATAAATTAATATTAAATATTGATATTTCAAATCTACAATAAAATGATGTTTAAGATGCAAAAAATAGGAGCATAGTAGTACTTGGTCTTTTCAGGAAATAAATGTTGAATTTTAAAGAATAAGTGGTTTTAGTGGTAAACTTATTTTTATCACTCCCTTAGAATTATAAAGTTGATTAGGCTGCTTTCAAGTTGGTTTCTATAAATAAGCAGTTTTTGAAGGAAAAATTTAAGAGATAATTATAAAATATCTGTCTTTATTTTGCGCCAAACTTTTATCAAAAAGAAACCAGCTATCATGACGGCTATAGAGGCTATAATTGCGTTCTTATAGGCTCCATATATCCAATATCCTGTGGCAAACAGGCAGCCGTATATTACAACACAACCGATTAACATGGCTAAAATACCTGCAGGCACATTCCATTTTTTATGGTTGTCAATGATCTTTAAATCATCAGTATTTAGTTGTTTTAAGACACGCGTCCATCCTGGACCGCCAGGTTGAGTTTTTTTATAAAAATTAACGAGTACTTCTTGATTTTCAGGTTGGGTCATAAAAGTTGCTAACAGCCAAAGAATCGTAGTAATGAATACTACAACGGGAAGTTTTGCCCAAACGGGAAAAAAACCTTGTTCACTAAAAAAAAGTTGCGTAATAGTTTCCGAAGAAAAAATTAAAGAAATGACTCCAGAAACGATCATTGCAGAAATTTCGCTCCAAGCATTAATCCTCCACCAAAACCATCTTAAAATAAAGATGAGCCCGGTACCAGCGCCAAACATGATGATGATATCAAAAAGTTGTTTTGCATTTTGAAGATATAGGGCAAATAATGCACTAAAAAGCATTAAGACAATTGTAGAAACTCTACCCACTAAAACCAACTCTTTTTCGGAAGCCTCTTTTTTTACATGCTGTTTGTAAAAATCGTGAACGATGTAAGAAGAGCCCCAATTTAAATGTGTAGAGATGGTGGACATATAAGCCGCTATTAAAGAGGCTAAAACCAAGCCTAGTAAACCACTTGGTAATTTAGTTAACATAGCAGAATATGCTAAATCATCCCCTAATTTATCTTGCGTAATATTCGGAAAAGCTTCTTGAATACTCGCTATATCAGGAAATATAATTAAGGAGGCTAAAGCGACCAATATCCAGGGCCAAGGTCGTAATGCATAATGCATAATATTAAAGAAAAAAGTGGCTCCAATAGCATGATTTTCATCTTTAGCAGCCAACATTCGTTGTGCAATATAACCACCACCACCAGGTTCTGCTCCTGGGTACCAAGAACTCCACCATTGCACAGTTAACGGTATGATTAATAGCGTTATAAGAGCTTCTTTGTCATTAAAGTCTGGTAGAATTGATAGTTTATCAGCAACGTTTTCATGAGCAATTAAGGCTTCTATACCACCAATTTGTGGCAAGTTTACCAAGTAATAAGCCGCTCCAATAGAACCTGCCATTGCTGTGAAAAATAAAATAAAATCTGTATAAACGACTCCTTTAAATCCTCCTAATGCGCTAAAAATTACGGTAACCGTACCAGCATAAACAATGGTTTCCCAGGGTTCAAGCCCTAGCATGATACTCCCAATTTTTATAGCGGCCAAAGTTACACCAGCCATGGCAAAAACATTAAAAAGGAACCCTAAATATAAAGCTCTAAAGCCTCTTAAAAATCGTGCAGGTTTTCCGCCATAACGAAGTTCATAAAATTCTATATCAGTTTTTACATTCGATTTTCGCCAAAGTTTTGCATACACAAAAACAGTTAATAAACCTGTGATTAAAAAAGCCCACCACATCCAGTTTGCAGATACCCCATCTTTACGCACAATATCGGTTACGAAGTTGGGCGTATCTGTAGAAAATGTAGTCGCTACCATAGATACACCTAACAACCACCAAGGCATATTTCTGCCCGATAGAAAAAATTCAGTAGAATTTTTACCTGATGTTTTCGAGGCATAAACCCCTATAAATAGTGTGATTAAAAAAAATGAGATGATTAAAACATAATCTAAGGTACTTAAAACGATCATGAAATTTTATGGTTATTGGTTAGGATGGTTGCAATATATAAATTTAATGTTTACCAATTTAATGTATTTGGATAGTGTTTTCTAAGATATTCTTTAATGAGGACGATATCTTCTTTTGCGGTTAAATCAGGTACATGTTCAGAAATCGGAATTCCTAAAAATGCTTGTGCATTGTCTTTTTTACAATTTAAAACAGCTGTAGGCAACTCTTTTTCATTTCTTTTTGCATGTATGGGGCAATTTTTTAAATAAGGATACATCATGCTACCATCAAATTTAAAAATATTCATACTCACTCTAATTTTTCCTAAATTGTCCTGATAATCATCTGCAAATTCAATGGCTGGTTTTTCAATGATGTTTTTTAAATAATTTTTATTATTGAGACTGATGATTGCAAAACGAAAAATTTTTTCAAGTGAAAATTTTAAAGCATCTCGATCATAACATATAAATGCATTTAAATTATTGGTTTCTCTTAACGCTCTTAAAGACGCTTCCGAATACAAATTATCACTATTACAAACTGTATATTGCTGTGAGTTTAATTCAGGAAATTGCTCCACTGCCTGAAAAACAGCGTCTGCAGTGCCCAAAGGTTTTACCCTATCTTTAGCAATGTATTGAATAGGAAAGGAAATGTTAAGGCCTTTAAAATGATTGTTGGCAGGTTTTTGTCCATAATATTCTTTGAACAACCCTCCTTTTTCATTAATAACAATGTAGATGTTTTGGTATCCTGCCTTTTTTGCGTTGTATAAAAGGTAATCCATTAAAGGGCGGTCTTCTTTACCAACACTAATTAAGCTCTTACTTCTGGCATTTGCTTGGCTATTTTGTTCATCACTAACATGATTCGATTTCAAGGATTTTTTCATCCTTGAAGATAGTCCGCCAGCTAAAATGATCAGGTTTTTATGCATTTTACGTTAAATAATTATTTGGGTATAAATACCCTGGCGCCTTCATCTATAGCAACTGTATATGCATCTTTAGCACCCGCGGCTAAAATAGCTGTTATAATTTTTTTTTCCTTGTTTTTAGGTGATAAAACGGCAATACTTCCTCCGCCACCTGAACCTACAATTTTTGCACCTAAAGCACCTGCATCTAGCGCGGCATCTATCATTGCATCAATTTTAGGGACTGTAATTTTTAAAAGGTTTTTTAAATAATGATGATGTTGGTTCATTAAATGACCAATGGTAACCATATCTAAAGTTTCTTTTCTGAACTCAACTAATGCCTTTTTTGTTACATCAAAATTACCAATGGCAGCTTCTAAATAAGGTCTTAAATCATCAGAAATACAGTTTAAATATATTTGTAAATCTTCAATTTTAGCTTCTTCAATTCTAAAATGAGGTATCTTTTTCTTTACTTTATTGATAGATTTCCAAGAATTGGTTTTTAACTTTTTTAACAAGCTGATTGTTTCTTTAGGAACTCCAGATGTAGCCATAATAAGCCCCGATAAAGGTGCTTTCAAAACTTCATAAGAAAAATGGTCACCAGTTTCTAAATAAATAATATTCCCTAATCCGATGCTGTATTGATCCATTTTTCCTCCGGGCGCATTAAACGCTGTAACTTCTGCTTCAAAAGCAAGTTGAGAAATAGTTTCAGAGGTTAGTAATGATTTCGGTCCGAAGGCTTTTATTAAAAATTGAACCCACGCAACGACTAAGGCAGATGAGCTAGAGGTACCTGAATTAATGGGGATGGTTCCTGTAATGTGAATATCAAAGCCACAATTTGGAATGCAATTTAATCTTTTTAAAACTTTTAAAGCCGCAATAAAATGATCTCCTTCTTTTAACGTTACCTCCACGTCATCCAAAGAAATAGTTCTTTTTTGATGAATATCGGGTAGATTAATTTGAAAGAAATTGGTATTATTTTCTATTGCTTTTAAGGTGATATGTTGATTGATGGCGCAAGCAATAATAGGCAATCCTAAATAATCTTGGTGATCGCCAAACAAACAGGTTCTTCCTGGTGCAACGGATGTGATTTTTCTCAAATTTTATTTCTTTTTTTCAACATATTCTTCAGGTGCAAAGTAGATTCCTTTGGCAGTCCATCTTTTTTGTAGGTTTCTTAGAGAGCCTTTAAAAGAACTAAAGTTCTTCTGTTCTTTTTCAGTCCAACCAACTTCTGCATAAGCGGCAATTCTTGGGAAAACTTTGTAATGCATTTCTCCGTTTGTAGGAATCCATTCACCCCACATTTGACAGCCCAAACCAATCACTTTATCATGATATTTTTCATCTAACTTTTCAGGAATAGGGTCAAAGGAATATGCTTTTGATAAGGGTAAATTTTTGTATTGATAATCTAAATAGGTGTAATTATGAAGAGAATTTACAATTTCATAACCATTACTAGCAGCGGTTGTTGCCAATTGTACATTTCCTTTCCAAAAATGAATAATACTTTCTTGAGCTAATTTTTGAGTAGTTTCTGTATCTTTTTGATCTTGGTATGCATGTAGATTGTGCCCCATAATTTCATTCCAGCCCATCATTCTTCTTCCCTTACTTTGTAAGTATTTAGAGATGCTGTTGGTAAAATAAACTTGCAAATCAGCAGGTGTTTCTAATTGTTTATCCTTCATGTATGCGCTCACAGAAAGTGACGATTTCCAATGATTATACTTTACCTCATCACCACCAATATGAATTATTTTTGATGGGAAAAGGGCCATTACTTCATCTAAAACATCCGTTAAAAATTTATAAACTCTAGGGTCGGTTACATCATAGACATCTTTACCAACGCCAAATTTAATAGGGACTTCTATTTCCTTTTTTGAGGTTCCTAACCAAGGATAAGAAGCAATTGCAGCAGTAGAATGACCGGGCATTTCTATTTCTGGAACCACAGTTATATGTCTTTCTTTTGCATAGGCTATAAGCTCTTTAATTTGCTCTTGTGTATAAAAACCTTCATGGGGTTCTGCAGATTGTATAGGACTGTCCCATTGCAAAGGACCAATTTGTGTACTTTTTCTTTTGGAACCAATTTCGGTTAGTTTGGGATATTTTTTGATTTCAATGCGCCAACCTTGATCATCGACCAAATGCCAATGAAAAACGTTCATTTTTAAAAATGCCATTTCATCTAACAACATTTTAACTTGTTCCATTCCTTTAAAGTATCTTGCCTCATCTAACATAAAAGATCTCCATTTAAATCGAGGAGCATCTTTAATCTTTATTTCTTTAATCTCGATATACTTTCCATATTTTGAGTAATAAGAACTAAACGAACAAATTTGCTTCAAGGTTTGTATGGCATAGAACCAACCCGCATCGTTTTTAGCACAAATTATAATGTTATCTTTCGAAACGCTTAGTTCATAACCTTCATTAGACAGGCTTTCATCCGCTTGAAAAGCGATAAAGTTCTTTTTTAAACCCTGATAATTGGTTGTTTTTAATGTTAAATCAAAATCCTTTTTTAAATATTCTTGTAAATTATGGGCACTATTTTCGCTAGCGTTATCAAAAATAATCTGAGTTTCTGAGCTAATTTTTAGGGCACTATACCCCAAAGTTATTTCTTGAGGACGCGGAGTAATAAATATTCCTTGAGATTTGATGGTCTGAGAGTTTAAAATAAATAACGAACTAAAAAATAGGAGAAATTTGATTTTCATTTTTCACGAGAATTTATATTCCTTAAAAATAAGCTTTTTTATCATTTCATTTTTAAAAATGATAAATGATATTTTATTCCGAAGTTTACAAACACACTGCTTAAATCTCCTCCCATAGCCTTTACATAACCACCAGAAGTTCTAAAACTTACTTTTTTATTTAGTTTATAATTTAAACCAGTACTTGGTTTTATAATAAAACCTTGCCCTGTACTAATGTCGCCACCTCCAGCAGCACCCCCTAATACTTGTGCGAAAAGAGAAAATTTACCATTTAATAAAGCATTTGACCTAGCCCCCAAACCAACAATTCCTTCTGCATACGCACCTGCATCTCCAAAGTTTGCGAAGGAAGTTTGACCTGCTAAAAATATATTTTTATTTAAATCTAAATTAATCTGAAGTGATATCTGATGCATGTCTTCTGAAGGATTTGCATCTCGTTTTGCTTTTATATAGATATCGTGTTTTGTAATGACCTCTAAACCTTTAAATTTACCGGATTTAAAACTTTTTTCTTTTGAAGTGATTCCGTTTCGCTCTACATAATATTTTAAACCAACACCAAAGGAAGAAGTATAAAAAGTGGCATCTGGTGACATTACAAAACCTTTGTTAATAGAAAGGTAAGTGTCATTAAATATTTTCTGCTCTATAGAAATGTCAGGATAAATTAAAAAACCACCCTTAGATTCTACGCCGCCGCCGCCGCCTGCACCTGCTCCAAATTTGGCAAGAATATTTGTTCTATTGTTATTGAAAGCAAAGTGATATCCACCGCCTAAAAACACATCCATATACCCCGCTTTTATACCATCATAAGCGCCATCAACTTTTATGAAAGCAAACCAGTTTTTAGAAAAATAACTAGCCAATTCAAAACCAGCCAACCGAATGGTTGCTCTGCCTAAACTTTGTACATTCTTATTTGTGTCATCACCTTGTACCGTTAAATTATTAAAATGAAGCATGAGCGATGTTCTTTTTGAATTGATATTCCAATCAGACTTTTTTAAAGCAGCGAAATCATATTCGTTTTCTGAAACACCATAATCAGCATAATCGTAATTTAATGGAATTTCTAATCCTACATTTATTTGATGTCCTTTAATGAGACCACCATCAAAAAAATCAACATAACTCCAACCAGAGTTGACCGAGAAGTTTTTAAAATCGTATCCTAGATTAAAATGGGGCAGTATAAAAGCACCACCGCCATCTGGAGCCGCTGCGCCACCTCCGCCCCCAAAATGGAAACCTGTATCTACATAGAAATCTTTACCAAAATACTTTTTAATTCCGGCATTCACACCCAAGGTGAAAAATCCTCCTCTGGCACCGCTTATCGATCCATAAATACCCAAACCAGCATATGACCAATCGTTTAACATCAGGTTGTAATGAATACCTGTAAATCCCATATTCAATTCATCAGGAATATTTGATTCGGGCATATTAAATGACATGAAATCAATTTTTGCAAACGCATTTTGAGCTTTCTTTTCAGGAACTAGGTTGTTTTGGGCGATTAATATTTGGCCTAAAAATAGCAAAGCGAATAAAAATAAAATTTTTTTCATAGGATTAAATTATCTTTTCTTAATAGAAATTATGACAGTTTTTGAAGTAGGAGTATTGCTAATAGTGGCAGTGCTTTTTAAAGGCACCAATACGTTTGCTTCCGGAAAATAAGTTGCGGTACATTGCGCTGGAATGTTATAAGGAATTGCTAAAAAACCATGAGCTTCTCTTTTTTCTCCGTTAAAATGGCTCGTTAAATCAACCAAATCTAGTTTTTCTATAGCTAGTTTTTTCATGTCTTCAGCATTCATAAAAATAACTCTGCGCTCGTTTAGAACACCTCTATAACGATCATTTAAACCATAAATGGTGGTGTTATACTGATCGTGTGTTCTAATGGTCATCATTATAAATTGATGTTCTGTTAGTACAATTTCTGAGGGTTTATTTAAACTAAAATTGGCTCGTCCGGTTGCAGTGTCATCAAAATTATTGTCTCTTGTTTTGTTGGGTAAATAAAAACCTCCTTTAATTCTTACTCTTTTATTATACTCTTCAAAACCATCAATAGTAGCTTCGATTTTATCCCGAATAAAATCATAATTAGAAATTAATTCGTTCCAATCTGTAGATGAATTTTTTAAAGTAGCATCTGCCAAACCAGCAACGATGGCAGCTTCACTTAAAACATCTTCCGAGCAAGGTTTTAAATGTCCTTGGGATTTATGAACAACTCCCATAGAGTTTTCTACGGAAACAAATTGCTCGCCAGTTTTTTGAATGTCTTTTTCAGATCTGCCCAAACAAGGTAATATTAATGCTTTTTTACCATGAATTACATGACTTCTGTTGAGTTTTGTAGAAACGTGAACCGTTAAATTACAGTTTCTTAGAGCCGTTGCAGTAAATTCTGTATCAGGGCTTGCTGAAACAAAATTACCACCCATTCCAAAAAACACTTTTGCTTTTTTTGTATGCATGGCTTCAATAGCATTTACCACATCAAATCCATGTTTTCTGGGTGCTTTAAAATTAAAATTAGCCTCTAATGTATCTAAAAAAGTATCGGGCATTTTTTCCCAAATACCCATGGTTCTATCTCCTTGCACATTTGAATGCCCACGAACGGGGCAGGTACCAGCTCCTTGTTTACCAATACTGCCTTTTAGTAGTAAAATATTTACAATTTCTCTGATATTATCAACCGCATTTTTATGTTGGGTAATACCCATTGCCCAACAAATAATTATTTTTTTATTGTTGACAATTAAATCTGCGGCTTCTTTTATTTTTTCAAAGGAGATACCCGTTTGAGGTAATAAAGAATCGATTGAGTAGGTTTCTAAATCGTCTAATAAAGCATCTATACCCTGAGTTTTTTTTGTAATAAAATCATAATCGAAAACGGAATAAGGAACGTTTTCTTCTTGCTTTAGCATCAATTTTAAAATTATTTTCAGCAAAGCAACGTCACCATTTATTTTTACTTGTAAAAACAAATCGGTTAAATCTTGACCAGAACCGATCCATTTTAAAGGATTCTGTGGATCTTTGTAATTCATTAAACCCACTTCAGGGAGTGGATTTATAGTCATAATTTTACTTCCTTTTTTCTTGGCTTCACTTAAAGCCGTTAACATTCTTGGATGATTTGTACCTGGGTTTTGGCCGATAACAATAATCAAATCCGTATGGTTAAAATCATCTAAGGTTACAGAGCCTTTGCCAATTCCTAAAGTTTCTGAAAGGGCTGCGCCACTAGATTCATGGCACATATTAGAACAATCTGGTAAATTATTGGTGCCAAATTGACGTACAAATAATTGATATAAAAAAGCAGCTTCATTACTGGTTCTGCCCGAAGTATAAAAAATAGCTTCATCTGGAGATTTCAAAGTGTTTAACTCGTTTGCGATCAGTTGAAACGCATCTGGCCAAGAAATTTCTTTGTAATGCGTTGCGCCCTCGGGTAAATACACGGGTTGTGTAATTCTTCCTTTTTTACCTATTTCATAATCAGATAGTTTTGCTAATTCTTGTACTGAATACGTAGCAAAAAATGGGGCTGAAATTCTGTTTTTAGTCGCTTCTTCCGCAACAGCTTTTGCACCATTTTCACAATATTCTGCTAAAAAAGCACGTTTTTCGTCAGGATCTGGCCATGCACACCCAGGGCAGTCAAAACCATTTTTTTGATTTAGTTTTTTTAACAAACCAATCCCTTTAATAATACCAACTTTGTTTTTAATATGGCTTAAAGCAGAGGCAATTGCTTTCGGCCCCGCAGACGAGCTAGGAATTTTTTGAAGTTTAATTCCTGTTAATTTTTCAGGGGGTTGTGCTGTCGTTTTTTTAATCATTTTTGGCAATATTTATAACATTTGGATTGGCATAAATGGTCATTTTTTGATTTCTGGTAAAACCAATTAAGCAAATTCCGAATTCTTTAGCAAAATCTACTGCCAAAGAAGAACAAGCAGAAATAGCAACAATAACGCTAATTTTTGCAATAAAAGCTTTGGTCACAATTTCATAAGAAACTCTACCACTTACTAACAAATAATGAGCATTTTTTAATTCATTTTTTTGAAGTAAATCTCCTACCGTTTTATCCACAGCATTATGTCTGCCTAAATCTTCTTTAAGCGTTAATAACGTTTCAGCCTTATTAAAAATAGCTGCGGCATGGCTACCTCCAGTTTTTTTAAAAGTTTCTTGAAAACGACTCATTACCGTGTACATTTGATGTAATTTTTTTGAAGAAATAGTGTTGTTGTTTTGTAGCCTTTTTCCATGAACTTTTAAATCTTGTAATTTTGTTTTACCACAAATACCACAAGAGGATACGGATAGCAACGTTCGTTTGTTTAAGTACCCTTTTCTTAAATCTTCTTTTTGAATACCTACATTTATAATGCTTGGTATTGTATATGATTCTTTTTCTATAGTATATGCTAGGTTTTCGTTTTTTTTATAAATATCCTCCGCATATAACAAACCTCTAATTAATTCAAAATCATCATTAGGGGTTCTCATCACAACCGTATAAGGTTCGTCATTAATATTTATTTGAAGAGGTGCTTCTATGACTAGATAATCATCAGTTTTAGTATGATTTTTTAAGGATACTTTTACGCCTTGATAACTAGCTATTTGCATAAACTCTATAAGTTGTTCTTCTTTACAAATCTAAGGAAAAACTAGTGGGATAAAAAAAAGTCTCTATATAAATCTAGTCTTAAAATTTTGTATCTTAAACCGGTATAAATAAAATACATAAAGTTCTAGAAATGTACTTGCCTATTTTGCTTTCACAGAATTGAACTTTCAGCATCAAAAAGTTCTTAGCCTTTATTTGTGTTTGTTGCAAAGAATAATCAGCGGCTTATTGTTTTGATCGGTCGTTAAAAAAATATAGATATCTCCACCATCTTTTATTTTAGTTTCTTTTCTAAACTGAGTAACTGTTTTAGGGAAATTTCTTGTCGTGATATTTGCTTTTTTTTCTGGTAAAAGTTTTAGAAGTTTTTTCTTATCGTAGGGGATCGTATTTTTAATCTCAAAGGTTCTTCCTGGAAATTTAATTAATTTTTCTGAAGTATATAAATGCGCATGTTGTTGTAATTTATAAACATTTAATTTTTTTGATATTTGATGAAATCCGCCCGACTTTAATATTGCACTATTGGGCTCATATAAATAGGTGAGTGGTTCTGAGTATGCTGATGTCACTTCCTCTAAATAGTCGAAATCAAAAGTTTCTAACGTTTCTTTTTTAAAATGAATTGTTTTTATTTTAATGGTACTAGTATAGTTTTTTTCTAATAAAAAGAGGAGTTCTTTTACATCATTATGTATCGCAACGATGTGTACCTCTTTTACATTTTTTAGGTCTTTTATCGTATTGGTAATGTCTAAAATTGGCGAAACTTTTATAAGAATGTGTGTTGCTTTGGTAAAGAGAAAATTAAGTTTTGGAGGAATATAAGGTTGACAATCTTTTAGTAAAAAAACCTTTCCTTTTGAATCATTTCGTCTTGAAGGATCTATATAAATGCAATCAAAAACTTGGCTAGCTCCTTTAAAAAAATCAAAACCATTTCCTGAAAAAATTGTAATGTTGTTCCCTTTTATTTGTTGATAGTTATAGTGCACAATGCTTGATAAGTCCTCATTAATTTCACAGTGAATTACTTTTTTAAACTTTTTAGAAAAGTAGTAACAATCTACACCAAAACCACCGGTAAGATCAATAATGGTATCCCCTGAAATGATTTTTGATTTGTAGTTTGCTGTTATTTCTGAGGATGTTTGTTCGATACTAATTTTTGCAGGATAATAAATGTTTTTGGCAGAAAACCAAGTTGATAGTTTCTTTTCAGATTTTTGTTTTGCTACAATTTGATTCGCTAATTCTTGCACAGAAATTGTAGGAAAAGGGCTTCCTTTTAAAATTAGTTTGGTAATGTCTATTTTTAAATTATCGGCAATGAATTGTTGTACATCATCATTTAAAATATCAAAATTCAATAGGGTTATATGTTTTTGGTTAAAGATTTTACGATTTTATTATCCGCTAAAAACTCTTTTAAAATTACTTTTAAAGCCGTGTATGTGGGCACAGCAGTCATCATCCCGATAACACCAAAAAGCAAGCCACCAATAATAATGATTAAAAATATTTCTAAGGGCTGAGATTTTGTGGTTTTCGAAAAAATAATAGGCTGACTTATAAAATTATCAACGATTTGCGCCATACTATAAAAGAATAAAATCCAAAGGGATGTGGGTAAAATTTCTGCTTGAAAGTCTAAACCAATATTGCTAATCATTGATAGGAAAAACACAAGTATAGCACCGATAATAGGACCTACGTAGGGTATTAAGTTTAATAATGCGCATAAAAATGCGATCACCACAGCATTAGAAATATTAAAACTCAATAAAATTATAGTATATAGCACGAATAGAATTGAGATTTGTAAAATTAACCCTAAAAAATATTTAGATAATAAATTATTAATGATTTCTAAAGAATTGGAAAAACGACTTTCAGTGCGATCTGGAATTAAAGTAAGAGCAGCTTGTTTAAGGATTCCTCTATCTTTCATGAAGAAAAAAGAGAT
>JBNMNV010000076.1:0-12644 GCA_051278125.1 Polaribacter sp. | reverse complement strand
ACAAAGAAAATTTGGAAGATTTTAAGGAAAAAACATATCAAGAAGTAAAGAAAATTCATATTCAACGTTTTCCTTATAATGATTTCTTATACTATGAATATAAGGAGGAGTAGCTTTTTGATACTTGTATTACTTCACAAACGGAATTAGACATTGTTAAATTAATTTTTACAATCTGCCAAAACAAATACGTCTAAACTTCTTAAAATATTCTCAAATAATTTTCCTCTGCTGTCTAACCTTTACTCTACTTTAGACGGCACTAGAGGAAAAATTTCTTTGTAAACACGTCAGTATTTTTTTAACGCTCTAGCTGTTTTAGTGAACATTTTATTTGAAATTCCTGGAATCTTCCTGATTGTGCTCCTCCATCTAACAAATGAGATAAAACCAAGGGCTTCATTTGGTTCTTATTAAATTCATTCTATAATTTAAAGGACAGGTAGCGCATTTTTACAAAAGTATCAATTTATACAAATATATACAGATAACGTTTTTTAGATACTGAATGATGTTGTGCAAAGGTTTTAATCAAAATAAATTATTTCTCTTTTCTTTTTCTGATAATATCCATTTTTTTGGCACGAGCTTTCCAAGATTTTCTTGCATGAGCTTGTAAATCTTCAACAGAGTCGCTTTCGTCCATAATTTCTAAACCTAGCAAGGTTTCTATAACGTCTTCTTGAGAAACGAGTCCGCTTACAGATCCATATTCATCTACAACCAAGGCAATATGTTCTTTTTCTTTAATTAATTGATCAAATAAATCAGGAATTGATGAATCTCTATCGGTAATGATGATATCTCTTTTAATAGAGGCTAAAGTATCTTCTCCTTTTCCATTAATAATAGCTTCTAAGAGATTATTCTTTAAAAAATAACCAGTAACTTCATCAGGGTTTTCATTAAAAACGGGAATTCTAGAAAAACGTAAATTTTTATGTTCATTGTAAAAAGAGGCTATAGTTTGGCTTTCATTAGCAATTTCTAAAATGATTCTGGGCGTCATGACATCATTTACTTTTATCTTTTTAAAACCTAAAAGATTTCTAATAACCTTGCTTTCGTTTTCTTTAAAAACGCCATCTTTCTCAGCCATTTCTGTCATCACCAAAAAGCCTTCTCTACTTAAAACACTTCCATGACCTTTGCCTCCAATCAATTTTGTAGTTAATTGTAAAACCCATAAAATACCCGTATATTTTAACGGAAAAATCATCAATTTTAAAGTTGTTGCTGTAAAATTAGCTAACTGTTTCCAGTACGTTGCGCCAATTGTTTTAGGTATAATTTCTGATGCCACTAAAATTAAAATAGTCATTACAGTAGATACGATACCAACCATTAAATCTTCTGTAATTTTAATGCCTAAAATACTTTTTTCAACGATTCCGTACATTTCTACGTAGGCAATTTTTGCTTGTACACCCACTAAAATTGCACCCACCGTATGTGCAATTGTATTGATCGTTAAAATAGCAATTAAAGGTTTGTCTACATCTTTTTTAAAAATTTCTAATTCAGTTGCATACTCAAGTCCTTCATTTTTTTTAAGATTGATAAAAGTAGGGGTAATACTCAATAACACAGCTTCTAAAATAGAACACAAAAATGAGAAAAAGATAGAGACGATTGCGTAAATTATTAATATTGTCATTAACAGAATTTTAGAATGTAAAAATACGGAAAATAAAAAACCTCAAAAGTTTCTTGAGGCTTATAAAATATTATTTTTTAAGTTTTTTAGAGTGAGTAACTGATACCAAATAACCAATAAGATTGTATTTTGTTGTCTAGAGAACTAAAATTAGCCGTTACATCCGTAATTAAAGCGTTGTTTAAAGCTTCTTGTTTGTTGTTACGCAAACCAAAATCGAAACCTAAACCTATTCCTTTCCATAGTTTATAACCAAAAGAATTGGTCCAATTCCAGTTGCTTAAGTTGGCGTCTTCATAACTTTGAAACATAGAAAAATTAGATTTTATACTTATTTTATGATGCGTTGCTGTATAATCAGCGATTAATTTAGCACCCGGAGAAGAAGTAAAAATACTTTTAGCACTGCTAAAAATTGCATTGTAGTTACCAGGATGCATTACAACGACTAATCTACTGGTTGGTGTCCATGTTAAACCAACACCAAAATCTAAAAAACCAGGGTTATTAAAGTTGTCTATTAATGTGGTTCGGTATTCTCCTAAAGCAGAAAGCGCCCATTTTTTATTCAATCTTTTACCATATAAAGAAGTTAAGGTAAATACATCTGTTGCCGTTTCAAAACCTTCATCACCAGTTTTAGATTCATCATCTAGTTTAACCCAACCAAGGTTGATGGCTCCTGAGTTTCTCCAAAAGAAATTTTCTTCAATTAAATTAGCAAAAGCATTTACAGTAATACCAATATTTCCTGCAGATGCATTTGGGGCGGTTCTAGAATACCAATTGTTAAAACCAGATAAACTTGCGCCTATAGTTCCAAAAGCACCTTTTTTCCAACCAGGAAACGCATCTATTTTTTTCTGTAAAGCTTTTACTTCACCTTGTAATTTTGCAATTGCTTCTTTTTTAGGAGCTTGTTCTTTTTTTAATTCTTCTGCTGTTTGAGCTTTTGCAGAATAGCCAATGCATACCAATAAAATTAAAATTAATAGTTTTTTCATTTGATGTTGATGTTTAATTAGAGCGTATAAAAATACACTTTTGTAATTAAGACAACAATATTATTGATAAGTCACTTTTTGATGAAAACTATAATTAACACCCATACCAAATAGTTGTCTAAATTGAAGGTTGTTAGAAGAGTTGTCATCAAAAATTGCATGGAAAGTCATGTGCATTTTAATATGACTATTTACTTTAAAACGTATATTTGTTTGGTAATCGGTATCTACATTACCTACGTTTGCTAAATAATCGGTGTATAAGGTGAGGATATTTTCCATTTCTATGTTCTCCATGAGACTAAACTTGTAATAAGAAGATAAGTTAAAACCCAAACTAAAAGCAGTTTTTTTGCCTTCTTCAACACCAAATTTACCAGAAAAAAAGTCGTTTACTAAAGTATATCTTGCCGTTGCAGGAGCAATATTAAGGTTTAAATTATCAGACTTTTTCCACAACATACCTGGTCCAAATGTTAAATATGCAGGAGAAAAGAAATTTGAAACTGATACTTTTGGGTCTTTTCTGTAATCAAAACCTTCCGTATATTGAGTTCTAAAATTAGTAATGAATGAAAAAAACCAATAGGTTGAAGTTTTGTAACCAAACAAAGAATTTAGTTCAAAACGATCGTCTGTTTTTCTTAATCCATTTTCTCTTAAATGACTTAAACCATACCCAGAAATTAATCTAGTATCCCAGTTAACATTGTTTTTTTTATAATTAAAATCGTAGTTTATATTGATGTTCCCGGCAACAGTGTTTTCTCCCCCAGAAGCCCAATTAGAAAAAGAAGATTGATTAAAGATAAAAGCGAATCTGCCATGAATTTTCCATTTGGGTTTTGGTAAAGTGTCATTTTTCTTTTGTGAAGAAACACTAACAGAAAATAAAATAAAAAAAATGAGGACTGTTTTCTTCAAAAAGTTACAATTTTTATGAAGTCAAAAATAAGATTATCTACTTAAAAGTAAAAATTATTTTTTTGCTTTGAATAAAGGTACTGTAGAGCAAGCTTCACCGAACATAATAGATTTAGCAATAGGTTGTAGTTTTTCTATAAGAAAAGCATATGCACTATTGGGTATTGGTTTTTCTGCACAACCTTTTATGATAACAGGTTTGTTTGTAAAGTCTCTAAAGTCTATGAACCCCATTAATTCTTGATAAATAACAGTTTCTAATAATTCTAAATTACCAATAACAACTTTTTTGGCAAAAGGAATTAACTCGGCTGCAATTAACATAAATGCCCAAGAAGGTATAATAGCATCTACGGAGCAGGTAACGGCAACAAATGAATTTTTATATTGAGACCAATCATGATTTTTAACAGATTCTCTAAAATCATTTTCCTTTAGAATAATTTCATGAAACAACCAATCTTTAATATCAAACAAAATTCTTGTTCCTTCAGGATAAATTTCTTCTAAATCAAAGGTTTTAAGCGGGCTTTTGTTTACTCTATTTATAATTTCTCCTTGCATGTTTTTTAGGTCTTAAAGTTTATAGCATTAAATTTCGAAAAAGTATTAAAATTAAAAGTATCATTCTGAGCAATCTTGCTAAATAATCAGACTTGTCGAAGTAGTATAGGTAAAAATCTTCGACAAGTTCTGACTGAAAAACGTTCAGCACATTGATTTAATCATAACTTCAAAAATTAAGAATATTACACGTTACTTAATTTTCTAGTTTTGAATACTAAAGCATTCCCAATTCTAACTTCGCTTCCTCGCTCATCATTTCTGATGTCCAAGTAGGGTCGAAAGTAATTTCTACTTCACACTCTTTAATTTCTTTTAAAGACTTTACTTTGTCTTCTACATCTCTTGGCAAACTTTCTGCAACAGGGCAGTTAGGCGATGTTAAGGTCATTAATATTTTTGCATTATTTTCTTCGGATACAAAAACATCATAAATTAATCCTAATTCGTAAATGTCTACAGGGATTTCAGGATCATAAATAGTTTTTAAAACACGTATAATTTTATCACCAATTTCATCTAATTCTTTATCTGTCATTTTAATTTGCTAATTTAGTTTGTTGCGCAATTGCATACATTTTTATTTGTTTTACCATAGAAACCAAACCATTTGCTCTGGTTGGAGATAAATGTTCTTTTAGGCCTATTTCATCAATAAAAGTAGTTTCTGCGGTTAAAATATCATTAGGTTTCTGACCAGAATATACACGTAATAGTAACGCAGCAATTCCTTTTGTTAAAATAGCATCACTATCTGCTGTATATTTAATGATATCATTTTCTAGTTCAGAGAATAGCCAAACTTTAGATTGGCATCCCTTAATTAAATTCTCATCTAATTTATACTGATCGTCTATAATAGGTAGAGATTTACCAAGGTCTATAATATACTCATAACGATCCATCCAGTCATCAAACATAGAAAACTCATCAATAATTTCTTCTTGTATTTCTTTGATAGTCATTTTTAAAACTTATTTTTGCGGTATTGTAAACACCTTTATTGTAAAGGTGCAAAAATACAAAAAAAAGCATGAACGGTGCTTTTTTAATTAGAAAGTAATAGTTATTAACGTGTTAAATTACTTTCCGAAACTGTCTTAAGAACGGTTAAAATGGGAAGTTTAAGAAGGGCTTATGAGTAAATTATTAGCAGTTGGTACTGTAGCATTTGATGCAATTGAAACTCCTTTTGGTAAAACAGATAAAATTCTTGGAGGTTCCGGGACTTTTGTAGGTTTAGCAGCAAGTCAGTTTGGTGTAAAAACAGGAGTTGTTTCTGTGGTTGGTGGAGATTTTCCACAATCGTATTTAGAAATGATGAATACGAGAGGAATCAATACAGATGGTGTTGAAATTATTAAAGAAGGAAAAACATTTTTCTGGAGTGGTAAATATCATAATGATATGAATTCGCGAGATACTTTAATTACAGAGTTAAATGTATTAGAGAATTTTCAACCTGTAGTTCCCGAAGATTTTAAAGACGCTAGTATTGTAATGTTAGGTAATTTGCATCCTTTAGTGCAGGCATCTGTATTAGATCAAATGAAAGAAAGACCAAAGTTAGTCGTTTTAGATACGATGAATTTTTGGATGGATATTGCTTTGGCTGATTTACACACTGTTCTAAAAAGAGTGGATGTTATTACGATTAATGACGAAGAAGCTCGCCAATTATCAGGAGAATATTCTTTAGTAAATGCAGCGAAGAAAATTCATGAAATGGGTCCGAAATATGTGGTGATAAAAAAAGGTGAACACGGCGCATTATTATTCAATGAGGGTAATATGTTTTTTGCACCGGCATTGCCTTTGGCAGAGGTTTTTGATCCAACAGGAGCAGGAGACACATTTGCAGGTGGTTTTTGTGGTTATTTAGCAATGACTAACAATGTTTCTTTTGAGAACATGAAAAATGCCATTATTTACGGTTCTAATTTGGCTTCATTTTGTGTAGAGAAATTTGGCACAGAACGCATGCAAGAATTAACGGCAGATGAAGTTAAAATACGCTTGCAGTCTTTTAAAGAACTAACACAATTTGATATAGAAATCTCATAAAAAAAAATCCGCGTTTAAACTCGCGGATTTTTTTTTATAACAAATTACAAAACAATCAACTAAATGAGTGATGCTATTAAACACGAATGCGGAATTGCATTGGTTAGGTTAAAAAAACCATTACAGTTTTATAAAGATAAATATGGTTCTGCTTTTTACGGAATTAATAAAATGTATTTATTAATGGAAAAGCAGCACAATCGTGGACAAGATGGTGCTGGTTTTGCAAGTATAAAATTTAATGTAGCACCAGGTACAAGATACATCAGTAGAGTGCGCTCTAATCAATCGCAGCCTATACAAGATATTTTTGCACAAATTAATGGTCGCTTAAATGGTGTGCTTGAGCAAAATCCGGATAAAAAAGATGACGTGCAATGGCAGGAAGAAAATATGCCTTATGTAGGAAATCTTTTTTTAGGGCATGTGCGTTACGGAACTTTTGGCAAGAACTCCATAGAAAGTGTACATCCATTTTTACGCCAAAGTAACTGGAAACATCAAAACCTAATTGTTGCGGGTAACTTTAATATGACGAATTCTAAACAAATGCTAGAAGAATTGGTTGAGTTAGGGCAGCACCCAAAAGAGTCTACCGATACGGTAACGGTCATGGAGAAAATTGGTCATTTTTTAGAAGATGAAGTGTCTAAATTGTATCAACAAGCAAAGAAAAAAGGATTTAGTAAAAAAGATGCATCGCCGTATATTGAAAAAAATTTAAGTCTTAAAAAAGTTTTAAAAAGATCGTCTAAAAACTGGGATGGTGGGTATGCAATGGCGGGCTTAGTAGGCCATGGAGATGCTTTTGTGTTGAGAGATCCTAACGGAATTAGACCTACGTTTTTTTATGAAGATGAGGAAGTTGTTGTGGTAGCTTCAGAAAGACCCGTAATACAAACTGTTTTTAACGTAAAAATTGAAAAGGTTCAAGAGCTAAAAAGAGGGCATGCTTTAATTATTAAAAGGAACGGAAAAGTTTCTATTAAAAAAGTGATAGAGCCAAGAGAAAATAAAGCCTGTTCTTTTGAACGAATTTATTTTTCTAGAGGAAGTGATGCAAGTATTTATGAAGAGCGCAAAAATTTAGGAAAATTTGTATTTCCAAAAATTTTAAAGTCCATTGATTCTGATATTTCAAATACGGTTTTTTCTTATATTCCGAATACAGCAGAAACTTCTTTTTATGGAATGACAGAGGCTGCGGAAGATTTGTTAAATCAACAAAAAACTAAAAAAATTCTTGAGGGAGGAAAAAATTTATCTTCTGAAAAAGTAACAGAAATTTTATCTGAAAGACCACGTTTTGAAAAAATAGCCATTAAAGATGCAAAATTAAGAACCTTTATTGCTGATGATAACTCTCGAGATGATTTGGTAGAACACGTTTATGATATTACGTATGGCGTTGTGAAACCCACTGATAATTTAGTAATTATTGACGATAGTATTGTACGTGGAACAACGCTTAAAAAAAGTATTATAAGAATTTTAGACAGATTAAGTCCTAAAAAAATTGTGGTGGTTTCTTCTGCTCCACAAATTAGGTATCCGGATTGTTACGGAATTGATATGGCTAGAATTGATGCGTTTATTGCATTTAAAGCGGCATTAGCGTTGTTAAAAGATCATAACAAATACCATATTGTAGAAGATGTTTACAAAAAGTGCATTGAGCAACAGACAAAACCAGATACCGAAATTATAAATCATGTAAAAGAGATTTATAGTTCTTTTACGCCAGAAGAGGTTTCTGCTAAAATTGCATCAATGCTAAAAACGGCAGATATTAAAGCGGAGGTAGAAGTTATTTATCAATCTATAGAAGGGTTGCACAAAGCGTGCCCAGATAATTTAGGAGATTGGTATTTTACAGGAAATTATCCAACTCCTGGAGGTAATAGAGTGGTAAACCAGGCTTTCATTAATTTTTATGAAGGGAATGATAATAGGGCTTATTAATAAAAAAGAGATACGATTGGGGAAAACAGATTCTTAATACCATTTTAGACATATAATGTTCTAATAAATCGTTTCTTTTTCGCTTACTTTTATTAAAAAAATGACAGTAACAAAGGTTCTGCTAAATCTTTTTTAATTTCAATGAATCAAAAAATAATTCAATTTATTTACACGGTATCCAAAACCTAAATTAGTATAAAACGGTTTTTTTCAATTAGCATAAAAAAAAGCATCCTAAATTTAGGATGCTTTTTTATGATTAAAATTCTAACAAATCACTATATCTAAGATATGAGTGAGATCTTAAAAATAAAGGCTGCGCCTTTATTTAGCTTCTGCATATCTTTTTTCAACTTCATTCCAGTTAATTACTTTAAAGAAAGCATCAATATAATCGGGTCTTCTGTTTTGGTAGTTTAAGTAATATGCATGTTCCCAAACATCCAATCCTAAAATAGGAGTTCCTCCGCAAGTTACATCTGGCATTAATGGATTGTCTTGATTTGGCGTAGAACAAACTTCTACTTTTCCTCCTGGATGTACACATAACCAAGCCCAACCTGAACCAAATTGAGTTGCAGCAGCTTTAGAAAAAGCTTCAATAAAAGCATCTTTAGAACCAAAAGCAGCTTCAATAGCATCTTTTAATTCACCAGATAAATAACCTTTACCTTCTGGGTTCATTACTGTCCAAAATAAAGAGTGGTTGTAAAAACCACCTCCATTATTTCTAACAGCGCCATTACTCATATCTAAATTTGCAAGAATATCTTCTATAGATTTTCCTTCTAAATCTGTACCTTCAATAGCAGCGTTTAACTTTGTTGTATATCCGTTATGATGTTTGGTATGGTGTATTTCCATAGTTCTAGCATCAATATTTGGTTCTAATGCATCGTAAGCATATCCTAATTCTGGTAATTCAAAAGCCATAATTGTATATTTTTTATTGATTAAATTTAATATTGTCCTACAAAACTAACAATTTAAAAATGTTTTAACAAGAAGATTACGTTTTGATAATTGATAGTGATATAAAGAGGCTTTATTCCCCATATTTTTGCATAAATTCTTCTAATTCCTCAACCATATTTATACTACCACAAATAAATGGCACTCTTTGGTGTAATTCGGTAGGCTCAACATCCAATGTTCTTGTATAACCATCAGAAGATTTACCATTAGCTTGTTCTGCTATAAAAGCCATTGGATTGCACTCATATAACAAACGTAATTTTCCCTGCGGATTTCTAGAGCCTTTTGGATACATATAAATGCCACCTTTAATCATATTTCTATGAAAGTCAGAAACTAAAGATCCAATATATCTGCTTGTGTAAGGTCTGTCTCCTTCTTCTTCTTGACAGTATTTAATGTATTTTTTAACACCTAAAGGGAAATCCATATAATTTCCTTCGTTTACAGAATACATCGTACCGTCTTCCGGGAATTCCATATTTGGGTGCGATAAATAAAAAGTACCAATTGCTGGGTTTAAAGTAAAACCATTTACACCATCTCCGGTAGTATATACAATCATTGTAGAGGTGCCATAAACCACATAACCTGCAGCAACTTGTTCGCTTCCTTTTTGTAAAAAATCTTTTAATTGAACAGGACTACCAAGGGGAGTTACCCGTCTGTAAATAGAAAAAATAGTTCCTACCGAAACGTTTACATCGATATTAGAAGAGCCATCTAAAGGGTCAATCAACACGATATATTTATTTTGATGATTCTCGTCGTTACTATTAATACTTATAAAACTATCTTCTTCTTCACTAGCAATACCGCATACAATATTTCTTCTGGTTAATGTTTGAATAAATTTGTCATTGGCATACACATCTAATTTTTGTTGATTTTCACCTTGTATATTCATATCACCAGCAGCACCAATAATATCAACTAAACCGGCTTTATTTACTTCGTGATTTACAACTTTTGCAGCCAATCTTATAGAGTTTAATAAACTCGATAATTCTCCAGAACTGTACTTAAAAGCATGTTGATTTTCAATAATAAATTCACCTAAAGTTTGTTTTTGTCTAGTCATTTTATGTTGATTGAATTGATTTTACAAATATGCTAAATTTTTTTTACTAAATCGTTTTCGTAAAGATGCTTTTTCTGTAAAAGAAACCCTGTGTTTTTAAGAAAAGTATAAATTTTTAACAAATTAAAATTTACTGTGTAAAATCTTTAAATATTTTTGGGCGATATCAAATAAACTATCTTTGCGCAAAATATAAATATAATGGGTTTTATCATAAGAAAAGGAACCGCAAAAGACATGGAATCTGCACTTGATTTAATTACAGAATTAGCTGTTTTTGAAAAAGAACCAGATGCTGTAGAAATTACGGTAGATGAGTTAATAACAGATGGTTTTTCAGAGCACCCGAAGTTCAATATTTTTGTTGCTGAAGAAGAAAACTCAATTATTGGAATTGCGTTATTTTATGAACGTTACTCTACGTGGAAAGGTAAAACGATTCATTTAGAAGATTTAATGGTTACAGAAAGCAAACGAAAATTAGGCGCAGGAAAAGCTTTGTATACTGCTGTTTTAAAATATGCTTATGATAACAATTTTAATAGAGTTGCCTGGGAGGTAATCGATTGGAATACCAACGCAATTGATTTTTATAAAAGTACAGGAGCTACTTATTTAAATGATTGGTCTGTGGTGCAGATGAACAAGGAGAATTTAGCCAAATTCATTCAAAATAGTTAGGAAAAATGTCATTTCAGCTGATTTTGAGATCCAAAAAATGATACCAATAACTTTTTGGAATAATTAGTAAAACATCAATATTTAATTTAAAATAATAAAATTTAAAATGAAGATTTTTAAATTTGGGGGAGCCTCTGTGCAAGATGCAGAAGGAGTAAAAAATGTTGCTACCATTATAAAAAATGAAGGGGCAAAAGATACATTAGTGGTTATTTCTGCCATGGGAAAAATGACCAATGCTTTTGAAGAAGTAGTAGCTGCATATTATAATAAAGAAGAAAATTTACCCAATAAGTTAACTTATATAGAAGAGTATCATAAAAAAATTATGAATGCACTTTTTGATAAAGAAGATTATATATATAAAGAAGTAACTATTCTTTTCGGAGAGTTAGGCTGGTTTTTAGCAAGAAACACATCGCAACGATTTAATTATGTTTATGACCAAATTGTTTGTTTTGGAGAGCTTTTATCAACTAGAATAGTAAGTGCATATTTAGAAAAAATAGGACAAGAAAATGTTTGGTTTGATGTTCGGAATTTTATAAAAACCGATAGTAATTATAGAGATGCAAAAGTAAACTGGCAATTAACAGAAGAGATTATTACTGAAAAAGTAGATGTCTATAAAATAAATATTACGCAAGGTTTTATTGCTGCCAATGATACTGAAAATACCACAACTTTAGGTAGAGAAGGTTCAGATTATACAGCGGGTATTTTTGCATATTGTTTAAACGCCGAGAGTGTTACCATTTGGAAAGATGTTCCAGGAGTTTTAAATGCAGATCCTAGAGTGTTTACCGCAACTACTTTGTTGGAGCAAATCTCATACGAAGAAGCGATAGAAATGGCTTTTTATGGAGCCTCTGTAATTCATCCAAAAACATTACAACCTTTAGAAAGAAAAGAAATTCCGTTGTTGGTGCGTTCGTTTATAAATCCGAAAGAAACGGGCACAAAAGTTACCAAAGGAACAAAATTAGTGCCTTATATTCCTTGCTTTATTGTAAAGAAAGACCAGATTTTGGTCTCTATTTCTGCATTAGATTTCTCTTTTATGGTAGAAAATAATATTAGTTTTATTTTTCAGAAACTACATGATTACCAATTGAAAGTAAATTTAATTCAGAATTCTGCGTTGAGTTTTTCTGTTTGTATCGATGATAAATTTGATAAGTTTGATGCTTTTTACAACGAATTGAAAAAACAGTTTAAAATTGATGTTCATAAAAAAGTAGATTTATACACAGTACGTCATTTTGATGAAGATGCTATAAAAGTTATTGAAGAAAAAGGAACTTCTTTATTAACTCAAATAAATAAAGAAACGTCACAAATTGTTGTAAATCCGAATTAAAAAAACAACAATTTCTTTTTTTTTACTATGTTTGTATCCCGTTCTAATTAAGGTAAATGGCATTAGTAACATCAAAAGAAATTGCTCAAGTAGTTGGCTTACAAAAGCTTGGGTTTTTAGGGGCTTTTTTAGGTTGGATTTTGTTACGAGTACTTCGCATCTCTGCCATCAATAAAATATACGAACACAATAAAAATAAATCTGATATAGATTTTTTAAATGGTGTTTTAGCCGATTGTAAAATTAAATTTGAAATTCCTGAAGAAGACCTGAAAAGAATACCAAAAGACGGTGCTTTTATTACCATATCTAACCATCCTTTAGGCGGAATTGACGGTGTTTTATTGCTTAAATTATTGATAGAAAAAAGAG
>JBNMNV010000075.1:0-12751 GCA_051278125.1 Polaribacter sp. | reverse complement strand
GATTACACAAGCTCTAGATACCATAAAAGCCTTATCAAAAGTAAAGTTTGAAGGCGTTGTTACCGATGATTTAGATGCTGTTTTAACCAATTTTAATGGGACACTTTCTACGACTGTTTTCGATAAATTAATTGATAAAAATACCTTAGATAATGATGGTTTTGGAGTAGTGATGACTTTTGATACCCAAGATAGTAAATTGTTTAGAGGAAAATCTACAGTAGAAAACGGACAATTTAGTTTTGATTTTGTGGTGCCAAAAGATATTAAAGTAGCTTTCGGAAAAGGAAAATTAAGTTTTTACGCTGAAAATGGAGAAACGGATAAGGCAGGTTATAATTTTGATATTGTTGTTGGTGGAATTAATGAAAATGCACCCGAAGATACCGTGGGACCGGAAATACAATTGTTTATGAATGATGAGTCTTTTATTGATGGTGGCAACACAAATACATCCCCAAATTTAATTGCCTCTTTATCTGATTCAAACGGAATTAATACGTCTATTACCGCAGTAGATCATGATATTGTGGGTATTTTAGATGGTGATACCTCGAATCCTATTATCTTAAATGATTTTTATCAAACAGCGTTAAATGATTTTACCAAAGGCAAAGTAACGTATAGATTAAGAGATTTAGAGGTTGGGCCACATACCTTAAAAATTAAAGCTTGGGATACTTACAATAACTCTTCAGAAACAACGTTAAATTTTGTGGTGGTTAGTGATGCTATTTTAAATTTAGAAAATGTTTTAAATTATCCAAATCCTTTTGTAAATTATACCGAGTTTTGGTTTCATCATAACAAGCCTAATGAGCCATTGGAGGTGCAAGTTCAAATATTTACGGTTTCTGGAAAATTAGTAAAAACCATCAATAAAAATGTACAGACTGCAGGAAATTTATCAAGAAATATTACTTGGAATGGTTTAGATGATTTTGGTAATAAGATTGGGAAAGGGGTGTATGTTTATAAATTAAAAGTAACTTCAACAACCAATAATTTGGTCTCAGAGAAATACGAAAAATTAGTAATACTTCAATAAAAAACGCATATTTGTAAAATAAATTAGAATAACAAAGAATGAAAAAAATAGGTTTTTGTATAGCACTTTGTGCTTTCGTAAGTTTAAAAATAAATGCGCAGGCAAACGCGATCACCACAGCAACTCCTTTTTTGCTTATTGTGCCCGATGCTAGAGCTGGGGGAATGGGAGATATGGGGGTTGCGACTTCGGCAGATGCTTTTTCATTATTTCACAATCCAGCAAAAATTGCGTTTAGTGATCGTCAGATAAAAGCAGGACTTACCTATTCTCCTTGGTTACGTAATTTAACCGATGATATTTTTGTAGGAAGTGGTTCTTACATCAATAGATTTAGTGAAAATGCTGCTTGGGGTGCAGATTTTAAGTATTTTTCATTAGGTCAAATAGATTTAACAGACAATTCAGGAACTTCTTTGGGTACCATCAACCCTAATGAATTTGTAGCAACAGGTTCTTATGCTTTAAAATTAAGCGAAACCTTTTCTATGGGGGTTTCTTTAAAATATATCCGCTCTAATTTAGCATTTAACAATACGGAAGCAAATACTTTACAACCCATCAATTCTTTTGCGGTAGATGTCTCTGGATATTACCAGTCTTATGAAGAAAATTACGGTAATTTTAATGGACGTTACAGAATAGGTTTCAATATTTCTAACGTAGGTCCTAAAGTTTCGTATACGCCAGGTGAAGAAGACTTTATTCCGACTAATTTGAAATTTGGTGGTGGTTTTGATTTTATTTTAGATGATTATAATATTATTTCTACTAATGTTGAATTCACGAAACTATTAGTACCAACGCCACAACCAGATGGTTCTGATGAAGAAAAAGGTTGGATTCAAGGGATTTTTGGTTCTTTTGGTGATGCTCCAGGAGGATTTAGTGAAGAGTTAAGTGAAGTTACCTATGCCCTTGGTGCAGAATATTTATACAACAATGCTTTTGCCTTAAGAGGTGGGTATTTTCATGAAAGTGTAGATAAAGGAAACAGACAATACTTTACCTTAGGCGCTGGGTTTAAAACAAATGCTTTAAATGTAGATTTATCTTATTTAATGAATTCTTCGGATGTGAACAATCCTTTAGAAAATTCGCTTCGTTTTTCTTTATCTTTTGATTTAGGAGAAATTTATGATAATTATTAAAAGTGATATATTTTTAGTAAATTTATGAAAATATAAAAGCAGTCTTAAAAAAGGCTGCTTTTTTGACGACTTTACAATGAGGAAAATTCAAATAGCAACACCAGCAATTGTTTATAACGATGTTTCAGAACTTTCTTATGAAGATAGCATGTTGATGGGTAGGGCGGTAGAAGCTAGAAAAAAAGCGTATGCTCCCTATTCTAAATTTAATGTTGGGGCTGCTTTGTTATTAGAAAATAATGAAATAGTTACCGGAAATAATCAAGAAAATGCAGCGTATCCCTCAGGAATGTGCGCAGAGCGGGTTGCTATCTGGAAAGCAGGTTCAGAGTATCCGAATGTGAAAATTTTACAATTGGCTATTTCTGCAAGTTCATCGATACGTACAGTAGATAAACCTGTTGGACCTTGCGGAGCTTGTAGACAATCTTTGTCGGAATATGAAATCAGACAAAAACAACATTTTTCAGTTTTGTTTATGGGAGAAGTTGGTGAAATTATAAAAACTTCCTCTTTAGATTCTTTGCTCCCTTTTTCTTTTGATAGTTCTTATTTATAACTAGAGTTTATGTCCCCTCGAGCATTACTGAAATCAAAATGCATTTTGATTGAAAGTAAAAAACGTAGTTTTGCGAGAGGTTTTTACAGAAAAACCTAATATATAATGAAACAAGACATTTCCTCAAGAAAAGACATCAAACTCATCATCACAAATTTTTACGATTTGTTATTAATTGATGAAAAAATGATTCCTTTTTTTGAAGAAATTGTCAAAGAAAATCAATTGGAACATCATTTAGAAATTATCACAGATTTTTGGGATGATATTTTGTTTGATGGGAACCGGTACCAACAGAATGTAATGCAAAAACATCTGCATAAAAATGCTTTTGTCAGGTTTAAAAAAGAACATTTTACAATTTGGATATCGTATTTTTCGAACACAATTGATGCTTTTTTTAAAGGCGATAATTCTGAGAGAATGAAAGCTAGAGCGCTGTCTATCGCAACAATCATGCAGTTAAAAATGAATCTATATAAAAAGTAAATTCACAAAGAACGTTTTTGACTTTCGTTTTTATCAGTTTTGTAAAATTCTTTTTTGAATTTAAAAATGTAATTTTAATGAAATCAACGTATTAAAATCTTAAAATGAGCGCTTCAAAAATAACAGGAACAGGAACTTTTATACCTTCTTTAAAAAAGGAAAATGCTGCTTTTTTAGAAGAAAATTTTTTAGACGCAAACGGTACTGCTTTGTCTTCTAATAATGAAGTTATTATTCAAAAATTCAAAGAAATTACAGGAATAGAAGAAAGACGCTACGCAACTAAAGAATATAACACTTCAGACTTGGCATTTTTTGCTTCTCAAAAAGCCATTGAAGATGCCAAAATAAATCCTGAGGAACTAGATTACATTATTTTTGCACACAATTTTGGCGATATAAAGCAAGGTTCAATTCAAGGTGATATGTTGCCAAGTTTGGCCACAAGAGTTAAATCTAGATTGGGTATTGAAAACCCCAATTGTGTGGCTTATGATCTTTTATTTGGTTGCCCCGGTTGGATTGAAGGTGTCATCCAGGCACAAGCCTTTATCAAGGCAGGAATCGCTAAGAAATGCTTAATTGTTGGGGCAGAAACTCTCTCTAGAGTGGTGGATAAACACGATCGAGATTCGATGATTTTTAGTGATGGAGCAGGAGCTTGTATTGTTGAAAAAACAGCAGAAAAAGATTCAGGTTTTTTAAGTCATGCAACACAAACATTTGCAAAAGAAGAGGCTTATTTCTTGCACTATGGAACTTCTTTTAATAAAGAAAAAGACCAGAATATACGCTATATTAAAATGTATGGTCGTAAAATTTATGAGTTTGCCATTACAAACGTTCCGAAAGCCATGAAATTGGCGCTAGATAAAAGCGGACTTCAAATTGAAGATGTTAAGAAAATATTTATCCATCAAGCAAATGAAAAAATGGATGAAGCCATTGTAAAGCGTTTTTATAGGTTATTTAAAAAACCAGTTCCCGAAGGAATTATGCCGATGAGCATTCATAAATTAGGAAATAGTTCTGTAGCGACCGTGCCTACTTTATTAGATTTGGTTTTAAAAGGGAAAATTAAAAATCAAGAGGTTCACAAGGGCGATGTTATTATGATGGCGTCTGTTGGAGCTGGAATGAATATCAATGCTATTGTTTATAAGTATTAAAGTTGAAATGTGAAAGTGCAAGGTTCTGGGTTTAACTTTGGAAGTTTACAGACGAGTTCAGTAATACACTATAATTTCAAATGAATTTGCGCTGCGAATTCTCTCTAATCCCTACGAATTCTAATTTATCAAAAAAATATAAATTTCAGGCTTAAAAATTTAATCTGAAATACTATTTTTGCGCATGCAACAACACAACGTACTTATTTTAGATTTTGGTTCTCAATACACGCAATTAATTGCCAGGAGAGTAAGAGAGTTAAATATTTATTGCGAAATTCATCCGTATCATAAAATTCCAGAACAGTTAGAAGATTTTAAGGCAGTGATTCTGTCTGGAAGTCCTAACTCTGTAAGAGGTGAATCGGTATTACACCCAGATTTATCTAAAATCAGAGGCAAAAAACCGTTACTTTCCGTTTGTTATGGAGCTCAATATCTAGCTCATTTTTCTGGCGGAAAAGTGGCACCTTCAAATACAAGGGAGTACGGAAGAGCAAATTTATCCTATATAAAGAGTGATGAAATTTTCTTTAAAAATATTTCTGAAGGGAGTCAAGTTTGGATGAGTCATTCAGATACCATAAAACATTTACCAACAAACGGAGTTCTATTGGCAAGTACTGCCGATGTAGAAAATGCGGCTTATAAAATTAAAGGAGAAGAAACTTTCGGAATTCAGTTTCATCCAGAAGTATATCATTCTAAAGATGGGAAACAATTATTAGAAAACTTCTTGATTGATATCGCAAAAGTAGCACAAACTTGGACACCAGATTCTTTCGTAGAAAGTACCGTAGATGAATTAAGAGAGAAAGTAGGAAAAGATAAAGTTGTTTTAGGACTTTCTGGGGGCGTAGATTCTACGGTGGCAGCGGTTTTATTAAACAAAGCTATCGGAGAAAATTTATTCTGTATTTTTGTAAACAATGGTTTATTGCGCAAAAATGAGTTTGAAAACGTCTTAGCACAATACGAAGGGATGGGTTTAAACGTTAAAGGTGTAGATGCTTCCGAACGTTTTTTGAAAGCTTTGGAAGGAATTACAGACCCAGAAAAGAAAAGAAAAGCCATCGGAAATGCTTTTATTGAGGTTTTTGATGATGAAGCGCATCATATTGAAAATGTAAAATGGCTGGCACAAGGAACAATTTATCCCGATGTTATTGAATCAGTTTCGGTAAACGGCGGTCCTTCTGCAACCATAAAAAGTCATCATAATGTGGGCGGTTTGCCAGATTATATGAAGCTAAAAATCGTGGAACCTTTAAGAATGATTTTTAAAGATGAGGTGCGAAGAGTAGGTGCATCTTTAGGAATTGATCCAGAATTGTTAGGGCGTCATCCTTTTCCTGGACCCGGTTTAGGAATTAGAATCTTAGGAGATATCACGGCAGAAAAAGTGCGTATTTTGCAAGAAGTAGATGCTATTTTTATCAACGGATTAAAAGAAGATGGTTTATACGATAGTGTTTGGCAAGCAGGAGCTATGTTGTTACCCGTAAATTCTGTAGGCGTTATGGGTGATGAAAGAACCTATGAAAAAGTAGTTGCTTTAAGAGCGGTTGAAAGTACCGATGGAATGACAGCAGATTGGGTAGATTTACCGTATAAATTTTTGCAGAAAACATCAAATAAAATAATAAATCAGGTAAAAGGTGTCAACAGAGTTGTGTACGATATTAGCTCTAAACCACCTGCAACTATAGAATGGGAATAGAACATATGAAGCATTTAAAATTTTTTATTTTTCTGTGTATTTTAACGTTCACAGTTTCTTGTGGTCAACAAAAAAGATACATTCAATATAAGGTAGAACAAGGAGATACGATGAGTAAAATTGCTCAAAAGTTAGACATGAATACTCCTGATTTAATTCGTTTGAATCCTGCTGTTTTAGGTGAACCGATACCAAATTCTTTTATTGTAGTTCCTCAAAACAAACTCAAAAATTTTAAAAATAAGGGTAAAGTTAAAACGAAAACAACTGTTTTAGACTCAGTTTCCGATGACACTGTATTAGATGATGCGGATCGTCTTTTAGAGGAGTTAAAAGAAAAGTTTGTTGTTTACGAAGTTAAAAAAGGAGACACTTTTTACGGTCTTAATAAAAAACTTGGAGTTTCTAGAGGAGAATTAATACTCTTAAATCCTGAATTATCACTAGGTTTAAAATTAGGAATGATTTTGAAAATCAAGAAAATTCCTGCTAAAATTAGTACGGATGAAGTTTTGTACAATGATGATATTGATTCAAATACAGACTTGAAAGTAGCTTTATTATTGCCTTTTAAAACCAATAAATATAGCAGTGACACGCTTACTTTAAAAGAAATCTTTACAAGAAATGCTACATTGGTTAATATTGCAACAGATTTCTATTTAGGAGCAGAATTGGCGATAGATTCTTTACGAAGACAGGGTGTACCTATAGAATTGAATGTCTTTGACACAGGAGATAGAAATACAAATGATATTTTAAATATTGTTTCAGAAAACGATTTAAACAGTAACAATGTGGTTATTGGACCCTTATATTCTGAGGAATTAAAAACGGTAGCGGCAAACGTTACTATTCCAGTTGTTTTCCCTGTTTATTCTAAAAGTCAATCTGAATTTTCAGCGTCAAATATTGTAAAGACATCACCAGATAAAAAAGTTTTTAGAGAAGAGCTAGAAAGATATATCAAAGAAAATTTTGGAAGTGGTAACGTGATTATTGTGAGCGATGATACATCAGAAAATATAGAAACTAGCAAACTCATAAAATACGCTTTAGAAGCAAAGGTAGAGGCCGATACAATTGTGAAAACAGTTCATGTTTTATCACCGGAAGAAGGGTATATAGAGAAAGATCGGTTTTTAAAAATTTTAACACCAAACACCGAAAATTGGGTAGTGATTGCCACCGATAATAATGTAATTGTCTCTGATGTAATTAATAGTTTAATTAGCTTGCCAGAAGAAACTTTTGTAAAAGTTTTTACGTTTGATAAAGGTGCTATCTATGATAAAATAGATAATAGAAAGCTGGCTAAAATAGGTTTTACCTATGTAAGCAGTGATTTTGTGGATGAGACTGCTTTAAAATCGAGAGTTTTTAGAAAGCAATACCTAAAAATAAACAAAGCATTACCATCATTTTACGCAACAAAAGGATTTGATATTACCTATGATGTTTTAATAAGATTGGCTTCGGGTAATGATTTGAAATCGACTTTAAATGAAGGAATGTCTATGCGAGTAGAAACAAAGTTCGATTACAGAAATAGTGAGTATATTTCCGAAAATAAAGGTTTATTTATTGTACAGTATAACGAGGATTTATCTTTAACAAAGTTAAAATAATACCCGTAATTTTTAAATGATAAAGGGTGTAAATTGTATTTTTATACCAATTCTGCATTAAAATAACTGCAATAAAACGCCCTTTTTTCCTTTCTATTTCAACATAAAAAGAAACCGTAACGAATGCTGTGCTTTATTTTTCTATTTTCTATAAAGAAAAAAATCATCATTTTATTTTACAGTAATTTCAAAACAGAATTGGTATTAACAAGATTCAGTAGAATGTAAAAAATATAGCAACTAAAAAATCCGCTGAAAGCGGATTTTTTTTATATCAAAAAAGAACAAAACACTAGATTTTTTTCATCTGTTGTTTCATCATTTGAATTTGTTCTTTTAGCATGCCATTTTTATCTAGCTTTTTTGCTTCTGCCATTAAATTAGTAGCTTCTCGCTTGCGTCTTTTGGTCATGGCAATTCCTGCCAATTGTAATTTTGCCATTGCCAAATCATGATCCATGGAAAGACCTAGTCGTACCGCTTTGCGTAAAAACTTTTCGGCTTGCGTCATGTTCGTTTGACTTAACATAATTCCGTGTAAGTAATTATAATACCCTTGTTGCTTTACAATTAGAGCATCCTCTGGTTTTTTAATATAGGATAACCATTTCTTAGCGCCATCAAAATTTTGTTTCCGCAATTGCAAAAAAGCGAGTAAAATAAATTCATTTTTAAAATATAATAAGACAAAGATTCCCGCTAAAAGTAAAATGGAAATTCCGTTCATAATATTTACTTGACTGAATTGATACACAGCCCAAACTGTAATTAAACCTGCTAAAACTAATTTTATATTTTTATTGAACATTGTTCTTTTTTTATTACTGAGCAAAAATACATTTTCTTTCTAAATTTTGCTGTCACTTCGAGTGAAATTTCTTTTTAGAAATTTTGTATCAAGTAGTTACTTCTTATAATATTTTTTAAATTTTATCCAAGAAAAGGTGCCTAAAATAGCTACAAAAGCGATAGAATAATAGATGGCAGATGGCGTAATTACTTTGTCTCCGCTGGCGTAAGAGTGCAATCCAGATAAGTAAAAATTAACTCCAAAATAAGTCATCATTATAGAAAAATAGGCAATGATGGTCCATAAGTTAAATGTATATCTTCCACGTAAACCAGGAATTAAACGCATATGTAATACAAAAGCATAAATCATAATAGAGATTAATGCCCATGTTTCTTTAGGATCCCAACCCCAATAACGTCCCCAACTTTCATTGGCCCACATACCTCCTAAAAAGTTACCGATGGTAAGCATCACAAGACCAACAGTAACTGCCATTTCATTAATAATGGTAATTTCTTTAATGTTGACATCCATTTTATTTTTGTTCTTTTCAGTCGTAAATAGGATTAAAAAAAGTGTAAAAACACCTAGAATCATTCCTAAGGTTAAAGGGCCGTAACTTGCTACAATAATAGAAACGTGCACCATTAACCACCATGAGTTTAAAACAGGTTGTAAGTTAGCGATCTCTGGATCTAACCAATTCATACTTGCAGTAAACAAAATTATAGCCGTTACAAAAGTAGTAGCAGCAATGGTTAAAGCAGATTTTCTGCCCAAGTAAAAACCAAATAGCATGGTTGCCCAACCCACATAAATAATAGATTCGTAAGCATTACTCCAAGGGGCATTACCACTAATATACCATCTACTAATTAATCCTAAAGTGTGTAAAATAAAAAGTATAATGACTAAACCAATGAGGGTTTTTACAACATACTGTATCCATTTTTTTGTGCTGAATATTTGTGTAATTACAAAAACAATTAATAGCAAACTTGCAAAACCATAATAACGAACTAATTTTGTGAAAACATTATATTTGTTATAGGCTATTTCTAGTGTTATTTGTTTGTCTGTAGGATACACTTCTGCACCAAATTTCTTTTGATATTTTTTAATGCCTTCTAAAACTTGGTCTGCTTTGGTGTAATCATTCGTCCTTTTAGCCGTTTGCAATAATTGTACATAAAGCGGTAAAGATTTACGGACAAAAATAGAATCTTGTGCTTTAAAACCTTTTGTCATTAAGGTTTCTGGTTGTGAAACCCAGGTGTTATTATCATCATTTGGAATGGGATAAATTTTTAAAATTCCACCAGCAATAGCACTATACAATAAGCCAACACGCCTATCGATTTTTATCAAATCTTTTTCAAAATTATTTTTAACGTTTTTCTTTTGAGCTTCAGCAACTTGTTCTCTTATTTTATAAGCGGCTCTGTCTGTGAAAAAATCTGACAAACGAGCATATTTTGCTGTTTCTGGCAGCCCCAATTGTTTTCTTATTTGTGTGTTTTTTTTCTCTAAATAAACCGCTGGTACTTCATACCAAAGTCTTGGGTTTTCTATGATTGATAATAAAACCTGACTAGGTTTCATATCGTGTAAAGTTTCTGTCTGACTTACTTTTCTTACCAACTCCGATGCAAAAGTGTGGGCGGGTTTCATTCTACCGCCACCATCTTGAATCACTAGTTTGTTAAAACTTTCTGCGTGTTCTAAAGAAACTAAATTTGATTTTAAAATAGAATCTACTTGTTGATCTGTTATTCTTATTGTAGTAAGATTGTTGTTTTGTTGTATGTTTTGAGTTTCAGTAGTTTCATGCGTGTGATTGGGATCGCTATGGTCGTGATCAGCATCTTGCCCGTAACTCAAAGAAGATATACCGATAGCTGCTAAAATAGACAGTGTTAGTTTCTTTTTTCTAATTTTTCTTAATGCATTTTTTAGCGCATCAAAACGTGTATATTTTGCAAAAAAGATGGTAATCATTCCTGTATATAAAAAGGAATACCCTAAGTACGTAATAAAAGTTCCCCACCAATCGTGGTTTACAGAAAGGTGAGTTTGTTCCACCTCACCAGATAAATCATAACTTGCTTGAAAAAATTTATAGCCTTTATGATCTAAAATATGATTCATGAAAATTCGATAGTCAAACTTTTCTTCCCCATCAATCACTGTAATTTCACTGGCAAAAGATGCCGCGCTTTCTGATCCTGGATATTTTTCTAGCTGAAAATCATTTAATTTTATGCTAAAAGGTGCGTTTAGCGTTTTAGCACCATACCACATTCTAAAATTCAATCCATTAAAGGTGAATTCTTTAGCATTATCACTATTGAATTTTCCTCCGGAAAGCTCCACTTTTTTGGTTTCGCCATTAGTAGTTATATCCAAAACAATCACGTCTAATTTATTGTCATCTTTAGGGCCACTCATGGTTTTCATAATTCCTTTACTAGGGTATTGAGGCACTACAAAAGGCAATCCGGCAACATTGTATAAAGAACGTAATTTAAAATCCTGAATGCTATCTTTAGCCAAGGAACCCTTCTCTTGCGTTGCCATGACTTCAAAACTACCTTGAGATTTTGCTAAAATTTTTAAAGAACCATTTCTTTTAAAAATATTGATTGATGCATTTTGATCTGTAGTTTCATAGCCTACTAAAATATTGTGAATATTCTCTACAGTTCCCGCTTTGATGTAATGTTCATGTCGATTCCCACTCGAAGATTCTACTAGAAATAAATACTCAACACCATTTTTATCTTCTACTAATTTTTTCTCAGCCCACGGAATGTAATCTACCAAGTTTACCTCATATTCTTCGCCTTTAAAATTATCAGTATAAGACCAGGAGTTTGTACCCCAGGCACTTAATAAAATAGGTTCATGTTTTGTTTTTTGAAGCTCATTATTATCAACAATAACATTCACATAGGTGGTTTCCGATAAAAAGGTACTCGTTGTCTCTCCTTCATTAATTAACATAATACCTTCATACCCCAAATATCTGGTCACTGCGGCACCGAGGATTATCAATATAAAGGATAAATGAAACATTAACACAGGCCATTTCTCTTTTTTATTGAGTCGGTATCTAAATATATTTCCAACGAAATTAATTACAAAAAAAACCATAATTGCTTCAAACCACCAAGAGTTATACACTAAAGCTTTCGAAGTTTGGGTTCCGAAATCATTTTCTATAAATGTAGCCACCCCCATTGCTGCTGCAAAAAGAATAAACAATACTGCCATTAAACGTGTTGAGTAGAGAAAATTGAAAAAATTTTTCATCCTTATTTATTGCTTTTTAAAAGTGATGCAAATTTAAGGATAAAAGCAACAAAACTCCTTACATCGCAGTTGTTTTTTCTTGTTAAGAATTGTTAAAAATTTGGATAAAAAAGAGGGTTGGAATTTCACCAAGAAAATTCGTATCCATATTTATAGTACCAGTTATTATTTCAAATTACAGTAACAGAGAATGATTTTTTTTCTTTAGATAACAGTAAAAAATAAAGCATAGCCCTCGATACGGTTTCTCTTTTAGTTGAAATAGAAAAGGAAAAGACGCATTTTATGATCGTAATTTCTAATGATAAATGGTATAAATTTTAGAAATTAGATTTTCTTTTTTAAGTATATTTAAATTCTGCTTTTAATTAAAAAAGATGCGCGTACAGCGTCAAAAATCGGGAGTAAAAATTGTTCATTTCGGAAATTTGATCTTGCAGAGAGCACTTCTTTAGAACACATCAAAGGTAGAATTCTATTTTCTATTTATGAGTTATTATTGCTTTTAAACATATAATGCCCCAATAAATCGTTTCTTTTTCGCTTACTTTTTATTAAAAAAAATGACCGTAATGAAGGCTACGCTAATTTTTTTTAATTTCAATAAATCAAAAAATAATTCAATTTATTTATATGGCATCATAAAAACACATCGGTATAAGAAGTGCATGTTTAGCTTTGAAGTTTATTTCTTTTGGGTGGGAATTGGAGGCGGACCTTCAGGGATAATTGGTTTATAAACCACATTTCCTTTACGCTCTTGATATTCATCTTTAACTTTCTGAACTAAATCAGGATTTTCAAATAAATCTAACATAGTCATTGACATTGCTTTAGAGGAATAAATCATTCCTTTATGGCCAATGCTCATTCCACCACAAG
>JBNMNV010000074.1:0-12879 GCA_051278125.1 Polaribacter sp. | reverse complement strand
AAAAAATTAATCCTACTTAAATCTTTAGAAGTTGCCTTTGCATAGGCATCTTGAAGCATTAAAATATAGGGCTGATTTCCTTTTTTAGTTTTGTTCTTTCTTAAATTATCAACAGCGATGTTAATGGCGCTATTATAATTTCCTTTATTGATAGCTTCTTGCGTATTCTTGATGCTACTGCAAGCAATCATAATAAAAGTTATGGCTAAAAAAAGTATATTTTTTTTCATGATCAAAATGATTTAAAATAAAGAAGGCAATGTTTGTGCCAAAAATAAATTTTTATACAATAAATACCCGTGTTAAATTACTTAAATAATTTTAACACGGGCAAATTTTTAAATTATTTTTAAACTTCTTACTATAAAAGTCTAAACAAGTTCAATATTTAGGGGTGTGCAATTTAGCCTTTGGCTAAACATTAAATCTAAAGTGCATTACATCTCCATCTTTTACAATGTATTCCTTACCTTCTACTCTCATTTTACCAGCTTCTTTTACTTTGGCTTCAGAACCATACGTAACATAATCTTGGTAAGCAATCGTTTCTGCTCTAATAAAACCTTTTTCAAAATCGGTATGAATTACTCCTGCCGCCTGTGGCGCAGTTGCTCCAATAGGAATTGTCCAAGCTCTTACTTCTTTTACACCAGCAGTAAAATAGGTTTGTAAATTTAGTAATTTGTAGGCCGAACGGACCAATCTTGCAACACCTGCTTCTTCTAAACCAATATCCGCCAAAAACATTTGTCGCTCTTCGTAATCATCTAATTCTGTAATATCTGCTTCTGTACCAACTGCTAACACAATAACTTCTGCGTTTTCATCCTTTACAGCTTCTCTTATCTTATCAACATAATCATTTCCAGAAACTGCAGAATTTTCATCAACATTACAAACATACAATACTGGTTTTGCTGTAATACATTGTAAAGGTTGTACGAACTCCATTTCTTTTTCTGTAAACTCTAAAGTTCTCACAGAAACTCCTTTTAATAAAGTTTCTTCAATTTTTAA
Organism: Polaribacter sp.; assembly: GCA_051278125.1. GTDB lineage: Bacteria > Bacteroidota > Bacteroidia > Flavobacteriales > Flavobacteriaceae > Polaribacter. The sequence goes on along the minus strand of JBNMNV010000074.1, from coordinate 11,862 downwards.
CAAAACAACTAATTCTGCTTGCGCTTCTTTGTTCCCTGTTTTTGCAGTTCTTTTAACGCGTTCTAAACGTTTTTCAACCGTTTCTAAATCCTTTAGTTGTAATTCAATATCAATGGTTTCTTTATCTCTAACAGGATCAATAGAATTATCAACATGAATAATATTATCATTATCAAAACAACGCACAACATGTAAAATAGCATCTGTTTCTCTAATATTTGCCAAAAACTGGTTCCCTAGACCTTCTCCTTTACTTGCTCCTTTTACCAAACCAGCAATATCCACAATCTCTACAGTTGCAGGCATAACACGTTCTGGATTTACCAATTCTTCTAATTTTTCAATTCTTTTATCTGGCACATTTACAACGCCTAAATTGGGTTCTATTGTACAAAAAGGAAAATTAGCACTTTGCGCTTTTGCGTTCGATAAACAGTTAAATAAAGTCGATTTTCCTACGTTTGGTAATCCTACAATTCCAGCTTTCATTTTCTTTGATATTTAGATAAAAAATGCAAGAATCATTACTTGATTTTTGCGAGTGCAAATATAGTTTTTTTAAAAATAAAAAAATCCGAATTAAATTGACATTTTTAGCTGCTTTAAATGTTTGCTAATCTTGTTTAAAATCAATTAAAAGCAATTTAATTAACTTAATTTAAGTTAACACCTCATAAAATTCTGATAAAGCTACTTTAATACTTTGTTAAACTTAAAATTTTTATAGTTTAAGATTTTGAAATTGTTTTACATTTCCCGAAAATTCATCAACTATGCTTAAAAAATTACCTTTTATTTTGTTTTTTTTCTTCGGATGTTTTCCTCTAATTTCTCAAACTATTACAGGAAAAGTAGTAGACAACGTTTCTTTAGAACCGATACAAAATGTAGCTATTATTACAAATTTAAATAGAGGAAGTTCTTCTGATATAGATGGAGAATTCACTTTACAAAGTAAAGATTTAGAATCAATTACGTTTTCAAGTTTAGGCTATGTAACATTAACTATAAAATTCGATGAACTTAAAAAACTAAATTACACCGTTTTTTTAGTAGAAAAAGTAAATACGTTAGATGAAATTCAATTGAATTTAGCAAAAATTTCTCTGGATTCTATTTTGATAAAAACACAAATAAGTATGAAAGAAAACTATGTTTCAGGAGCTTTAAATAGTCGTTTTTACAGTAAAGAAAATAGTGTTATAAATTTTAAAAAACTTGAACTGGATTTAGACAAAAGTTCTTTACTCAATGGAAAAAATAGAAAAAAAGCTAAAAATGAATTAACAGAATATGCCAATAACTTAAAAAATAGTAATCCTAATTTTTCGAATGAATTTTATGGAAATATTATTACAAAAAAAGTGTATTCAGAAAAAATAAAGAAGTTTTATAAGGTAGATAAGGTTGATAGCGTAAAAGGTTATAAATCGATGCAAAACAAGAAAAAAATCACCATAGAAGAAGCTCAAAAAGATTTACAAAACATCGTTTTAAAACATCTTAATAAAAATGAAACTTATAAAGTAAGTTCTGGTTTGTTTTCAATTGAAGATTCACTTTCTATAAAAGAAGTAATCAATGAAGTGGATTCTATGCAAATTAAAAACACTTTTAATGAATATGCTGCCGTGAGCGGTTTTAACACAGCAAGTGTAAGAGCTAAATTCTTTAATTTTAAAAAACAAAAAAACTTTTTAAACGAAAAATATTACAATCATATTTTAGAAAATAATACTTTTATAGGAACCCAGTTATTGTATGTTTTACGTTTTGAACCCAAAAAATCTAAGTCTAAATACAGTGGAAAAATCTTTATAAATCCAAGAGATTTTACAATTGCTAAAATTGAATATGAATTTGCAGATGGTAAAAGAGGTCAAAATTTAAATTTAAAATGGTTATTGGGTATTAAAGTTTCAGAAGATATTAATAAAGTAACATTATTATATGAAAAAAATAAAGAAAACGAAGTATATGTTTCTTATTACAAAGAAACTAGAGGAACTTATGCTTATGTGCATAGACCTATAAAATTTAAAGAAAATTCTGCAACAAAAAATAAAGTAAAATTCGATATTACGATAGAATTAGACACAAAAGAAATTACGGAAGTTTTAGTTTTAGATAGTTATAAAATTGAAGCAGAAGAAACAAAACCCATTAAAAAAGATAGTCCCAAAAAACGATTTGGGTATATCTCTTTTGACACTTATATTAAGACCAATTGGAAAAACAGACAATTAATTAATGCATATCTAAAAAAATGGGAATAAAAAAACCTCGATGAATTTCGAGGTTTGTATTTAAATTCTAATTAGAATAAAATTAAAAAGATTATTCATTATGCATAAACTTCTGTTTTGCTATTAACTCTTCTTGAGTTTCTACATTGTCATCATCTGGTACACAACAATCTACAGGACACACAGCAGCGCATTGTGGTTCATCATGAAAACCTACACATTCTGTACATTTATCTGCCACAATAAAATAAATTTCATCCGAAACAGGTTCTTGTTCCTCATTTGCATCTACAGATTTACCGTTTGGTAATACTGCTTTCCCAGATAAATCAGTTCCATCTGCATATTTCCAATCCTCAGCACCTTCGTAAATTGCAGTATTCGGACACTCTGGTTCACATGCTCCACAATTTATGCATTCATCTGTTATTATAATTGCCATAATTTTCTTTTCTGTTTTTGTACATTTGCAACTGCAAAAATAACCCCAAAATCATTTACATCCAAAATAAATGAGTAGTATTCAAAATAGAATTAAAGCATTCGTGAAGTTGGGTGCTTTTTTAAGTCAGTTTTCAAACGATAAAATTGAAAAAGTTGATAAAATTGAGCATAATGAAATCTTTTTTGATGGTTTTTTACATCAGATAAAATTAGCACAAGAAAAGAACTCTTGGTTTACTAAAGATAATATTTTATTTTCTTTAGAAACCTGGAGTAAAGAACTAACAGACTGTAATTTAAATACCTTTGTAAAAGATTTTAATTCGCAAAGTAAATCCTCTAAAAGAGTTGCCATTATCATGGCGGGAAACATTCCTTTGGTTGGCTTTCATGATTTTTTAGCCGTCTTAATTTCTGGACATTCCGTTTTGGTAAAACAATCTTCTAATGATCAACATTTACTTCCTTTTTTAGCCAAATATTTAGAATTTGTTGAAGAAAGTTTTAAAGGAAAAATAACACTTACTCAAGAAAAATTATCAGATTTTGATGCGGTAATTGCAACAGGAAGTAATAATACGGCTCGCTATTTTGAGTATTATTTTAAAGGGAAACCGAATATCATCAGAAAAAACAGAAATTCAGTAGCTGTAATTACAGGAAAAGAAACCGAAGATGATTTTATAAAACTATCGAAAGATGTTTTTCAGTATTTTGGGTTAGGTTGCAGAAGTGTTTCTAAATTGTATGTTCCGAAAGGATTTGATTTTAACCTTTTTTTTACAGGAATGTATGCTAAAAAAGACCTTATAAATAACGCAAAATACGCTAACAATTACGATTACAATAAGGCCGTTTATTTAATGAGCGAGTTCGATTTGTTAGAAAATGGTTTTTTAATGATTAAGGAAGATGAAAGTTACTCCTCTCCTATTGCGACCATTTTTTATGAGTATTACGAGAATGAAATTGATTTAAAAATAAAATTATATCAAGATAAAGAAAAAATACAATGTATTGTTGCGAAAGACTTTATTGAAAACGAAGTTAAATTTGGACAAACACAGCATCCAAATCTAAACGATTATGCAGATGGCGTGAATACCTTGGAATTTTTATCATCAATTTAAGAAAAAATAAACACAACGTTGCAAAAGATTTTCCCAGAGTTCCACTAAGTTTTCATATTGAACTTTAAATCTATTCGTGATTTAAAAAAATAATGTCGATTTCAGGAAGAAAAAAATAATTTTATATCCTTTTAAAATTCTCAAAAGCCCTTTTTTGAATTAACAAAAAAGAAAAATTTGTGAATTTTTGGCAAAATAAAATAGTAATTAAAATGAAAAAACATAATTTTAGTGCGGGTCCATGCATTTTACCGCAAGAAGTTTTGCAAAAAGCTTCGGAAGCAATCCTAAATTTTAATGATGATAATTTGTCTTTGATAGAAATTTCTCATAGAAGCAAATCATTTGTTGCTGTCATGGAAAAGGCACGATCTTTAGCATTAGAATTGTTAGGGCTAGAAAACAAAGGCTACAAAGCGTTGTTTTTGCAAGGTGGTGCAAGTTTAGAATTTTTGATGGTAGCCTATAATTTATTAAATAAAAAAGCAGCGTATTTAAATACCGGAACGTGGTCTGACAAAGCGGTTATAGAAGCAAAATCTTTTGGAGAAATTGTAGAAGTTGCATCTTCAAAAGACAAAGGATATAGTTATATTCCCAAGGAATATTCAATTCCTGAAGATGCAGATTATTTTCACTGCACAAGTAATAACACAGTGGCAGGCACACAGATGAAATCATTTCCAGAAACAAATGTTCCTTTAGTTTGTGATATGAGTTCAGATATTTTTTCTCGCCAGTTAGATTTTAAAAAATTCGACTTAATTTATGCTGGTGCGCAAAAAAATATGGGCCCTGCAGGAACCACGTTGGTCATTATTAAAGAAGACATTTTAGGAAAAGTAGAAAGACATATTCCATCCATGCTAAATTATCAAATTCATATTGATAAAGATAGCATGTTTAACACGCCTTCTGTTTTTGCCGTGTATGTTTCCATGTTAACATTGCAATGGTTAAAAGATTTAGGCGGCATTTCTTTTATTGAAGAAGTAAACAACAAAAAAGCCGAACTTTTATACAATGAAATTGATAGAAATCCTCTTTTTAAAGGAATTGTAGCCAAAGAAGATAGAAGTATTATGAATGCAACTTTTGTGTTAACGGATGTAAATTTGACTGAAAAATTCGATAAAATGTGGCAAGAAGCAGGAATTAGTGGTTTACATGGTCACAGAAGTGTTGGAGGTTACAGAGCTAGTATGTATAATGCTTTGCCATTATTTAGCGTTCAGGTTTTAGTTGACGTGATGCAAACGCTTCAAAAAGAGGTTTAAGGTTTTTAAATGTAGTATTCTGATTTTAGAGTATCAACAGAACCTTAAACTATAAATTTTAAATATTGAACTTATTATAAGAATGAAAATATTAGTAAACGACGGAATTTCACAAAGCGGAATTGACGCTTTAGAAAAAGAAGGATTTGAAGTAATAAACACAAAAGTTGCTCAAAATCAGTTAGAAAATTATATTAATGAACATAATATTGATGCAATTATAGTTGCAGGTAAAACCCAAGTGCGTCAAGAATTAATTGAGGCTTGTCCTAGTTTAAAATTAATTGGAAGCGCTGGGGTTGACATGGATACTATTGATGTAGATTATGCCATTGACAATGGTTTGGAAGTCATCAACACATCCGGAGCTTTGTCTAGCGCTGTGGCAGAGTTGGTTTTTTCTCATTTATTCGGAATGGTGAGGTTTCTACATTCCTCTAACAGAGAAATGCCTTTAGAAGGAGATTCTCGTTTTACTGAATTGAAAAAGGCATATTCTCAAGGAACAGAATTAAGAGGAAAAACACTCGGAATTATAGGTTTTGGAAAAGTTGGGCAAGAAGTTGCAAAAATTGCTATTGGCATCGGAATGAATGTTTTAGCAACAGATGAAGTTGTAGAAAGCACTGCTATTACTTTAGATTTTTTTAACGGTCAAAAAGCAATTTTTAACATTGATACCGTAGATAAAGAAGAACTTTTTAAAGAAGCAGATTTTATTACCTTGCATGTTCCAGAACAAGAAGAATTTTTAATTACGGCAACAGATTTCAATAAAATGAAAGATGGTGTTGGTATTATAAATACAGCAAAAGGTGGGGTTATTAATGAAGTAGATTTGATAAAAGCTATTGAAGAAGGCAAAGTTCAATTCGCTGGTTTAGATGTTTTTGATACACAACCAACGCCCGCTGTTCAAGTTTTAATGAACCCAGAAATTTCTTTAACACCAAACATTGGCGCATCCACAAAAGAAGCACAAGACAGAATTGGTTTGGAGTTAGCAACGCAAATAATTACTTTATTAAAGTAATTATAGATATTTCTTTAAAAAATAAAAAACTAAAGCCTAATCACTTTTAAATATGGCAATTGTACACCCCTTTAAAGCCGTTAGACCCAGCAGAGATAAAGTTGCTTTGGTGTCTTCAAAATCATATGAAGCGTATACTCCTGCTCAATTAGGTGCTAAATTAGATTTTAATCCTTATACTTTTTTACATATTGTAAATCCTGATTATAAGTTTTTACAAGAGGTTTCTACTGAAAGACGATTTCAATTAGTACATAATAGATATCAGGATTTTAAAAGAAATAATATTTTTGTAAAAGATAAAATCCCTGCATTTTATATATACGAAAGGACTAACATAGATAAAACTTTTTGCGGAATTATTGGTGCCACCAGCATTGCAGATTATCTGAATGGTCATGTTAAAAAACACGAAGGTACTATTCATAAGAGAGAGCGACTTTTTGAAAAATATTTAAAAATAATAGGTTTTAATGCAGAACCCGTTTTGTTAACTTTTAAGGATGATGAAACATTAACAGAAATCATCAACCAAGAAAAAAAGAAAAGACCAGAATACGAGTTTTCTACAACTGATAAAAATTTACATAAACTTTGGTTGGTTACTAATGAAGGCATCAACCAGAAAATAATAAACGCTTTTGCAAAAATGGACGCTTTATATATTGCAGATGGTCATCACAGAACTGCTTCTTCTGCTTTATTAGCCAAGGAATTAGCTTCAGAAAACAAAAATCATAATGGTAGTGAAGATTATAACTTCTTTATGAGTTATTTGATTCCTGAATCTCAATTAGATATTTCAGAATTTAATCGTTTTGTAAAAGATTTAAACGGATTGTCAGTTGCTGAATTTTTAGAGAAATTAAGCAGTTCTTTTACTATTAAAAATCGAGGACAACAAGTTTATTTTCCTGATAAAAAACATCATTTTAGTATGTATTTGAATGGTGAATTCTATTCTTTATACTTAAAAAAAGATAATTATAATTTTACAGATTGTTTAAGTAAATTAGATGCTGAAATTTTATATAGAACGATTTTAAATCCTATATTAGAAATAAAAGATCTTACTAATAATGACAGAATTGGTCATTCTGATAATAAAAAAGATATCGTTTCTATAAAAACGAAGGTCGATTTAGGTTTGTACACAGTTGGTTTTAGTTTGAATCCTGTAACCATTAAAGAAATGAAAGAAATTGCAGATGCTAATTTAAAAATGCCTCCAAAAACAACTTTTATTCAACCTAAATTAAGAAGTGGTTTAACGATGTATGAGTTTTGATCGTTTTATCATTCTAAGCAGATTGCTGATTATTTCATTTCAATAATTCAAAATCTCATCATAAAATAGTTTAAAAAATGATTAAAGAAAATATAAAAGAATTTACATCAAAAATACCCGAGAATGTAACCTTAGTTGCCGTTTCTAAAACCAAACCAATTGAAGATCTACAAGAAGCTTATGATGCTGGTCAGCGCGTTTTTGGTGAAAATAAAATTCAAGAAATGGTTGATAAATATGATGCTTTACCAAAAGATATTCAATGGCACATGATTGGGCATTTACAAAGTAATAAGGTAAAATATATGGCACATTTTGTCGATTTAATTCACGGAGTTGATAAATTTAAAACTTTAAAAGAAATTAACAAGCAAGCAAAAAAACACAATCGAATTATACATTGTTTATTGCAAGCAAAAATTGCAAAAGAAGACACAAAATTTGGACTTTCTTTTAATGAAATAGAAGAAATTTTAAACTCAAAAGAATTATTAGAACTTACCCATATTAAAATTGCTGGTTTTATGGGTATGGCTACGTTTACAGATAATCAAGAGCAATTAACGGAAGAGTTTTCATTACTAAAAACCTTTTTTGATATTCAAAAACAGAAAGCTAAAGGTAATAACTGCCAACTAGAAATTTTATCAATGGGAATGAGTGGAGATTATGAATTAGCCATCAAAAACGGAAGTTCTATGATTAGAATTGGAAGTTCTATATTTGGTCATCGAAATTATAATTAGTAAATTTAAAAAAATTAGAAGAAGTTGTATGTTATTTTAGATATTGAAACTACGGGAGGTAAGTTTAATGAAGAGGGTATTACAGAAATTGCTATCTATAAATTTGATGGACATCAAGTTATAGACCAATTTATATCACTTATAAATCCTGAAAAACCCATTCAAAAATTTGTGGTAAGACTTACCGGCATTAATAACAAAATGCTGCGAAATGCGCCCAAATTTTATGAAGTTGCAAAACGCATTGTAGAAATCACCAAAGATTGTATTCTTGTAGCACACAATGCTACTTTTGATTATCGAATTTTAAGAACAGAATTCGACAGATTAGGCTTTGATTTTTTTAGAAATACTTTATGTACAGTTGAATTAAGTCAAAATTTAATAGAAAATCAACCTTCTTATAGTTTAGGTAAGCTCACAAAATCTTTAGGAATCCCTATTACAGATAGACACAGAGCAAACGGTGATGCTTTAGCAACCGTACAATTGTTTAAATTACTTTTAGAAAAGGATTTTCAAAAAACTGTCATTCAAAATTCAGTGAAATATTTTGATAAAAGACAGAAAAAAGAAAAGCTAAAAAACTTGATTGATGAAATCCCTAACACTTTAGGCATCTACTACATACATGACAGTGAAGGAAAAATAATTTTTATTGGTAAAGGAAAAAATATAAAAGCCGAATTAAATAATCTCTTTATTAAAACTTCAAGGCGCGCAGTTAAAATACAAGATAGAGCTAGTAGTGTTACGTATAATAAAACAGGAAATGAACTTTTTACCCGTTTAAAATATTATTTACAATTAGAAAAAATAGCTCCCAAATTTAACTTTAAAAAGGATTTTAAAATTAGTAAAGAAGACTTTAATAACGATAGTTTTATCATTTTTGATAAAGGTAGAGAAGTTGAAGAACATGCCGTTATTCTTATTGAAAATAATATAGTAACCAGTTATGGTTACACCAATTTAGCGCATCAAGAAAATAATTTAGAAATCTTAAAATCGGTTTTAACGTCGATAGAAAATAAAGAGATTTCTAAAACCATCATCAAAAATTATTTGAATCGACATAAAGTTCAAAAGATTGTGCGTTTTTAAGGGAAAAAAAAATCCCATTTCCTGTTTTTATTCGCACTGTTAAATTGTTTTTTATTTTTAAATAAACAAACCAAATTAACTTTATTTCTTTATTTTAGCCATCATTATATGGGAGATCAAGAACTTTTAATTTTACAGTTTCAGAAAAAAGATTTGAAAGCATACGAAAAATTGTATGGTTTGTATTGTGATAGTATTTCTGGAGTTGTAAATAACATTGTTAAAAATGATGATCTTGCCCAAGAAATTACCCAAGATATTTTTATAATAGCTTGGAATAATGCCGAAAGTTACTCTCCCAAAAAAGGTCGGTTTTTTACTTGGATGCTAAACATAGCTAGGAATGCAGCAATAGATTGCACGCGTTCTAAAAAATATAAACAGTCGAAGCAAAACCTTAATGCAGATTTTCTCTTAGATATATTAGAGACTAGTAATAGTTTAGACAACACAACAAATACAATTGGCCTAAAGGAATTTGTAACAAAATTAGGTGATACTTGTAAATCTGTTATTGAATTATTATATTTTAAAGGTTTTACACAAAAAGAAGCATCTGAAGAATTAGAGATGCCCCTTGGAACCATAAAAACAAGAAATAGAACTTGCATTGGAGAATTACGCACAATGTTAGGAGTATAAAAATGAAAACAAAAGAATACATAGCATCCGGAATATTAGAACTGTACGTTGCAGGCTCTCTTTCTGAAAAGGAAAACGAGGAAGTGTATGCGGCAATTCAAGAAAACCCAGAGCTATTGGTAGAGATAGAATCTATAGAAAAAGCTATTTTACAATTAACAGCTGCAGCTAAAAAAGATGCTTCTTATTCTTTTAACGATATTAAAAATCAATTAAATAGTGAAGAGCCGAAAGTAATTACAATGCCAAAACCAAACATAAAAGAATATTTAGGTTGGGCAGCTGCTTTTATTTTAGGATCTACCTTAATTTTATCAGTACTTCAAAATAATAATTTAAGGGAACAATTAGCTACTGAAAAAGAACAACTCGAAGAACAAATAGACAAATATTCGAATAGTTTAGCCGAAGCTGAAAAATTAATTGAAATATTTAGAGATAAGGATATTATTTCTATTCCTTTAGCGGGCCAAACGGTATCACCAACATCGTATGCAAAAGTATATTGGGATAAAAAAACAAATTCTATTTACTTAGATTCCATGGGTTTACCTGAACCACCAAAAGGCAAAGTTTACCAAGTTTGGTCTTTAAAATTAGATCCTTTAACCCCAACAAGTTTAGGTACTTTAGATTCTTTTACTACGGATGCAAATAAGATTTTTACCATTGATAACGGAAATGAATCAGAAGCTTTTGGTATAACTTTAGAACCCGCAGGTGGTAGCCTCTCTCCTAGTTTAGAACAACTCTACACTTTAGGTACTGTTGCTTCTTAAAAAAACAAAATAGATTATTTTAGCCATAAATTCCTATTGGTTCAGAAAATCCTATATTTTTGATGAACACCGAGTACATATCAAAAAGACAAACAATACATGATAATTCCTATAAAAATTAGTTTAAAATTATCAATTTTTTATACTTCCCTTTTATATCTGCTGTTTTCTTGCAATTCAACAGTTGTAGAAATCTCTGAAACAAGTTTTTGTGAAACCATCCAAAGAAATGATAGTATTTCCTTGACGAATGAACTAAAAGGCATGGAGCAAAAAATGGACAGTTTAACAGGAACTTATGTACTTGAAGATGGCAGTGGTTCCATGGTGGCAAGAGCTTGGTTAACACAATATGCAGAAAAAACTATAGATGTTCAATATTTTATTTTTTCTATGGATAATGTAGGGCTCATTGCTTGCGATTATTTAATTAAAGCAGCAGACCGTGGCGTTAAAGTTAGAATTATTGTTGATGATATTATGGTCGATGCAGATATTGAGGATATACTGATGTTTAATTCTCACAAAAATATTTCTGTAAAAATTTATAATCCTGGCGTTAATTTAGGGAAAAACATCTTTGGGAAAATTAAAAAATTTACCACAGATTTTAAGTCTGCCAACCAAAGAATGCATAATAAAACATTTTTGGTAGATGATAAAATAGTCATTACAGGCGGCAGAAACATAGCCGATGAATATTTTGATTATGACCATGAATATAATTTTAGAGACCGAGATATTTTGTTGATGGGCAAAGCTGTAAAACAAGTTAAAAATTCTTTTTCTGACTTTTGGAACAGCGAATTTAGTAAAGATGTAGCTGAAATTGTAGAAGTTGATTCCGAACTAGTATATGAGGACAACAGATTCAATAGATTGCATGAATATGCCTGTAATCCTGATAATTTTTGGCCACAGATTAGGCAAAGAATTAAAAATTTACCCGATACTTTTAATAAAATCAAAAAATCTGGCGATTTAGTTTGGTTAGAAGATGTGCAGTTTATTTCAGACATCCCTGGTAAAAATAATGGTTCAAATGTTATGATTGGTGGTGGCGCTAGCACTAGTGCTTTAATTGAATTGGTGCAAAAGGCAAAAATATCTATAGACATCCAATCTCCTTATTTAATTACAACAGAATTGAGTAGAAATTTATTTAAAAAAGCT
>JBNMNV010000073.1:0-12947 GCA_051278125.1 Polaribacter sp. | reverse complement strand
GCAATGGTGTTGCTTCAGGCTCCGTTCGTTTGTATCAAAATATAATTGTTACTTGGACTAAAATAGGTACAGACATTAATGGTGAAGCAGTTGGTGATAATTCAGGAACTTCAGTGAGTTTAAGTTCGGATGGTTCTGTGGTTGCTATTGGAGCTCCAAATAATAATGGAAACGGTTCTAATTCAGGCTCCGTTCGTTTGTATGAAAACCCAAACTATGTTAAAACCCAAATAGGTTCGGACATAGTTGGTGAAGCAGCTGGTGATGAATCAGGATATTCAGTGAGTTTAAGTTCTGATGGTTCTGTGGTGGCAATTGGAGCTCGTTATAATGACGGAAACGGTTCTAATTCAGGCTCCGTTCGTTTGTATAAAAATATAAGTGGAATTTGGACAAAAATAGGCGCAGACATTAATGGTGAGGTAGCTGGTGATGAATCAGGAACTTCAGTGAGTTTAAGTTCGGATGGTTCTGTGGTTGCAATTGGAGCTCCTCAAAATGATAATATAAACGGTACATTTTCAGGCTCCGTTCGTTTGTATAAAAATATAAGCGGTACTTGGACCCAAATAGGCGAAGATATTGATGGGGAAGCAGTTAATGATTTGTCGGGAACTTCAGTGAGTTTAAGTTCGGATGGTTCTGTGGTTGCAATTGGAGCTTACTTTAATGACGGAAATGGTGCTTTATCAGGCTCTGTTAGTTTGTATAAAAATATAAGTGGTACTTGGACCCAAATAGGCGAAGATATTGATGGGGAAGCAGCTAGTGATTTTTCAGGAAGGTCAGTGAGTTTAAATTCAGATGGTTCTTTGGTGGCAATTGGAGCAATCGTTGGTGGTGGAAATGGTGCCGTTCGTTTGTATCAAAATTTTAGTGGTACTTGGTTCCAAATCGCAAACATTTTTGGAGAAGCACTTAGTGATCAATCAGGATATTCAGTGAGTTTAAGTTCGGATGGTTCTGTGTTGGCAATTGGAGCTCCCTTTAATGATGGAAATGGTGCTGATTCAGGCTCTGTTCGTTTGTATAAAAGTATGTTTGGTTCTTGGATCCAAATAGGTGAAGATATTGATGGAGAAGCAGCTGGTGATCAATCAGGAACTTCAGTTAGTTTAAGTTTAGATGGTTCTGTGGTTGCAGTTGGAGCTCCCTTTAATGACGGAAACGATGCTGATTCAGGCTCCGTTCGTTTGTATAAAAATATCAATAGTACTTGGACAAAAATAGGTTCAGACATTGATGGTGAAGCAGCTGGAGATCAATTAGGAACTTCAGTGAGTTTAAGTTCCGATGGTTCTTTAGTTGCAATTGGAGCTCCTTTTAATGATGCAAACGGTGCTGATGCTGGTAAGGTAACTGTGTCTGTTACAGGGTTTGATATTTGGCAAGGAGATGCTAATAGTGATTGGGAAAATATTTACAACTGGTCTAACAATGCGCTTCCTAAAAGCAATGATTATGTGGTAATTCCAAGTGGTAGTGCACGTTACCCAACAGCTACAAAAACGATATCTGTAAACACCATAGAAATTAACAACGGCGCAAGTTTTATGGCAGATTATTTTGTAAATGCTGCTGTACATTATAAAAGAGATATTACTACTACAGACTGGTATATAGTATCTAGCCCAGTTGAAGGCCAAGACATAGATGTTTTTGCAAGTGCAATAAGTTTAGCTTCGGGCACAGACAATAACCGTGGTTTAGCAACATATAACAATGCAACACCTGGTTGGGATTATTATCAAACTGGCGCTACAGGTTCTGGTAATTTTTATTTAGGCAAAGGGTATTCTATAAAACTAACAGAAGCGAGCACCCTGAATTATAGAGGTACAATGGCTACCCTAAATACGGATGTAACCATAAGCAATGCAAGCAATGCTTTTAATTTAGTAGGGAATCCTTACGCTTCTTTTATTGCTATTAATGCAAGTGCCTCAGACGCTATAGAAAATTTATTAACAGTAAATAAAGGACAACCAGATGCAGCAGCTGTTTTAGAAGAATCTACACTTTGGTTTTGGGATCAAAGTGATACATATAAGGCTGTAAATTTAGCGTCTACAGATGTAAAATACATTGCTCCAGGACAAGGATTTTTTGTAAAAACTTCGGCAACTACGGGTAATACTACCTCATTGAGTTTTACAAAAGCAATGCAATCGCATCAAACTACAGATACTTTTTTAAAGGGCACAAACAACCGAACAGAAATTAAACTGCAGGTTTCAAAAAACGGAACCGCTAAAGAAACAGCTATATTTTATATAAATGGAACTACCACAGATTTTGATAATGGTTATGACAGCAGTATTTTTGAAGGGGTTAGTGCTTCTTTAGAACTCTTTACAGGTTTAGTAAATGGCAGTGAAGATAAAAAATTAGCCATACAATCGTTACCAAATAGTAATTTTGACACTATGGTAATCCCTATTGGTGTTATTGCACCTGCTGGAGAAGTCACTTTTTCTGCTAATGCAACCAATTTACCTGCCAAAGCAAATAAAGTATTTATAGAAGATAAAGAATTGGGTGTTTTTAAACGTTTAGATGATGCTAGCAGTTATACAGTAACACTAACAGAAGCCAGTTCAACTAAAGGAAGATTCTTTCTACATCTTAAATCAGCTGTATTAAGTGTGCCTAATGAAAATTTAACAGCTATAAATATGTATTACACAGCCAATTCAAAAGAGCTGCATATAAAAGGTTTATTAGAAGAAAAAGCAACAGTTTATGTGTATAATGTAATGGGTAAAAACGTATTCTCTAAAAGATTTACAACCAAAGCAAACACTAGTTTAATGTTACCAAATTTAAGTACAGGTGTTTATATTGTTCAATTTAAAGGAAATACCAATGGAAATATAACTAAAAAAATTGTTATTGAGTAGACTCTATAAACCTAAAAGCAAAAAAATGAAACATCAAGATAAAAATTAAGCAACTACCCTGAATAGAAAATAAGCAATAAAAAAAACAGGAAAACAAGGTAAATATGCAACCTTAATAGCATTGGGCACTTATTTAATTTTAAACCCTCAAAAAGCTCCAGCTGCTAGTCCAGCAGTTCCAGGAAGTAGATTTTAAAAAATAATAAAAACGCTTTTAGTTCATTTTAGAAGCGTTTTTTTTGATAACAAGAATTTTTTCTGTTGCATTTTAAGTAAAAAAATTAATTTCTTTTACCTCTCCAACTTCTAAATTATCTAACTTAATTTCTCCAATTCTAACGCGAATTAAGCGTAAAGTAGGAAACCCAACCGCAGCGGTCATTTTTCGAACTTGTCTAAATTTTCCTTCTCTAATGATGATAGAAACCCAACTTGTTGGGCCATGCCTTTCATCCCTAATTTTTTGACTTCTTAAAGCAAATTTAGGATCCTCAATTAAAAAAGCTTTTCCTGGTTTGGTGATGTATTTTTTACCGTTAAAACCAATTTCTACGCCTTTTTTTAATTGTTCTACAGCTTCTTGTGTAATGTTACCATCAACTTGCACGTAATATTCTTTTTCAAATTTACTGCTTCTAATTTCTTGTGATATCTTACCATCTGTCGTTAAAAATAGTAACCCTTCAGAAGCCACATCTAAACGCCCAATTGCCATGGTTCCTTCAGGAAAATTGTACAATTCTCCTAATAATTTTTTTTGTCTCTTTGCATGGTTTACAAATTGAGAAATCATTCCCCAAGGTTTATGAATGATGAAATGACGGTGTTTTTTAATCAACTTAAAGGATCTTTATCATTACAGAAAAACTATTTTTTCCTTTAGATAAAGACATGTTTTTTTCTGAAAATTTTTGATCTGTATACGAAGTATATTGGGTAATTGGCTCAATACAAATCATATTATCAACTTCTGTCCACAACATAAAATTATTGAAACCTTTTGTGGTAATTTCTAAATCATTTTTATCAATATTTTTTAAGACAATTTTTTCTTTTCCTAATACAGGAAAAGCATTGGAACCAGCTTTGTAAACATCAGATAAGGTAATTTTTTCTGTACCAGATTTTAAAATTTCTTTTCCAGTATCTGACAATAAAAAAGCAGGATGATAGCCTAACATAAAAGGCATCTCTTTTTCTGAATTAATAATAAAATTGATGGTTAAAATATCATTCTCTAAGGTAAAATTCTTTTCAAAAGTAAAATCAAAAGTCCAAAATAATGCTTCTTCAGATGATTTTTCTGGAAACTTACTGTTTTTAATTTTGGTGTTTTTTTCGTAGTTTTTAAAGAAGTTAGCACTTTTTTCATCCGAAGAAATTAAAGAATACTCCATTTCACGCAACAAACCATGTTGATCTTGAATACAATCGCCTTTTTTGGTATGCACTCTAAAGTTATTTTTATCTGTTGGACCAATGATAGGAAACATTTCATCATCAGATTTACGCCAACCTTTATTTCCTTTTTGATGTATATATTCTTTATTGTTTTTTTGAAAACTAATTAATTCTCCGTTTTCAATAGCAACCTTGCTATGTGCGTTTTGTAAAAATATTTTAGGTATCATAAAGTGAAATTTATAGTGTAAAAATACTATAAAAATGTGTTTTATTTTTTAGGAAAATAGCATTCCTTTTTTGTAACTTGTGCAATCAAATTAAAAATAAATTTAGACAGATTTATGGCGGCAGATAAAGAAAATAAAGAAAAAGTAGCAAAGCTTAAAGCATTACAACTCACTTTAGATAAGTTAGATAAAACTTATGGAAAAGGTGCTGTAATGAAAATGGGGGATTCTGTAGTTGAAGATATAGAAGCCATTTCGTCGGGTTCTTTAGGGTTAGATTTAGCCTTAGGAGTGGGCGGATACCCAAGAGGAAGAGTCATTGAAATTTACGGGCCAGAATCTTCTGGTAAAACAACACTTACCTTACATGCAATTGCAGAAGCTCAAAAAGCTGGTGGTATTGCCGCTTTTATTGATGCAGAACACGCTTTTGATCGTTTTTACGCAGAAAATTTAGGAGTTGATATAGAAAACCTTATTATTTCTCAACCCGATCATGGTGAACAAGCTTTAGAAATTACAGAAAATTTAATACGTTCTGGAGCCATAGATATTGTTGTTATTGATTCTGTTGCAGCGTTAACGCCTAAGGCTGAAATTGAAGGTGAAATGGGAGATTCTAAAATGGGTCTTCATGCGCGTTTAATGTCTCAGGCATTACGTAAATTAACAGGTACCATTTCTAAAACAAAATGTACCGTTATTTTTATCAATCAATTAAGAGAAAAAATTGGCGTAATGTTCGGTAATCCTGAAACTACAACAGGAGGAAATGCACTTAAATTTTATGCTTCTGTTCGTTTAGATATTAGAAGAAGAACACAAATTAAAGATGGCGATCGAGTTATTGGAAACAGTACAAAAGTAAAAGTTGTAAAAAATAAAGTAGCACCACCTTTCCAAGTAGCAGAGTTTGATATTATGTACGGACAAGGAATCTCTAAAGTTGGAGAAATTTTAGATATTGGTGTAGAATTAGGTATTATAAAGAAAAGTGGTTCATGGTTTAGCTATGGAGAAACAAAATTAGGCCAAGGACGAGATTCTGTAAAAGGATTGATTAAAGACAACCCTGAATTAGCAGAAGAACTTGAAGCTAAAATAAAATTAGCTATCGAAAACCAATAGTAAGCACTAAAAGTTCTAACTATTATTATTAAAACTGCTGTAGAAGTAATCAATCTGCAGCAGTTTTTTATCTTTTTAATATGATAAAAATTTCAGAAAACATACAACTAAAGCCAATTTTAGCGTCAGATTCAGAAAATCTTTTTAGACTGATGAAAGAAGTGTATGGGTTAGCTTATAGTCATTTTTGGTTTGATAAAGGCAATTGGTATGTAAACTCACAATATTCAAAAGAGCATATTTTAAAAGAGTTATCTGTAGTAAAAGCAGCCTATTATTTTGTGCTTTATAAAAACGAAATCATTGGTAATTTTAGATTTGTTTGGGATGAAAAACTACCTAATTTATCCGAAGAAAAACAAGTAAAATTACATCGAATTTATTTACATCAAAAAATACAAGGAAAAGGAATTGGCAAAGAATTACTTACTTGGTTAGAGGAAAAAGCACTTCAAAACAAGTACCAGGTTATTTGGTTGGATGCCATGAACGCGCAAGAAAATGCCTTTCAATTTTATAAAAAATTAGGCTATACGTATCATTCTCACACATTTTTACCTTTCGATTTAATGCATGATGAAGTTAGAAAAATGAGCCAACTTTATAAAAAGCTAGATTAAATTATTCTTTAGATAAGATTTTTACCAACCATAAAATTAAATAAGCTCCAACACCAAAGCCAGCTAATAACACTAACAATACAAATAAAATTCTAATATTTTTTGCGGTAAATTGTGTTTTTGTACTTAACCATTCACATACTCCTAAAATCATAATTTTTATATTTAATTCATTTTTACTCCTTATAAGGTGGCGTTTCTCTTACTAATCTCTCTATTTCTTTTACAATTTCAATGCTACCTTTGGATGTAAATTCGAAATATAAATTTTCCCAATCTCCTTTATAATCAATTTTTTTAGTTCTAGTATTTTCTACTTTAGTTAAATTGATTACACGCAAATAAAAATGACCATTTACATCATTTTCCGGTCTAAAATCTAAATATACAGCTCTCATTAAGCTATAATTAGTCAAGTGTAAAAGAGAGCTAGCATCTAAGTAATGCATCGTTTCTTCAGAAGGATCAACTTCGTAAAATAAATTCCATTCTACATTCCAACTCCCAGTAATTCGTAAAGGTTGTAAATCTATTTCATCCTATTTATACACCTGTGCTTCCAAAACCACCAGAACCACGTTTTGTTTCGCTTAAAACTGTAACTTCTTGCCAATCTGCACGCTCGTGTTTTGCAATGATTAATTGTGCAATGCGTTCTCCATCGTTTATAACAAACTCTTCATTTGATAAATTCACTAGAATAACACCAATTTCTCCACGATAATCTGCATCGACAGTTCCAGGAGTGTTTAAAACAGTAATTCCTTTTTTGGCGGCCAATCCGCTTCTAGGTCTAACTTGCGCTTCAAAACCAACCGGTAAAGCTATAAATAATCCTGTCTTTACGATAGCTCTTTCTAACGGTTTAAGGGTTATAGAAGCATCAATATTAGCTCTTAAATCCATTCCTGCAGCGCCTTCTGTTTCGTAATTGGGAGTTGCGTGCTTTGATTTGTTAATAATTTGTACGTTCATTTGTTTATATGTTATATAAAAAAGTAATTACTTCTAAAAATTCTGCTTTCCAAAAAGCTTCTGTATGTTGTCCTTCAGGAACAATTTTAGTTTTTAAATACTCTTTTGTGAAGCCTACATCTTTTAAGATTTTTGCTATATTTTCGGTATCCGGAACCATGGTATCGCCTTCTTTTCCGCCCACTAAAAAATAGAGTTTCGTGTTTTTTTGATTTCCATTTTCTTTGGCAAAATCAAAAACTTTTTCAGAAAACCAAAAAGAGGTAGAAAGTGCGCCTATTTTTCCGAAAACTTCAGGATATTTTAAGCCTCCATAAAAAGAAATCAAACCTCCTAAAGAGCTTCCAATAATAGCTGTATTTTTTGCATCAACTTTTGTTCTATAGCTTTTATCAATAAAAGGCTTTAATTCATTAGCTAAAAAATTGATATAAATAGCTCCTTTTCCTCCTCCATATTTTTGGTGTTGCCAAGGTGTATATTCCTCAATTCTTTTTTCTCCACCATTTTCAATGCCAACAACAATAAAGCTTTTACCTGTTTTTTTATAAAGTGTATTTAAAGTTTCATCGATGCACCATTCACCTACAAAAGAAGTTTTATTATCAAACAAATTTTGAGCATCGTGCATATAAATTACAGGATATTTTTCGGTAGAAGTTTGATAGTTTATTGGCAAATACAGCCAAATTTTATGAGAAATTTCGTTTAAATCATCAATGATAAACTCTTTTTTTAGAATGGAAACATTTGCTGATTTTGTAGATTTTTTTTCATCAGTTTTTACAGAGGATTCTATTTTTGTTTCAGGAACTTTTTTACAAGAATTGATGGTTAATAATAAGGAAAAAAACAAAAAGAGAATTCGTTTCATAAATGACAGTTGATTTTTTACAAATATAATAAATCAGTCAAGTTTTCATCAAAAGATAATAGTTTTCTTACATTTGAAATCTAAATATATACGTATGATTGAACATCAGAAGATTGCTGTTTTTGGAGGTGGAAGCTGGGCAACGGCTATTGTTAAAATGTTGATAGAGAACCTAGAAACTGTAGGGTGGTATATGAGAAATATGCAAGCAATAGAGCATATAAAAGAGAATGATCACAACCCTAAATATTTACGTTCTGCAGAATTAGATGCAGCTCGTTTGGATTTATCGGACGATATTAATTATATGGTTGCTAAGTATGATGTGCTAATTTTTGCAATTCCGTCTGCTTTTTTAACAAGTGAATTAAACAAATTAACCGAATCTTTAGCAGATAAAACTATTTTTTCTGCCATTAAAGGAATTGTTCCAGAAACAGGTTTAATTGTTGGAGAACATTTTCACAAAGAGTACGATATTCCCCTAGAAAATATTGGCGTAATCACTGGACCTTGTCATGCAGAAGAGGTGGCTATGGAGCGTTTGTCATATTTAACAATTGCGTGCCAAGACGAATCTATCGCTGCAAAAATGTCGCAAGCTTTAGGGAGTTGGTATATTAATGTAAAAACCACAGATGATATTATTGGAACAGAATATGCCGCAGTTTTAAAAAATATTTATGCAGTTGCTGCAGGGATTGCGCACGGTTTAGGCTATGGTGATAATTTTCAGTCGGTCTTAATGAGCAATGCTATTCGAGAAATGAAACGTTTTATAAAAAAGGTACATAAGATGAAGCGAAACATTAACGATTCTGCTTATTTAGGTGATTTGTTAGTGACAGGATACTCAACCTTTAGTAGAAATAGAATGTTTGGGAATATGATAGGAAAAGGATATACAGTAAAGTCTGCCCAGCATGAAATGAGTATGATTGCCGAAGGGTATTATGCTACAAAAAGTGCTCATAAAATTAAAGAAGAAAAAGGCACAAAAACTCCTATTATAGATGCGGTTTATAACATATTATATGATGATAAAGATCCAAAAAAAGAATTTAAAAAGTTGACCAATAAATTGGATTAATTGTTTAATTCAAAAGAGATTCTTGAGGTTTTTTACCTCAAGTTTCCCTTAAAATTATCATTCCCGTAAAAACGGTAATCTAAAATAAATAAATTTGATATTTATAAAACATAAAAGAATTAAAATGCTCAAAATTCTTCTATTATTAAAAGATAGTTGATTGTAATAAATTGTTTATTTTTGAACAATTATTTAGTTTTTTAAACTTTTATCATGAAAACAATACAAGAGGTTGTAGAAAGTACCATTCGAAAAACACCATTTATAGAAGAGGCTTTAAATGAAAAATTGATTAATGTTTCTTCTTTAGCAAGAATTATTTTACCAGAAGTTTCAGAAAGGTTAAATAAAGATGTAAAAGTAGGTGCTGTAATGATGGCTATTAATAGACTTTCACCTGCAAGCGAATTACGGATCAGAAAAAATATAAAAAAGTTAGCGTTAGATTTAGGCGATGTAATTGTTCGTTCTGATTTATGTGATTTTACGTTTAAAAACACCCCTGCTTTATTAAAAGAAATCGCAAAGATTTTAAATAAATCGTCTGAAAGTTCAGATTATTTTTTAACCGTTTCTCAAGGTATTTTTGAAACGAATATTGTGATTAGTAAAAATCTACGACCTTTTGTAGAAGAAATTTTTGAAAATGAAATGCTAACACATAGCATGTTAGATTTGGCCTCTATTACCATAAAATTACCCAAAGAAAATCAAGCTCAATCGGGTATTTACTACTTTATTTTAAAGCAATTGGCTTGGGCTGATATTCCCCTACAAGAAATTATTTCTACAACAAATGAAATGACAATCGTTGTAAAGGAATCCGATATCAATCAAACATTCGCTATTTTAATGGATATGAAATTAAGATAAGAAAATGCCAAAGCAAGATCCTTATGCAGCCTTAAGAATAAAAGAGTTTAATATTTTTTTATTTGTAAGATTTTTACTCGTTTTTGGATGGTCGATGCAATTTATTGTTATTGAATGGCAAGTATATTCTATTACAAAAGATCCTCTATCTCTAGGAATTATAGGTTTAATGGAAATAATCCCCGCATTTTCTATGGCTTTATTTGCAGGTCATATTGTAGATCAAAGAGAAAAAAGAAATCTATTAGCACTCTGTACGGGTGCTTTTTCATTGATTAGTTTAGGCTTATTTTTATTGACTACGGATACCGTTTTAAGTAGTTGGTCTACCAATGCTATTTTATATTGTATTTATGGATTGGTCTTTTTTGGTGGCTTTTTACGCTCTTTTTTCGGACCTACAATTTTCTCTTTAGTAGCTTTGCTGGTTCCTAAAAAAATATATCATAATGCAGCAACTTGGAGCACCAGTACCTGGAAAACCGCTTCTGTTTCTGGAGCGCTTTGTGGAGGTTTTTTTATAGGCTGGATGGGGGTTGATAAAACACTTTCTATTGTTTTTATTTTGGTAACGCTTTCATTTATCACCCTTTTTCAAATAAAGAAAAAACCTATTTTAAATACAAAAATTGGCGAACCGGTCAAAGAAAGTTTGAAAGCGGGTATTAAATTTGTATTTCAAAATAAAGCAATTTTAGGAACCTTAACCTTAGATATGATTGCGGTTTTATTTGGTGGAACTGTCGCTATTTTATCGGTTTTTGCGCAAGATATTTTAAAAGTAGGTCCGGAAGGTTTTGGTATTTTAAACGCCTCTATTTCTATAGGTAGTATTGTAACGATGTTGTTAACAACCTACATTCCTATAAACAGAAATACGGGTAAAAAAATGCTAATTTCTGTATTTATCTTTGGAGTAAGCATTATTGCTTTTGGCTTGTCTTCTATTTTCTGGGTCAGTATTTTAGCCTTGTTTGTAAGTGGTGCAGCAGACGGAATTTCAATGGTGATTCGTCAAACCATATTACAATTAAAAACACCAGATGATATGAGAGGCAGAGTATCTTCTGTAAACTCTATGTTTGTGGGTTCTTCTAACGAGCTAGGTGCATTTGAAAGCGGGTTAGCGGCTAAAATAATAGGTCCTGTAGCTGCGGTAGTTTTTGGCGGAACAATGACTTTAATAACCGTTGTTACCACAGGAATTGTAAGTCCAACAATTAGAAATTTAGATTTGACTGAAGACATTCAAGAAAATGAAAAGGAGGATTAATCATAAATGGTATTAGGAATCGTTCTATAGTTATCTAATAATAAGGTCCAATCGTAGGTTTTAAATTCTAAATTTTTTGGTTTTTCAGGCGTAATTTTATAAGTAAAAATAAGATCTCTTGCTCCAGAATTTCCTCCAAAATCTCCTCGAAACCAAGACATCAATGCCACAGAGGTAGCGGTTTTAGTTTTTTTGTTGTAGGTGGTTTGTTCTTTTAGATATTCTTTGGTCATAAAGTTGAATTCTTTATCTAAATTTTCAGCACTATAAATGGCAACTGGCGGGCAGCTTTTTGCACCACAATTTAAAGCAAAATGAATTCTCCAATCTACCTTATCTACGCGTAATTTACGTTCCCATGAAGAAACAAACCATTTATTTAAATAACCTAAACTTAGTTTAATTTTCGATTTTCTAATAATTCCGTGTTCAATATCATCAAAAGATAAAAGCTCTCCGGCAATTTTAATTCTTTCCTCGCTAAAAAAGTTACCTTTATCTTCATATAATTTAGGGTTTTCTGTCAATGAAATTTGAATAAATGCGTTATAAATATTTACCCAAAATGTTATTTTTTGTTGGTCTGTTTTCAATGCTTTAATGAGTTCATCTAAAGTACTTTCTGATAAAATTTTTACTTGTTTTTCATAAGAAGTATCCTCCATAATATTTTGTAGTAAATCTTGAGAAACTTGATTATAGTTTACATTATTTTGTGCGCTAAATGTAAAGACTGATAAAAGAAAGCAGGAAATTAAAAATTGTTTCATAATAAATTACGTATGTTTAAAGATGGTATTAAGTATAATAATTCCGGTGTATAATGAACAACAAAATCTTGTAAAGATTCTGTCGTTTTTAAATGAGCAAGCTAACAAACTTCCCATAGAAATCATTGTTTCTAATTCTCCAGAATCAATTGACGAGAGCGGTATGATTTGTAAATATTTTGATAAAGTTACTTATTTTGATGCTGTTATAAAAGGTAGAGCTGCTCAAATGAATGCAGGTGCAGCAAGAGCTAAAGGCGATATTTTATTGTTTTTACATGCGGATATAATTTTGCCTAAAGATTTCTACAATCAGATAGTATTGGCAATTAAAGAGGGAAACAAAGCTGGTTTTTTTGCATATCAGTTTGATAAAAAAACACTTTTACTAACTATAAATAGTTCTTTTACCCAAAAAGATGGTTTTTTTGCCGGTGGAGGAGATCAATGTCAGTTTTTTACAAAAGAAACTTTTGAAGTTTTACAAGGTTACAATGAGGAGTTTTGCATCATGGAAGATTTTGAGATGATTGATAAAGTAAGAAAGCATGGAATTTATTTTAAGATAATACAATCTAAAGCAACGGTAAGTGCCAGAAAATATGATGCAAATTCTTGGCTTAAAGTAAATTTGATTAACGGATATGTTTTTTTGCAGTATAAATTTGGTGTGCATCCAACAAAGTTGAGAAAAACCTATAAATCGCTTTTAAGAGAAAGCATATAAAAAACCCCGTTCATTTTTAAATAAACGGGGGTTTTAGTTTTTTATGATTGCTTTAAAGAAGTAATTATTTTAACAGTTATGTTCTT
>JBNMNV010000072.1:0-12999 GCA_051278125.1 Polaribacter sp. | reverse complement strand
GGTGCTAAAGACCACATACCTGAGTCATCCATTAACCATGAGAAATTTTTGGAGTGATCATCTCTATTGTGGCTGTAGATATTAAAAGCGGCTAGGCGTAGTACTTTTCTACGAGCTGTAGCAGATTGTTCTAATCTATAAGCCGTATCAATAATGTGGCCATAGTCTATACTACTTCTTAGAAAATTATCATGAGTTAAACCAGCCATAGAGTGCATATGAATTCTATGATTACCAATTCTATCAAAACGCTTGGTACCAAATATTTGTTGACCACTAGCACTTTTAAGTAATTTGCATTCGCTCATTTCAATATTTGCTGCTAAAGCCATTTTATAATAAGCATATTCAATGTTAGCGATGTCAAATGGATCTTCAGAATTTGGAAACTTAATAATCCAATGTTCGAATCCTTCAGGTAGCGTATTATAAACATGAATTAATTCATCGGTCTTCGGATTATAACCAACGTTTGCTTTAGGTCGCGCTCCACCAGAGGAACCACCCAAATGCATTAGTTCTTCGATTACTTCTGTACTTGTACCTTTATATACGTCATCAATTACTGTCTTCAATCGATCTAAATCAATTTTATCACTAAAGTTTTCCTCATTCTTAATTGCTGGATGATATATAAGTGCACCTTTTCCAGAGTCACCTATATACGCAAGTTGATCGAGAATATTAATATCGTTCAATGATAATCCTTGCTTCTCAAGAGCACGATTCAATAAAAGCATACCCCAACCATCTGGTAGGGAATCATCAAACACGCCAAATATTCCATGAAAAGGATCTGGATTGGCTATTTGAATGCTATTATCGAATTGAAGTTTTATTGGAGATAGATTCAATCCCAGCCCTAAAAATTCGTCATTATATTTAAAATAAACCAATCGATTATCCAATATGAGTTTTCCTACTGCAATTTCATCACCTGAAAATTGAATAGAAACATCAATAAATTTTCTTTTTTCGTTTTGTATTTTAGTACTTGATTTTTTCATCTTAATTACTAAGATTTAAACAGTTCCTTAATTCTCTGGTTTTCTTTAGGCGGAAGGAGAATATTTTCAAATTCAGAAAGCCTTTTTAAAGATTCGACAATTTTAAGAAGAGATTCAAAAGATATCTGACCTGTTCTTTCAAACCTTTTTATGCTTCCATAAGAAACGTCAGATTTCTCAGCCAAATCTTGCTGTGTCCAACCCTGTTCCTTTCTTAATGCAACAACATTTTGAGCAATTAATATAAGAATATCAGAAGGTACTTTATGTACGCTATACTTTGACATAATAGATAATATATTATCCGAATATACAAAAAAAGCACAAAATAGACAACATATTGTCTATTGATTTATTATGTAAAATACAAATTTAAATTCTAAAATCTTTTAAAGATTGTTTATTATCTTTTTTTCTTGACCCTTCGGCTACCGCTCAGGATAGATTCCAAAAGAAATCGACTTTAGGAGATTCATGAACTCCAATAAAATAATAACGCGTGAACTAAACAAAAAAGCTTGTGCCCGGCTTGACTGGTTATCAAGATAGGTATTTTAAAAATTGATTCTCAATCAATTCTTTAGAATAGTATATAATTTTGGAAACTACCTGCCTACAGGCAGGTTAACGGTTCTTTATGCTATATTTTAGACTATTTGGCGTTAAGAAAATGTACAGTGTACATTTTTAGCTAAATACGATTTGAAGCTATAATTTAGTTAAGTGTTGTATCCAAATACAATCATCCACAGGATAATTGCATTCGTATAGCCTAAAATATGGACGCTCATTTCTCCTATTGTTTTAACCAAAATTTTATGAGGCTGTTTAAAAGATTCTATTTAACATAATAATTTAACAACAACTATTATTCTCTTGAATTGGTGGACAAGCAACTGTTCCGAACGAACAATAAACACAACAATCTCCTTCTTTAGGTTTTAGTACTTCTTTGCAATTAGCGCATTCGTAAAAGAACTGACAAGCGTTTGTTGGCATTTCTTCTTCCTTTTTATGACCACATTTTGGACAAGTTATTGTTGATTTTAAGAGTACTTCCATTATTCTATAATTTTATATCCAGTTTTTCCAACGGCATCTTCAATTTCTTTATTGGTCACTTTTGTTTTATCGTATTTAACAATTGTATTCCCTTTTTCGTGATTTGCTTTAACTTCAATTATTCCATCAAGTTTGTTGACTTCACTTTCGATATGTACTTCGCATCCAGTGCAAGTCATTCCTTTAATGTTGTATTCAACTTTACTAACATTAGATGCTGATACATAAACTACCTCCTTATTTGTATTTGGGTAAAATATTTGAGTGTAATATGGAAATGCAAGCATTAACCCTGCAAACAACGTAACTAAAAACAGCAACTTTTTTGAGTTCATGAATTTTGGTTTTTCGTCTACACATTCACAATCAATTTCTTGTTTTTTAGGTTTCAATTTTTGATACCAAGCTATTGCTAATATTAAAATTGTAAGTGCAATTGAGTAGGGTCTAAACGGTTCAACCCAAGAAAATGTTGACGCTATTCCACTGGTTCCTGCTATTAAGGCTAAAATTGGCGTAATACAGCATAATGATGCTGCTATTGCAGTAATAATAGTTGTTCCTAATAACTTCTTTTCTGAACTCATAATTTATCTTCTAAAACTTTACTATCATCTACTATTTTAAAAAATGGTGTCAATAGAGATATTTTATCTTTCTTAATTGCATAAAAGATAGTTTGTGCTTCCTTTCGAGAGTAAATAATATTTCTGTCTTTTAGTTTCCTTAAATGCTGCGAAATTGCTGAAACATTCATTTCTAAAATATCACTTAAATCACAAACACAAAGATGTTCTTCTTGATTCAATAAATACAATATCTTTAATCGAACAGGGTTTCCTGTTAAACTTAAAATGTTAGAAAGGTTATCAAAAGAATTATCCAATTCTTGAACGACTTCCCTACAGTTCATTATTTGTTTAGCGTCTGCTTCCAATCTTATACAAATGGTTCTTTCCATAGTTCAAATATATCATTATTATCTTATTTAAGCAAATGCTTAAATATAATTAAAAATATAAGCCTTTTGAGGACTATATATAGAGTATGCTTACCTCCTATTGTTTTGCCAAAATTTTATGAGGTCCAGTTTAACATCGAGTTTTTTTAAAAAAATGTTTTTTCATTTTTACTTACCTATCTAACCACCGTTTAAAAGCTGCTGTCTTGTCCTTGCCAACTATTATATCCTCTGTGTGTGACGGTTTTATTTCGAGTTTTAGTTTTCCATTAAAATAAGAATGAACTCTTTTAATGGCGTCAATATTCACTATAAATTGACGATTTATTTTAAAAAAAATGTCTGGATTTAATTGTTCTTTTAAACCTTCGAGTGAAAAATTAATTGGATATTCTCTTTTTTCGAAAGTTACTGCAAATGTAATTCCTTGCATACTGTAAAAAAGCGCAATTTCTTCAACAGGCAAATTAAAAAACGATTCATTAGATTGAATTAAAAAACGTTTACGATAATCCGATTTTTCATTTTTGATAAGGTCAGCAAGTTCCTTGAAATCTATATTGGAATTCTTCTCTTGAATGAATTGTATATTATACTGATTAAATTTTTCAAAAGCAGTTTGTAATTCATCTTTTTCTACTGGTTTTAAAAGATAGTCAATACTATTGACTTTAAATGCTTGTATAGCGTATTCGTCATAAGCGGTTGTAAATATTATAGAGCTTTCAATGTTTACTTGCTTAAAAATTTTAAAGCTTAATCCATCAGATAATTGAATGTCTAATAAAACAATACCTGGATGCGGATTATTTTGAAACCACTCAACAGAAGATTTTATACTGTTTAAACAACCAATAACTTCGGTTTTAATATCTATTTCCTGCAAGGTTTCTTTTAATAAACGTTGTGCAGGAATTTCATCTTCTATAATTACTACTTTTATCATTTTATTCATCAATTAAAGGAATAGTAACTATAAATTTTTCTTCCTTTTTCCCATAGCTAAAGCCCTCTTTTTTAAGCAATTCAAATCGCTTACTTAGATTTGATAAACCAGTATATGTTGAATCTACATTATCAATAATTTGTAGATTGTTACTAACAATTAAAGTATCACTTCCATCGCTTTTAATAGAAATTTTTAACACATTTTCTTCGTTTGCAACATTGTGCTTAATGGCATTTTCAATCAAAATTTGCAAGGTTAAAGGCGGAATTTGCATTTGCAATGCTTCTTCTGAAATATTTACTACATATTCTAAAGCATCCCCAATTCTAACTTTGTGTAAAAAAATAAAGGAATCAATAAATTCAAGTTCCTTTTTCAAGTAAATTAAATCGTGATTTTTACTTTGTAAAACATAGCGATACACTTTTGATAGTTTGCGTGTAAAAGCTTCCGCAGTTTTTGGATTGTGTTTTATTTCTGAAATTAAAACATTCAAACTATTAAACAAAAAATGAGGATTTACTTGATTTTGCAAAACCCGATAATCGGCTTTTAGTTTTTCCTGTTTGTAATATTCGGCATCCAATAAAGAACTATTCCATTGCTTGAAAAAGTTGATGGTCATAGAAATACCAATAAAGACGAACAAAAAAATAACTGAACCAATAAATGTAATGACAGGTGCAGGTGGGTAGATTAATGACTGCTCATTTATAAAATACCAAGCAATAAAAGGTATTCCAATAGAAATAAAAGCCCATAGAATAATTAAAACAAATTGAACAAAAATCCTTTTTTTTGGAAAATAAAACCAAGGGATTTTTTTATTCAAGTAACGGTCAAAAAATAAGCTACCTTCAACATTCAAATTAAAAAAAATAAGATAAAAAATTAAAAATATTTGTTTAGGAATCGGTGAATTATATTCGATATCATTCGGCATAACGAAGGTTACTAATCTTATTACGAGAATAGCATATAATGACACCAAAAAAATTCTAATTACAGTATTTTTAATATTTTTTGACATTTCTAATTACAGTAAATTAAAGATAGTAATATATTAAATTAAAATTAAAGCTATTATTTTCTTTTTGGCGGAACAAACACAATTCCTACATTAAAAAATGGTGCTGATTCAGAGTCAAAATCATAAGTCGTATCGTATGTATCAATTAAACTGTACTTTCTACCAGAACTTAAGCCTCCAAAAGCTTCTAAACGAAGTGTTTTAGTGAGTTGATAATTGGCCAATACGCCAAAATTTATTCTCGAATAATTTATTTTATCAATACTATTGTCATCAGAATGTACATTAAAATTTCCTCCGTTAAGATTATACTTTACACCCAATTCTAATTTATTACTTGGCAATAATGAATAGGTATATTTAGCATTTATAGGAAATAAAGCATTTATCTCGTGCCTATTTTTTTTATACTGCAGATTAACTAAAGGAATTAATCTCGGAAACCCCAAACGTGCACTATATGCTAAACCTCCTCCTATTTTAAATGTAGAACTTAATTTTCTTGTAGCTGTAACTGCTCCTTGAAAAATAAAATCGTCAGAACTTAATTTTGCCTCAAAATCTGATGCGAATGTGGGTTTTAAATTGACAAGAAGATTCCATTTTTCGTTCCATTGATGTAGCAAAGTTACTTGGTAATAAAACATTTGTAACTTTTTATTGTTATCATCAAACCGAAACAACGGATTATCAAATGATGCTTCCACAAATCCATAACCAAACGCATTAACTAAAACAGTTTTATCATTTTTTAATTTCTTCGGAAAGTTTACAAAAACGCCAAATTCTTGAAACGAAATTTTTTGGTTTCCTGAATCATTTTTTATTTCTGATTTTGGGTAGTTTGCATATTTGATTCCTGCTAATTTAAAATCCTGTGCATAACTTGCTTTTAGAAAAATAAAGAAGAAAAAAATACCAAAACTTACTTTTTGCTTCGCTGTATTTTTATAAGAATAACGCATAATTACTTTCTTACCCATTCAATCATTTTACTAAAAAAGCCCACCTTTATTTTAATATCAAGCGAATTTTTCTTCAGAATAAATGCTGCATCATACCATTCTTTTCGTTTTGGCGAATATGTTTTTCCTTTCCATTTTCCTTTCTTTTCTTTTAGATCTTTAACCATCAGTTTTCCAATTTTAGCTTTAGGATTATCCGAAGAAATAATTGTTCCACTATAAATACCATCGTTTTGTTCAATTTTTACAACTGTATTTTGTTTTCCAACAACCCATTCTCCTGCGATATCTGCTTGTGCAAAACTATTTAAGCTAATTAGACTAATCGCTATTATTACAACTACATTTTTTATTTTTTTCATTTTGTTATGTTATTATTTGTTCGTTCTTTATTGTTAGCTACTGATTAATTTACCGTCGGACAGTTCGATAATACGGTCGCAATTGGCTGCAAATTCATCATCGTGCGTAACTGCTATGATTGTTTGTCCGCGCTCTTTTGCCAATTCTTTAAATATATCAAAAACAATTTGTGTGTTTTTAGAATCGAGGTTTCCTGTCGGTTCATCGCCCATAATAATGGATGGCGAATTGATGAGTGCTCTTGCGATAGCAACTCGTTGTTGTTGTCCACCTGATATTTTAGAAGCTTTTTTATATTCATTACCTTTCAATCCTAACAAGTGAAGCGATTCGATGGCTTCTGCTTCAATTTCATCTTTAGCTTTTTTATTAAGTTTTAAAGCTGGTAACATTACGTTGTCTAAAACGGTAAATTCTGGTAGCAAAAAATGAAACTGAAAAACGAAACCGATTTGTTCGTTTCTAAACTTTGCCAATTCATTTTGTGATAAGCCAGTAACCTGCTTGCCATTAATAGCAATGTTTCCGTTGTATTTTGTATCCATTGTAGATAGCAGATACAGTAAGGTAGATTTACCAGAACCTGATTTTCCGACAATGGAAACAAATTCGCCTTTTTTTACATCAAAAGAAATATCTTTTAATACTTCGAATTCTACGGGGTCGTAAAAATATTTGTTTATGTTTTGTATAGAAATTGCATTCATCTGTTTATTTTTTTTATCCTCTTAATATTTCAACTGGATCTACTTTTGCTGCTTTTCGGGATGGAAGATATCCTGCAATTAACGTGATAATTGTACCAAAAGAAAATGCCAATATGTAATCCTTAATATTGTATTCAACAGGTAATGTGTTATGTGAAGCAATTGTAAACGGCACAATGTCTAGTATTTGTACAATAATATTTCCTAAAAACAAGCCCACGAAACCACCAATTAAACCAATGGCTACCGACTGTGTTAGAAAAATTTCAATAACATCTTTTCCATTGAATCCCATTGCTTTTAAGATGGCTATCTCTTTGATTTTTTCATTTACGGTCATATTCATAATGTTGTAAATTCCAAATCCTGCCACAATGAGTATGGTTAGCGAAACTGCAATTGCCAATATATCTCGCAATAAACTTGAAGACACTAATTGCCCGTTTCCTTCTTGCCAAGATTCGACTTTGTAGTCCGTGAGTTTGCGTACTTTTTCTGCAACTTCTCTGGCATTATTATAATCATAGGTATTTACCAAAACATCAGTTGCATAACTTTTGTTTTTTGAAAATAATTGTCTTGCGGTTTGAATGGAAATTAATGCACGGGTT
This sequence comes from Polaribacter sp., assembly GCA_051278125.1. Taxonomy (GTDB): domain Bacteria; phylum Bacteroidota; class Bacteroidia; order Flavobacteriales; family Flavobacteriaceae; genus Polaribacter. The sequence continues at coordinate 5,344 of JBNMNV010000072.1, read as the reverse complement.
TTATCTGTTCCTTTAGATCCTGATTCTAAAAGACCTATGATTTTAAAGGTTTTAGAAACATCTTCGGATGTGGTAACAGAAATGGTATTACCTGTTTTTACTCCAATTTTTTGTGCCAATCCAACACCCAAAATAATACCATCTGAACGTTTATCTAACTCGCTTAAATCACCTTCTATAATATATTTTTCGATTTCAAAAAGATCGTTTTCATTGACTGTTTCAATACCCGAAAGCGATGCACTCGTTTTTGAAACACCTTTTCTAATAAAAACATTCTCATTTAGTTGGAGTGCAACACCATTAATTTCGGGTATATTCAACAATTTAGTTTTAATGACATCTGCATTTTTAATGCCTTGTGTGTATTGAATATTTCGGGCATTGTTGACCATTAAAATCGTATTACGTTCCTTTGGTTTTGGTGCTATTGGTGTCATATTACCCGACAAGTCATTAAAAATTTTAATATGTGACATTGAAGTGAAAGTAATTTCCGTTTGAATATTATTTACACCAGCCATAAAACTGTTCATTGCGATGTACATTGAAATACCAAAGCTTACGCTTAATATAGCTACAAACAGCTGTCTAAACCTCGAAGTAAGATGTACTTTTGCAATTTTCTGATTCGTATTCATTGTTTATATTTTTGGTTTTACAATTACGTCTTCTTCTGAAATTCCAGAAATTATTTCAGTCCAGTTACTATTTCTTCTTCCTATTTTTATGGTTCTTTCTTCATCATTTTCAAGGATGACATAATTTTCTCTTATAAGATACGCCGTTGGAATAACCAATACATTTTTACTACTGCCAGTTTCGATATTTGCTTGTAGTTGAGAACCCGAAAACATTTTATTAGGAACTTGGTTAAACTGTGCTTCTACCACATACGATTGCTCTTCGGTATTAAATGAAGGATATATTTTTAAAATTTTTGCTTTAAACATTTCGTTAGGATTGGTATTTAAATGCACCGAAACTGCCTGATTTCTATTTACTTTTTTAATATCATCTTCCGCAACAAATAGTTTGATGATAAATGCACCACTTCCAATTTCTGCAATAGCTTCGCCTCTTCTAATGAGTTCACCTTGTTTTTTAAATACATTTATGACCGTTCCAGAAATAGATGAATTTAGTTTATAATCATCAAGAATGGATTTTTGCGTATTGACTTGCACCAAGCTTCGTTTTTCATTTAGTTTTAAGTCAGATTCAGTTGCTTTGTAACTATCTTTTAATCCTAAAAGGTTGTTTTGTGAAGCTTTGTACTGCAATTCAACTTTTTCAAAATCCAATTGTGATACCGAATTTTTTGCAAGCAAATCCTTGTAACGTTCATAATTTGTTTTGTCTAAGGATAATTGTGTTTTTGCTTGATTAATTTTTGTTTGAATTTGCTGTAATGTTGACGCATCCGCAGAAGCATTCGTTACAGCATTATTATAGATCGCTTGTGCATCTGCAACTTGATTGTTCTGCACATCACTTTTTATTACAGCTACCGTTGTGTTATTGGTTATTATATCGCCTTCGCTTACTCGTATAGTAGTTAAAATTCCGTCTGCACTAGCAGATATGGTATATTGATTTTCTTGTTCTATAAAGCCACTTGCAAAAACTGCATCTTCAATATTCTTTCGTGTTGGAGTTGTTGTTTCTTTGTTATTGCACGATGACAATAGCGAAAGTGCTACTATCATACATCCTAAAAAAGTAATTCTGTTATATTTCATTATGTTGTTATTTTAATTGTTGGATTTTAAATGAATTTGTCTGATATACAATTTATACTTCGCCAATGTGTATGACGCCAAACTTTGCAAATACGTGTTCTGTGCATTTAGCAAATCTTCAGAACTATCTAAACGTTCGTTTAAACTTGTAATACCACTATTGTATTTGTTTTCTGCGTGCACATCATTTTTCTGTCTGAGTACCATAATTTTGGTGTTTTCAGTAAATTCTTCTTCAAATTGATTGACATCTAAAAGCAACAAATCGTCTTCGTTTTGCTTTACCAATTTTGTGTTTTCCAGTTGTAATTCTTGTTGTTGCAGTTCCAATTTAGATTTCTTGATTTTTGATCGAGAAGAAAAACCATTAAAGATTGGAATATTCAGCTTTGTTCCAACATATTGTTGTGGTAATTCGTTAGCGTTTGAAAAATCTGTAAATCCATCGGTTGCCCAACTATTGTTGTATTGATAAGTAAGGCTGATATTTGGTAAAAGCAATGCTTTCTTTTCTTTTAGAAGCGATTTTTGTTTATTAACTTCCATTTGTTGCCAAGTAATTTCAGGATGTTTGGTTTCAAAACTCGTATCTGTTAAATTGAAATTTTGAGGTGAATCTGAAATTATAATTTGTTGGTTGGTATTTAATTGACATTGCAATTGCGTATAAAAACGACTACGATTGCTTAATGCCTGTTGTAAATTATTTCGATTTTGAAGCTGTTTGATTTCAGATGCATTCAATGCTTCTTCACTAATGATTCCTTTTTGAAATTTTTGGATTGTATTGTTATAAATAGCTTCTGAAACTTTAAGGTTTTCCTCATAAATAATAATAGATTCTTGTGTTAACATTATTGAATAATACGTTGAAGCCAACAGATTATAGGTGTTAAACTTGCTTTTTTGTGTGTTAATTTCGCTTTGTCCTACAACTATGTTAGCCGTTTGAGAGGCAAACATTTTTCGGAAATTTATAACATCCCATTGTGCTTGAATTCCGGTAGAATAAATGTGTTGTTGTCCAAATGTTAATTCTCGAAAAGTCCCTGAAGTTGCGTTGGAATCAAAGAACTCTGCTGGAACCAAAGTGGGTTGCAGGGTTAGATTGTTGTTGTAGCCTGCACTTGCATTTACAGAAGGATATAAATAGGATTTTGCATCCTTTTTATTAGCACTTGCAATTTGCTCGCCAATGACTGCACTTTGGATTTGTATAGCGTGTTCATCAGCGTATTTCAGTACGTCCTGAAATGACTGGAACTGAATTTGAGCATCAGTTTCATTGCTTTGCCCAAATGTAAATGTTGTGCTTAGCGTTACTAAAAAAAGTATTAAAATTCTGTTCATTACAAAAAATTTGTTTTAAATTCTTTGCAAAGATGAAGAGCTTTGTCTTCCTTTTTAGAAATTAGTTACTGAAGTCGAATAATTGAATTTGAAGTCGAATAAGAGGTGATAAAGAATATAGAATAATTTTTTTATTCCATTTCACACACATTTAACTACTCTCCTATCTTTTCGACTTCGCTCAAGACAAGCTAGTTTCGTGAAAAGCGTATTCCATTAACATTGTAGAGAAAGCTTTTAGAAGAAAAAAACAAGAAAAAGTCGTAGTTTAAACTTCGCTTTAACCAAAAGCAAAGTAACCCTTCGACTCGTTCCTCGCTCAGGACAAGCGCCACGCAGTGCATTATGATACATTTTTAATTAGGGATTATCCAGTGGGTGATTCATAATTAAAAGCTATTTAGAACAAAGTTTATTTGTAGCTATAATGTCTTTAGAGGTAACTCTACAACAATTATGTTAAAAGAAATTGTAGGTTATACTTCAAAACTTAAATAAAGAATTTCTTGAAACGAACTATCCTCGAGGCAGAGCCATAGAGTTATTTCGCTCGTTTCATACTCAATCAAGTTGAGCACAAGCTTTGACCTAAAAAAGTCAAAAACCAAAATTCTATTATTTAGATTCCCGTTTTCACGGGAATGACAATTTCAACGGAAACCCCGACGCAGAGCATCGAGGAATTCTTTTCGGTTAAACTAATCTTTTAATACTGATTTAGAATCGCATTTTGATTCATATGTATTATTTCAAAAGATTCTCTTGGATTGCCAAATGAACATAAAATAAACAATTACGGCACTAAAAATTCACCAGACCAATCCTTATCAATTTTAGAAAATAACACTCTTATATGATTTGGTCGCTTTAAACGTAAATACTCAATGGAAGTAGGAATAATTCTAACTGGACAAAAATAATTTTTTTCTGAGGTATATGCTATTGCATCAGGATTATTAATTAGAGTTCCTGGAGCTATTTTTGTAGTATAATCCTTTTTAGAAGCTTCTTGCACCGTATGCCAATAGGTTGCAATTTGTTCTTTGTCTGTAATTAACTCGGCTGTACCGGAAATACGTAATTGCAGTAGTTTTTTAGGATGGTAAAACAAGGCACTACACGATGAATTCTGTTGAAGATCTTCTATTTTTTGAGTCCTTTTATCCGTGTAAAAAACGAAGCTTAAGTCTGTTAATGTTTTACGCAGCACCACCGTGCGTTGTCGTGGTTCGCCGTTTTCAATAGTAGCAAACGTAAAATAACGAAACGGATGTCGCTTTTTAGCATGTCCGTTTATAAGTTCTATCTTGGCTTCTTCTAAGAATTGATTTTTCAATGGTATTAATTTTAATTTGTAATAAAAATACTTAAAAAATACAAGAGTTAAAAGATATTATCAGCATTACATCAATAATACAATCTAAAATCAAGTAGTTTACAGATTTTGTAATATTTTTGGTGCAACTCTTCAACAACATCTAACATATTCTCATCCTCTTTAAATAGGTTAAAGAATGCTTTATCGAGATTTGAGCTAGTGATTCCATTACATTCATTTCCGTATCCAGATACACCTTTTGCGCCAGTGATGTCTAAAAGATATTGTGCTTCTTCTTCGTCTAAATCTAAAATTTTTGCATTAGAAAAATGTAAAATTTTTCCATCTAATCTTCCTTCAAAAATTTCTGCAATTTCTTGCAAACTATAGTAATAATCGTTTAAACAAATACTATTTGCTTCCCCTTTAATAACCAAGTAGATGATTTCATAGTCTTTAAAATGATGATCATCTAAAATCAATGCATTTAAGCTAGATTCTAAACCCTCAATAGTATCGCAAGTTTTATAAATACTGGCTACACCATATTGTATGGCCAATTCTTCTAATTTTTTTTGTGCTTCCGTGACCTCGTCCGTTTCTATATCATCAACGGCTTCTAAACAGTAAATGAATTTATCTGTATCTATAAATTGTCCTTGTGGGAATTCGGGTCTTTTCTCTAACAAATTTCAATATTTATGGAAAGTATATAATACACAAAAATAATAGTTCTCTTTTATTTTTTTAGTTATTAAATGTTAAAAATATAGAAACTAAAAGTTATTTTGAAAGCCTAAATATCACATCGTAATTGACTTAAAATAGAGAATTTAGAAGAAAAAATATAAGAAAACTTTTGTAATCACTACGATTTCGAAAAAAATAATCTTTAAAATAAAGTGAAACAGGCACAAAGTAAAAAGTGAGCTAA
>JBNMNV010000071.1:0-13004 GCA_051278125.1 Polaribacter sp. | reverse complement strand
ATACCCACAGAACGTTTTACATAATTCGTTTTTTTATCGACGGGTTTATAGGTGAATTTTCCTGAAGTATCTCCCCACATTGTGGCTAAAGTATCGGCAGGCCAGTTAAAACAAACAATATCATTATTCTTAATTTTCTGTAAACCAGGCAATCGTGTATAAGGTAATTGTGGTTTTTTTAGATACGAAGCTGTCCCAGTAAAAGGCAACGAATCATGCACCATCGGTGCCGCAATTACCGTAGAGGGAACTCTTGCACCATAATGAAATTTGCTTACAAATAAATAATCTCCCACTAATAAAGATTTCTCTAAAGAGGATGTCGGAATGGTAAAAGGCTGCATAAAATAAGTGTGTACCAGCGTAGCCGCAATGATTGCAAAGGTAATAGAACTAACCCATTCCCCTAATTCCGAGCGTGGTTTTAAACTTCTATCGGCTCTGTAAGCTGCATCTGTTGCATAGTTGATATAGAAGAGATACAAGCCTAAAGTTACGATGACTAAAAGTGAATCTAGTTTTTTGTAAAAACCAAAAGTCCTGATCGTTTCGATCCAAATTACAGGGAACATTAATAAGTTTACAATCGGTATAAAAAGTAAAACAATCCACCATTTAGGTCGATTTATAATTTGCATTAAAACGATTCCGTTATAAATTGGTATCGCAGCTTCCCAAGCTTTTCTGCCTGCTTTAACATAGAGTTTCCAAGTGCCTAAAAAATGAATAACTTGAATAACTAGAAAGAAGATAAACCATTGTAAATATGTCATAATATTTTTTTAGTTTCCTTTAAGTAGGAATAATTGTATAATTTATAAGGCGCAAAATAGAAAAAATGTTACAGTTCTTAACCAATGTTTAACACATCTTTCATAGAAAAAACGCCTGTTTTATCTGAAATCCATTCTGCGGCAATTACGGCGCCTAAAGCAAACCCTTTTCTACTATGAGCTGTATGTTTAATTTTGATGGTATCCACTTCAGAATTGTACCAAACAGTATGCGTTCCAGGCACATCAGGAATTCTTTTTGCCACAATTGGTATATGTTCTTCGGATGAAATTTTGTCTAACTCCCATGCTGTTTTAGAAGTGTTTTCAATAATTCCTTCCGCTAAACTAATTGCTGTGCCGCTTGGAGCATCTAACTTTTTTACGTGATGAATTTCTTCCATAGAAATGGTATAATCTTTTAGATTACTCATCATTTTTGCCAACTGTTTGTTTAGTTCAAAGAAGATATTAACACCCACACTATAATTTGAAGCATAGATAAAAGCACCTTTTTTTTCTTTACACAGCGCAACAGCGTCTTCATATTTATCTAACCAACCCGTTGTTCCAGAAATTACAGGAACATTATGATGTAAACAATTAGAAATATTATTGAAAGCTGAATTAGGAACACTAAAATCAATTGCTACATCTGCCAGCGTAATGTCAATGGTATCGTCAAGATCTTTTTTAATCACGATTTGATGACCTCTAGAAATTGCGATTTTTTCAATCTCTTTTCCCATTCTTCCGTACCCTAAAAGTGCAATTTTCATTTTAAAAAGTATATTTAATTCTGAGTCCTACTGTTGGTGCATCAAATCGAATAGGATTTGAAATTATACTTGGCCTAAATGATAAATTATCATCCGTATTAAATTGTAATAAATGTGCATTTACACTAGCTTCTACAATTTGTAAGATATACAAAATAACACCTGTTAATAAGGACATATCTCTATTTTCCCTTAATTGTTCTTGAGCGGTTTCTAGGGTTTCTGTAGAAACAACTATTTGACCATTTATGTTAAATTCATCAACAAATCCGTTTTTTCTTAACTTGTAAGCCCTTCTAAAACGTTTGTAGTCGCTATTATTAATTTGATAATAATATGCAGGAATCGCTAGTGCTCCCCATACAATAGGGGCTTTCCAATATTTCTTATTATAAATTTGCCCCATTCCTGGAAAAATAGCGGAATAAAATGCTGCTTTAGATGGGGCTAAAGGATTGTAAATACCTCCTTGTTTTATTTTTCCTTTCACTTTAAATTCCTCTAATTTCACAATTTTTGGTATGGAATCCTTTTGCGCTAAAAGATTCGCAGAAAAACATGCGAGGCATAAAACAAGTATGGTTTTTTTGAAAAACAATTATTTTAAAAGATTTTTAATTCGATTAAAGTCTTCTTCAGAATGAAAAGGAATTGAGATTTTTCCTTTTCCGTTTGTGGTTACGGTCACATTTATTTTGTGTCCTAAATAGTCGCTAATATCTTTTACACTTTCTTTAATGTAAGGTGGTACAACTTTCTTTTTTGGTTTTGCGATAGCGCCAGATTTTAGAGTTTTTACTAAATCTTCGGTTTGTCTTACCGATAATTTTTCACGTAAAATTTTCTCGTAAATAGCGAGCTGATCTTCGGTGTTGTCCACATTAATCATTGCGCGGCCATGACCCATAGAAATAAAGCCATCACGCATGCCTGTTTGTAAAATAGGATCTAATTTTAACAAACGTAAATAATTTGTAACTGTAGAACGTTTTTTACCCACTCTTATGCTTAAGTCTTCTTGTGTTAATTGAATTTCATCAATTAAACGCTGATAAGAAAGGGCTACTTCTATGGGGTCTAAATTTTTACGCTGTATGTTTTCAACCAAAGCCATTTCTAGCATTTCTTGATCGTTGGCAAGTCTTATATACGCGGGTATTGTTTTGTTTCCTATTAATTTTGACGCTCTAAAACGTCGTTCACCAGAAACTAATTGAAATTTATTTCCTTCTAATTTTCTTACGGTTATTGGCTGAATTACGCCTAACGCTCTAATAGAACTAGCAAGCTCTCTTAAAGATTCTTCGTCAAAATAAGTTCTTGGTTGATATGGGTTTACATCAATTAATTCCAACTCTAGTTCAATAATGTTCCCAACAACTTTATCGGCGTTTTTATCTGATGCAGTATTGATGTTCGGAGTATCTTGTAATAAAGCAGATAACCCTCTTCCTAAAGCCTGTTTTTTTGTTGCTTTTGCCATTTTACGAATTCTTTTTTAATAATTCCTGGGCTAAATTTAGGTAGTTTACAGCGCCTTTACTAGTGGCATCATATGCAATAATACTTTCGCCATAACTTGGTGCTTCTCCTAAACGCGTATTTCTTCTTATAATTGTATCAAAAACCATGCTGGAAAAATGTTTTCTAACTTCATCTACAACCTGATTTGATAAGCGTAATCTAGAATCGAACATGGTTAGCAGTAAACCTTCGATATTTAAATCTGAATTATGTATGTTTTGAATACTTTTTATAGTATTCAAAAGTTTTCCTAAACCTTCTAGCGCAAAATACTCACATTGAATAGGAATGATGACAGAATCTGCTGCGACTAGAGAATTTAAAGTGATTAAACCTAATGATGGTGCACAATCAATCAGAATATAATCATACTCATCTTTAATTTCTTGAACCGCCTTTTTAAGCATATACTCTCTTTCTTGCTTGTCTACCAATTCTATTTCTATAGCCACTAAATCGATGTGTGCAGGGATGATATCTACATTGGGAGAGGATGTTTTTACGATGGCATCTTTTGCAGCAATAGAATTTTCTAAAACTTGGTAAGTTCCATATTCTACAGCCTCCACATCTATGCCTAAACCTGAAGAGGCATTTGCTTGAGGGTCTGCATCAATTAATAATACTTTTTTCTCTAAAACACCTAAAGCAGCTGCTAAATTAATGCTGGTAGTTGTTTTACCAACTCCTCCTTTTTGATTTGCAATTGCGATTATTTTTCCCATACCGATGCTCTTTTTTGTAAAGAGTAAAATTACATTTTTTTATGTTTTCTGAAAGTGAAAGATGTTAACAAAAGAATAATCTTTTAAAAGATTGAATTTAAGTGGCTTATATCCGTTATTTTTAAGTTTTTAAACAATTATCAGCATTTAAATGAACGTTATTTTTTATAGTTTATTATTGTTTTTTTTCTGGAATATTTTTTAAAACCTCAATGAGTAATTTCCAAAATTTTTGAGTTGATGATATTTGAGCGCGCTCATCTGGAGAATGTGCACCTTTTATATTAGGTCCAAAAGAAATCATATCTATTTTAGGGTAATTCTGACCTAAAATACCGCATTCTAAACCTGCATGACAAGCAGCAACATTTGGGTTTTCTTTAAATAATTCTTTATACAAATTTTCAAGGACTACTAAAATTTCTGAATTTAAGTTAGGCAACCAACCAGGATATGTTCCTGCAAAATCAACATCAAAGCCCGCCAATTCAAAACAAGATTGTAAGGAATTTGCCAAATCCCATTTATTACTTTCAGAAGATGAACGCGTTAAACAGGCTATCTTAATTGCGCCTTCTTTTACAATAACTCTAGCAATATTATTCGAAGTTTCTACCAGCCCTGCAACATCAGGACTCATTCTGTAAACGCCATTCAAAGCGCCATAAATTGCTTTGATAAAACCTTCTTGAACTCCTAAATCCATCACTTTTTCTGGTGATGTAACTTCCTTTATTTCAATCTCTAAATTAGCTTCTAATGTTAAAAACTCTTCTTTTATCGTCTGAATCAATTGAGTCGTTTCAAACAAAAAAGGTTCTTTAGAAATGCTATCAACAACAACGGTTGCGAAGCTTTCTCTCGGAATTGCGTTTCGTAAACTTCCGCCATTAATGTTTGCTATTCGCAAACCAAAATTAGTGAAGCCATCAAACAAAATACGATTCATAATTTTGTTGGCATTTCCTAAACCTTTAATGATATCCATTCCAGAATGCCCTCCATTTAAACCTTTTACAGCAATTGTAAATCCAGTTGTATTCTTAGGGGTTTCTTCTTCTTTATACGTTCTTGTTGCGGTTACATCTACACCACCGGCGCAACCAATTCCAATTTCATCATCTTCTTCGGTATCTAAATTTAGCAAGATTTCTCCTTTTAGTATGCCTCCTTCTAAACCCATAGCTCCCGTCATTCCGGTTTCTTCATCAATGGTAAATAAAGCTTCAATTTCTGGATGTTGAATATCTGTAGAAGACAAAATTGCCATAGTTGCAGCAACACCCAAACCATTATCTGCGCCTAAAGTTGTGCCTTTTGCTTTCACCCAATCTCCATCTACAAACATTTTAATACCTTCTTTGTCAAAATCGAAAACAGTATCCGCGTTTTTTTGATGTACCATGTCCAAATGTCCTTGCATCACAATGGTTTTTCTAGTTTCCATGCCCAAAGTTGCTGGTTTTTTTATGATGACATTGCCAACGCTATCTACAAAAGTCTCGAGGTTTAGTTTTTTGCCAAAATCAACCATAAACTGGATGATTCTTTCCTCTTTTTTAGAAGGTCTCGGAACAGCATTTAAATCTGCAAAATGATTCCAAACTGCTTTTGGTTCTATATTTCTGATATCTTGACTCATGATATTATCTTTAAAATTGGTACATCAAAAGTACAGTTTTTAAAGACCAAAAAAAAGCCTTCTGAAGAAAGAAGGCTTTTTATAGTATGAATTTATTTAGTTGATTTCTATGACCACATCATCAAGATTTTTACGAACCTTTTTCAAATCTTTCATATAGTCATCATCCGCTCTAAAACCCACAGGGAGTGCTAACGTAGCGGTTAAGTTTTGTGCATCTAGATTTAAGACTTCATCATATTTTTTAGGAATAAAACCTTCCATTGGGCAAGAATCTATTTTTTCTAAAGCACAAATTGTTAATAAATTACCTAAAGCTAAATAGGCTTGGTTTTTGTTCCAAACAAGTAATTCAGCTTGTGTTTTTTTCTCAATTTCAGCAGTTAAAAACTTTTTAAAAGGATTCATTACCGAATCTGGAGTTGCTCTAACTTCTTTTACCAAACTAAAATAGTTTTCAACCTCTTTACTCGTATATTCTTTTGGGATGCAAATAACAAGAAGGTGCGAAGCTTCTAAAACTTGTGGTTGATTATAAGAATGTACAACTAGTTCTTTTTGAATGTCTTTATTCTTAATGACCAATAATTTTAAAGGTTGCAAACCGTAAGAGGTTGCTGTTAAATTAAAGGCTTCTTTTAAGGTTTCTATTTGTGCTGTTGATAAAGATCTCTTGGTATCAAATTTTTTAACAGCATACCGCCATTGTAAACTTTCTATCGAATTCATTTTTTTATTTAAGTTGCAAAAATAAACGATAAAAATAATTTAAGAAACTTACCTCTATTGTTAAAATTGATAAGTAAATAAATTTTTTTGTATCTTGAAACAAAAAAACTATGTGCGAAGAATTTCTTTATTATGTATGGAAATACAAAATATTTTCGAATCTTAAACTACAAACTTCTGATGCTAAGGAGATTTCTATTATAAAATCTGGAATTCATAATAAAAATTCAGGGCCAGATTTTTTAAATGCTCAAGTAAAAATAGACAACCAACTTTGGGGTGGAAATGCAGAAATGCATATAAAATCTTCTGATTGGTATTTGCATAAACATGAGGAGGATGCTAATTATGATGCAGTAATTTTACATGTAGTTTGGGAGCATGATGTGGATGTCTTTATGAAAAATAACAAACCTTTACCAACATTAGCACTCAAAAACTTTGTTTCTAAAGAGCTTCTAGCAAATTATAAAACTTTAATATACCATCAACAACGTTTTATTCCTTGTGAAAGCCAAATTTTAAAAGTAGATGAATTTCTTTTAAATAACTGGTTAGAACGATTGTATTTTGAAAGATTAGAACAGAAATCAGTTTTTATAAAAGAGTTATTAGTAAACACAAATTCCGATTTTGAAGCTGTTTTATTTCAATTACTAGCTAAAAATTTTGGGTTAAAAGTTAATGGAGATGCTTTTTTACAACTGGCAAATTCTCTTGATTTTTCTGTCGTTAGAAAAGTTTGTTTTGATGAAAATCAGCTAACTGCATTGTTTTTTGGTCAGGCAGGATTTTTAGAAGAAGATCTTGCAGAACATTATCAACAGCAATTAAAGCAAAACTATCGGTATCTAAAACATAAATATAACTTGTTTCCTATCGCAAAAGAACAGTTTCAATTTTTTAGAATGCGACCTCAAAACTTTCCAACCATAAGAATTGCGCAATTAGCAGCTTTAATTTTTAAACAGCACAATTTGTTTTCAAAATTGATGCATTGTAATAAGAAAGAAGAGTTCTATGCTTTATTTTCTTTTGAGGTTGATGCGTTTTGGAAAACTCATTTTACTTTTGAATCTGTGTCTAAAAAATCAGCTAAAAAATTATCAAAATCATTCATAGATTTAATTTTGATAAACACGATTATCCCTTTAAAATTTGTCTATTTACAGAGTAGAGGAGAGGTTGATGAAGAAGAAATTATGCAATTAATAAAGCAGGTTTCATCAGAAAAAAATAGTGTTATTTCTAAATTTTCAGCACTTAAAATTACCTCAAAAAATGCTTTAGAAAGTCAGGCTTTATTAGAACTTAAAAATAATTATTGTTCAAAGAAACGTTGTTTGCAATGTGCCATAGGAAATGATTTATTAAAAAGAAAATAAATATTGCCCAATGAAACAAGGTCTCATTGGGCAATAGGAATTGGTTTATTGAGAAAATAGTTTTTATTTGGGGTTTAGTATTTCTTTAATTGTAGACAAACAATCTGAATAATGGTATCTAGTAATTCTATTAACACGTTTATCTTTTGCAACGGTTAATTGAAACTTCAAGTTTGCCAACTCTCCTTTAACAATTGAGGTAATATCAGAATTTTTGGAGTCTTTTGAATTTAATAAAACTCCCATTCTATCGATGAAAGATTTTTGAAGATTACGTCTAAAAACATCTACGTTTTTGGTGTACCCTGTCTCAGAGAAAATACCAATTCTTAAATCGCGCATCATATCTAAAACATTATACGTATCGGTATTAATTATTTCTGCATCAATCATTCTTTCTAGTTTAGATGCATTTAAGATGCCGTACAGTTGTCTGTTTTGCAGGCTTAACATTCTACTCGTGTAACCACCTTCATTGATGTTCGCTAAAATATTTGAATCTAATAACCAATCTTGTGTTTTAAAAGCATTTTCTTGCAGCCAAATCATCGACTTTTTTTGCATTTTTTCTGATACCGGCTTGTAGATGTCACCATCTTGACTAGGGTTTTTATTGTACTCGTATACACCACCAATATTGCCAGATACATGCCCCACATATCTACTCCATACACTTAATAATTCTCCGTATAATTCTGATAAATCTTCATAATCATTGGTTTGATCTGACGTCCAGCTAGGTAAATTTTTAGCAACAATTTTAAGATTTTTTATGCCGTAAGTTGAAGCTTTTACCTGGTCGTTTCCAATACCTTCAGTTTGTGCAGAAGGGTCAAAACGCTGTCCACCAAATCTATATATGGGGTTGTTGGCTTTCTCCTCAATCCATTGATCTAAAGTTTTTACCTCTTGTTCTGGGTTTTTTGCTTTAGGAATTTTACGGTATCCCCAATTGATGGCATATTGATCATAAGGTCCTAATTGACGAATAAATCTAATGTTTTCATCGCCTGGTTGTGCAACATAGTTATAACGAGCATAATCCATAATGGTTGCAGCAATACCCATTTTTTGAGTAAATTTTCCAGATCGCAAAGAATCTACTGGATACGCATAACTAGCCGCCATATTGTGAGGTAATCCCAACGCATGACCAACTTCATGAGAAATTACCATACGCATCATTTCTCCAATTTCTTCAGCAGGCGTATCTAAGGTTCTGGCAGACGGATTTGCAGCCCCCGTTTCTAATAAATACCTGTTTCTATAAGAGCGTAAATGATTATGATACCAAATAATATCGCTCTCAATAATTTCTCCGGTTCTAGGGTCAGAAACGCTTGGCCCTGTTGCATTTCTAGTGGTACTGGCTACATATCTTATGGACGAATAACGCGCATCTTCCATGCTAAATTCTGGGTCTTCTTCTTCTGTTGGTGCATATTTTGCCATAATTGCATTTTTAAAACCAGCAGTTTCAAATACTTTTTGCCAATCATCTACCCCTTGCTTAATGTACTTTTTTAGTTTGTCTGGCGTTGCAGGATCTAAATAATAAATAATGGGTTTTATAGGCTCCACTAATTCACCACGATTATACGCATCGGTGTCTTTAGGTTCTAATCGCCAACGTCTTATATATCTTTTGTTATCGGCTTTTAAAGCTTCTGAACTATAATCAACATTCCCAATACTAAAATACCCAACTCTTTTGTCATAAACTCTTGGCATCATTTTATCTTCTGGCAATAGAATCATCGATTGATTAATGCGCATTGTAATGGTGTTTGTTGATGAATTACTGGGCGGAGCATCTGCCTCAAACGTAAAATCTTGCACAACTTCTATATTCTTCGGATAACTTTTTACGTTGTTGATAAAACTTCTAGAAGCATCGAGTCTTTTAACTTTATAGCTTTTTCTGTAAGAATCAGGTAAACCCGAAATTGCTTTTACATCCGAAGAAAAGAATTTGGTAACATCTACTAAAACAGCAGTAGAATCTGTATTTTGTGTTTTAATATCAAAAGCATAAATGACAGGTTCTAAATTATTCGCTTTTACAGATTTATAAATAGGCAAAGAATCATTGGCAATCGCATTGTAAGATTTTACTTTTAATAAAATCTTGTTTTGAAATTCTTCCCAAACAATAACTTGTGTGTTTATTTTAGAACCTGCATTTACATAACCACCGCCTAAACCAGCCGGGAGTTCTTTAATTCGAGTGACTAATAACATCTCTTTTCCGAAATGAGATTTCGGAATTTCATAGAGGTAATTGTTGTCTGTTTCATGCACTTTAAAAAGACCTTCATCTGTTTTTGTTTTAGAGGTAACAAAATCAGCATATTTCGGAATTTTACTTTTTTTAGGAGGTGGCGGCTTTTGCGTTGTTTGTTCATCTTTAGATTTTTTTCTTTGCCCTTGCATTTCTGATGGAAATGCAAAAGCAATAATCAGTGCAAACAATAATACTTTTTTCATGTTAGTTTGAGTTGAGAATTTAAGCAACTAAAATAATAAAAAGGAGAAGTATTTGCTTTATAGATTGTGTTAAAATATAAAAGCTCCATCAGATTTGATGGAGCCTTTATATTTTTGTCAATATTTTTTAATAAAGACTTTTAAATTTTTGCGGATTAAACTCGTGCATTATTTCATAAACCTTTTCAAATACATCTTCTGCAGATGGTTTTGAGAAATAATCGCCGTCAGTACCATAGGCTGTTCTGTGTTCTTTGGCAGTTAACGTTGCGGGTTTACTATCTAAATACTGGTATCCGTTTTGGTTTTCTAAAATTTCTTGTAAAAGATAAGCAGAAGCTCCTCCAGGAACATCTTCATCGACTACTAATAATTTATTTGTTTTGGCAACACTTTTTACACAATCATGGGCTACATCAAAAGGTAATAAACTTTGGGCATCAACAATTTCAACATCAATGCCAACTTGGGCCAAATCTTTTTCTGCTTCTTGTACTATGCGTAAAGTTGATCCGTAAGAAATAATAGTAATGTCTTTGCCTTCTTTTACCGTTTCTACCACCCCAATTGGTGTTTTAAAATCGCCTAAATTTGTTGGTAGTTCTTCTTTTAGTCGGTAACCATTTAAACATTCTATAACCAAAGCAGGGTCATCACCTTCTAATAAAGTGTTATAAAATCCTGCTGCTTTGGTCATGTTTCTAGGCACTAAAACGTGCATTCCTCTCACATTGTTTATAATGCCTGCCATCGGCGATCCTGCATGCCAAATTCCTTCTAAACGATGCCCTCTAGTTCTAATAATTAAGGGTGCTTTTTGTTTGCCAAAAGTTCTATAACGTAAAGTTGCTAAATCATCACTCATAATTTGAAGCGCGTACAATAAATAATCTAGATATTGTATTTCTGCAATAGGTCTTAATCCTCGCATTGCTAAACCAATTCCTTGACCTATAATCGTAGCTTCTCTAATACCTGTGTCAGATATTCTGGTAGCTCCATATTTTTCTTGTAAGCCTTCTAGTCCCTGATTTACATCGCCAATAAAACCAGCATCTTCACCGAAAATAACCACATCTTGATGTTTTAAAAGGATCGCATCAAAATTATCTCTCATGATAATTCTTCCATCTACCAAATTTTTAGTTTGGTCATAGCTTGGTTTTTTCTCTAAAACGCCTAAAGTATTTAATTCGGTTTCGCTTAATAAATGAGATGAATATCTGTTATGAGCATCTTTTAGAGATAATTTTATGAAATTTTGGAGTTCTACTTTTTTAGAAAAATGCTCATCTTTTACATAACGTAAACATTTTCTTGCAGTCGCTAAAATATCTTTTCTGGTTGGTTCTCCTATCGCTGATAAATCGTTTTTATATTTATTAATAAATGTTCCGTTTTTACTTTTCGCAGCAACATTTTCTAATAATTGAACAGCAACTAAAAGTTCAGATTTTATGTCATTTAAAAAAGCATTCCAAGCATTTCTTTTCGCATTGGTAACCTCTTTTTTAACTTCTTTTTCTAGTATAATAAGTTCTTCTTCAGATGCTACAAAACGTAAAATATCGCCAGATTCTGTTTCTAGTTCAAAGTCTAGAATCCATTCACGAAATTTGGTGATACAGTCATGTTCTTTCTCCCATTGTAAGCGCTCTTTATCTTTGTATCTTTCATGAGAACCAGATGTAGAATGACCTTGAGGTTGTGTTAATTCTTTTACGTGAATTAAAACAGGTACATGTTCTTCTCTTGCAATTTTTGCCGCTTTCTGATAAACATCAACTAATTGCACATAATCCCAACCATTAATTACAAAGATTTCATAACCATCTTTATCTCGATCTCTTTGAAAACCTTTTAAAATTTCTGAAATACTTTCTTTTGTAGTTTGATATTTAGCATGCACAGAAATACCATACTCATCATCCCAAACACTCATAACCATCGGTACTTGCAGCACTCCTGCAGCATTTATAGTTTCAAAAAACAGTCCTTCGCTTGTGCTTGCATTTCCAATTGTACCCCATGCAACTTCATTTCCTTTGTTAGAAAAATTAGTTTTGTATTGCACGCTTTTTTCATTTCTGTAAATTTTTGATGCTTGTGCTAAACCTAACAAACGTGGCATTTGACCAGCTGTAGGGGAAATGTCTGCACTAGAATTATATTGTTTTGTTAAATCTTTCCAACTACCATCTTCGTTTAAACTATGAGTTGCAAAATGACCACCCATTTGTCTTCCTGCAGACATTGGGTCTGCTTTTATGTCGGTATGTGCATATAAACCGGCAAAAAACTGTTGCGCAGTAAGCTCGCCAATGGCCATCATAAAAGTTTGATCTCTATAATAACCAGATCTAAAATCTCCTTTTTTAAAGGCTTTTGCCATAGCAAGTTGTGGTACTTCTTTTCCATCACCAAAAATACCGAACTTTGCTTTTCCTGTGAGTACTTCTCGTCTGCCTAATAAGCTACATTCTCTGCTAATTTTTGCAATCTTATAATCACTTAAAACTTCTTTTTTGAAGTCGTTAAAAGAGATTTCTTCTTGATTTAAAGTAACTGTTTTTTGCAACATATGGTTTTTTTTTACTAGTACAAATATAGTTTTTTTAATTGATATTTAAAAGTATTCATACTTATCTAAGAATATGGTAAATAAATAAGGATAAACTTAGTCTTTGTTGAGGATTGTATAATTAACTTTAGAAGAGGATTTCTATAGAAATCCTCTTCTAAAGAAATTATAAATTGAACTTATATTTCCTGTCAACGTAAATCTAATGTTTTGAGGATATGCATGTTGTGATATTTCCCACCCATTGTTTGAATAGAGAGGAAAGTAAACTTCGAGTATGTTATGGATAAAATTAAGCCGTATTCCATTGTTGTAACCAAAGTAAATAGGATTATCTCTATTCTTTAAAAAAGCGACATCATTATAAAATTCAACCCAT
>JBNMNV010000070.1:0-13019 GCA_051278125.1 Polaribacter sp. | reverse complement strand
GAAAACGTAAAAGAAGCATCATTACCTTCTACAAAAACGTGGTGTCTTGTTTTGTTTTTTCCTTCAAAAATATCTATTACAAAAGGAAATTTGAAGGTAGCACTTTGTAATTGAATAATATTTACCGTCACTGTTTTCTGCAAAGTATTGTAATCATAAGTGATTTCGATGTTCGGGTGATTTTCGCCAAAATACCATTGGTTAAAAAACCAGTTCAAATCTTTTCCTGTTAGCTCCTCAAACACTAATCGCAATTGATCTACTTCTGCAGCTTGGTACTTGTATTTTGTTAAATAAGTTTTTAATCCTAAGAAAAATGCCTCATCACCTAAATACGTTCGCAACATGTGCAAAATAGCGCCACCTTTATTATAGCTAACCAAATCGAACATGTCTTCTTGATCATCATATTCATAACGCACCAAACTTTTGTTTTCATTTTGTCCGTTTTTGTAAGCCTCTAACTGTTCAAAATAATGCATTTCTGCTGCTACTTTTCCGTGTTTATGCGCTTGCCATAAATATTCGCTATAATTAGCAAAAGATTCGTTTAAGGTAAGATTAGACCAACTTTCTGAAGTCACTAAATTACCAAACCAATGATGAAAAACTTCATGCGCAATAGTGTTTTCTTGTACATTCTCATCAATTAACTGACCTGGTTTTTGATAAGCTTGTTCTCCGTGAACAACTGCCGTGGTGTTTTCCATAGCGCCAGAAACATAATCTCTCACTACAATTTGACTATATTTTCCCCAAGGATATTCAACACCTAATTGATCAGAAAAAAAACCAATCATCTCTGGGGTTGCACCAAAGATCTCTTTTGCATACGGCGCATACTCTTTTTCTACGTAATAATTTACAGGGATATTTTTGTAGGAATCTTGAATAATTTCAAACTCGCCAACCGCCATAAAAGACAAATAAGGAGCGTGTTTTTGATCAAATTTCCAGTAATCTGTTCTGTTTTCTCCGGTATTCGTTTGCGATATCAAAGTTCCGTTAGACAATGTTTTGTATTGATTCGGAACTGTGATATAAATTTCTTGTGATGTTTTTTGATTTGGAGCATCAATTGTAGGAAACCATGCACTATTCGCTTCGGTTTCACCTTGTGTCCAGATTTGAGTAGGTTTATTTTTGTCTATACCATCTGCATTGATAAAATACAATCCTTTTGCACCGGTAATGGACTGGCTTGCTTTGTCTTTTACTTTTTCTGGTCTTGCAATATATTTAATGTAAATGGTAAATGCTTCGTCTTTTATGTAGGCTTTTGGTAAATTAATGATCAGATCATAATCATCATACGTATATTGTAACTTTTTATCGTTCATAGAAACCGCCTGAATAAGCATCGATTTGGCATCTAAGGTAATTTTATCTGTGGTATAAAAATGAGGTTTTGCTGTAACCCAGGCTTCCCCGTTCATTGTTTTATCTTTAAAATTAAAATCGACTTTTAATTTTGTATGCACTAAATCATGTATTTTTTCCCTTTCAGGTTTATAGCTTCCCTGAATTTGAGCAAAACCAATGGTTGCCCATACCATAAAAACCAATAATACAATTTTCTGAAACTTCATAAATGTCATTTTATTTCAACTTCAAAAATAGTAAATATGATGATAGAAGCTGTTAATTGGTCGTTAAATTCAAAAAGCATACCAAAACAACATAAAAAAGCTGTAATCTCTAAATAAATTACAGCTTTTAAAATTAATTTATGTCGGTTTATACCAATTTAATTTTGTCCTGTGGTAGCACATAAATTGAATTAGTTATTATTCATTGAACATCTTTGCAAAATTACCTAAAGAACCATTATCTGCATCCATCTTTATACTATTCATTACTTCCATAATTTTTGCAGGATTCATATGTTCTCCTAACAATCTTGCAACTCCTACTCCAACATCTTTACTATATCCAAAAGCAATTACTTCTTCTATAGATTCGGTTTCTCCAGTATAATACACTTTGATGTTCATGCCCTTTGCCTTCATAGACATTAAGCTTTTATATTCATCATTATCCTTAAAGATGTTTTTTAATATTTCTTTTTCAGTTTCGAAAGCCGCATCATTTTCTGATGTCTTTTTTAAGAAAGCTACGTTAATTTTCTTGATACTTTTAATAGTTTCCTTTACTTCTTCTGAAACATCTGCCTTTGAGCTTAATACAGAACTAATTGGCAAGTCTCCTGTAAAAAAACCTTCTTTTCCGCTCGTATCAACTAAATAAGCTTGCAGTGATTTTTCATTTTTACAAGAACTTGCTAGCAGTACTAAAAATATCAAGGAAAATAATGTGGTTAATTTTTTCATAATTAGGTGTTTTAAAAATTAAAAGTCAGGTTTCAAAAAAACCCGACTTTATAATTATTGGTTTTACTTACTTGTTTTGTTGGATAAAAGTATCTGCTAATTCAGACATTTTATTAATGTCGATGTTACCCGTTAAAGAGACAATCATAGATTCGGAAGCGTTATTTGTTTTTTTACTAATGCCTTTTATAAACATTAAAACTTCACTTACGTAGTCCTTATTTTTTGTTGTTTTTACGTATATTTTTATACGAGAATCGTCTTCTTTGATACGCATTAACTGCGTTAAGTTATGCTTTTTAATGGCATCATTTACTAAAGACTCCATTTTATTGGCAACTACAGCATCATTTGCAGAAAACATTTTAAACTCTTTTAAATCTTGAATCATTTGAAAGACTTTCATACCTTCATTATCATCAATTTTTATGTTTTTAAATTTAGAAATCAACTCAAAAGCATCTTTGGTGACAACCACCATATCTACACCATCTGTATCTTCTAGGGCATCAAAAAAAGACTGTGCACTTGTTATCATTGGTGATACTACAAATGCTATTAATAAGATTATTTTTTTCATAATTTATAAGTTTACTTGGTTTTACTATTTTTTACTTGGTTTTTATTCTATTATTTTATTTACAGTATTTTCATACGTATATAAAGTAGCTACAGCTTGTTTACCTTTGTTTAAGTTTGTAGATAACAACCTTAAGCCTTTACTTACTTGCGCATAAATAATATCTGCTTTTTTTCTTTGTTGCGCTTCATCATATTGATGTTTACCAATAAATACGCTAAACAAAAGCATTACTGATGCTGCTACAGATACCCATTTTAAGTTTCTCTTTTTAGATTTCTTTGGTTCTAACTTAATGGTTTTCGTGTAAGTTTCATCTTTTGCAGTAGCAAAATAAGTGAACATAAACTTATACTCTTGCAAGTGTGGAGCAACGTCCTCTTCCGTAAAATAGTTTTTTAGGATTGCTTCTTCTTGCAACGTAGTTGTTGCGTTTTCGTATTTTTCTACTAATTTTTCTATGTTAGCTAACTCCATAGTTGTGTTTTTTAATTAATGCCTCTCTTATTGTTTTCCTTGCTCTAGATAATGCCACTCTCACTGCGGTTGGTTTCATTTCTACCATTTTACAGATTTCTTCAAAATCATATTGTTCAATATCTCTTAACTGAATAATAATTTTTTGTTGTTCGGGTAACTTTTCTATCAATAAATGTACTTGGTTTACACTGTCTTGATATTCCAGCTTTTTATCTAAAGACGTTTCTTTCTCTTTATAATTACTGTGTACTAATGTTAAATTACTTGCTTGTTTCGATTTTAATCTGTCATAACAATAGTTTTTGGTCATGGTCATTGCAAAAGCTTCAACATTCTTATAATCAGCTATTTTTTCTTTATTTCTCCATAATTTTAAAATAAGTTCTTGCGTAGCATCTTCAGCTTCTTCTCTAGAAACTAACAATCTTTTTGCTAATCTAAAGACCTTATCTTTAAAGGGTAAAACAACTTTTAAAAAGTCTGATTGATTCATTGGTTGAGTTTGTTTTTCTGATATTTTTATATCTCTTCTATCAGGTTTACATAATTACGACGATACATTATATATTTTGTTACATCTAAATTTCAATAAAATACTAAATATGTTTAAATTGCGTTAAATTTACCATAATCTCTAGAAATTTTTACATGAAATTTTTTTTAAAAGTTATTTACTTATTCGTATTCATTTCAACAGTTTTAAGTTGTTCTAAAGAATATGAAGTTCCACAAGATTTAGTTTTGCAAGATTTTGTTTGGAAAGGTTTAAATGCTTACTATTTACATCAAGATCAAGTTCCAGATTTAGCTGACACTCGTTTTAGTTCTGACCCGCAATTAAACACCTATTTAGCTACCTTTCCTATTTATAATTCTTTACTTTCTAGTTTATTAATTTCAACAGATACAAAATCTACTTTAATAGAAGATTTTAATACAATTATTGAACCTGCACCAAGAACCGCTTTTACCAATGGTTTAGAATTCGGAATTATTGCAGACCCTTCAAACTCGGATAATGTTTTAGGTTATGTATCTCATATTTTACCAAATTCCGATGCATTTGATAAAAATATTGAGAGAGGTGAATATTTTTATGCAGTAAATGGGGAACAATTAACACGAGCTAATTTTGAAAAGATCTTAATCAATGGGGCAAATTCTTTAACTATAGAAATGGCGGATTTTGATGGTACAGTAATTACTCCTAATTCAAAAACTGTAGTTTTAGAAAAACTAAATTACACCTACACTACAACACTTTTAGAAAAAATGATTCCTCTTGGTGCTGATAAAATTGGTTATTTAATGTATCATAATGATTTCTCTAAAAACTATATTAATGATTTAAATAATACGTTTTTAAGCTTTCAAGATCAAACTGTTAATAAATTAATTTTAGATCTTCGCTACAGCATATTAGGTGGTGGTTCTGCGGAAAACATATCACAAATAGCATCTATGATTACAGAGCAAACTGCGAGTGAAGTTTTGATAAAAGAACAATGGAACACCAAAGCACAATCTTGGTTTATAGAAAACCAACCTGATTCTTTACGTACTTTATTTCCGAAAGAATTAAGTAGTTCTGCCTCTATTAACAGTTTAAATATAGCAGACGTGTACATTATTTTAAATGGAAACAATTTTGGAGGTTCTTCTGCGGTTGAACTTTTGATTAACAGTTTAAAGCCGCATATAAATGTGCATCTTATTGGTAATCAAACTGCCGGCAATAACGAAGGTACTATTACTTTATATAATTCTTCTGATTACAATTTTCCTTTAAAAAACGATACCCATACGGTTGCATTACAGCCTGTTGTTTTAAATTTTTTAAATAAAGAGGACCAAACGTATGCAAGCGGGTTTTCGCCAAATATTACCCTTTGTGAATATGAAGATCTTTTAAATTTAGGTGTTTTGGGTGAAAACTCAGATGCCATTTTAAATGGTGTCTTAAATTATATTTCAACAGGAACGGCAACTTCTGGATCCCCATGTAATCCTAACAATTTTGATTATATTTATCATAGTAATGATACTCAAAGAATAATAGATACCGGTGTTTTTATAAATCAAAATTTGCCAAACACAAACTAGAATGAAAAAAATTATCGTAATTTTAATCGTATCAATCCTTTTTATTTCTTGTAATAAAAAAGAAAGTATACAGATCGTGCCAACAGTAGATGATTCTATCAATTATTTTATTTGGAAAGGTTTAAATTTATATTATTTATGGCAAAAGGATGTTCCAGATTTAGCTGATAATCGATTTGATAATTTTGATGAATTGTATAATAATTTTAGAGGCTTTTCTTCTCCAGAAGATGTTTTTGAAAATTTATTAAAGAAACCCGAAGATCGTTTTTCTTGGATTGTTGATGATTATATTGCTTTAGAAAATTCTTTTCAAGGAATTAATGTAAGTAACGGAATGGAGTTTGGCTTGGTGCGCTATAAAGATGGCTCTGACAATGTCTTTGGATATGTGCGCTATGTGGTACCAAATTCAGATGCAGACAACCAAAGAATAAAAAGGGGCGCTATCTTTAATCAAATAGATGGATCTCAATTAACCTTAAACAATTACCAGGGCTTATTGTTTGGAAGCAATACAAGTTATACGGTTGGTTTAGCTGATTTTAACGATGGAAACCCAACTTTTAATTCAAGCTCAAGTTCCTTAATAAAAACTGAAATTCAAGAAAACCCAATTGCGATATCAAAAGTAATTTCTGAGGGAAATCAAAAAATAGGCTATCTATTATACAATCAATTTGCAAGAAATTACGATACCCAATTGAATGCTGTTTTTGCTAATTTTAAAGCTGAAAACTTAGATGAGTTAATACTCGATTTAAGATATAATCCAGGAGGTTCAACATCTACCGCAATTTATTTAGGTAGCATGATTACAGGGCAATTTACTGGGCAATTGTACTCTCAAGAAGTTTGGAATGATAAAGTTAGAGCCGCTTTACCCGCAGATAGGTTTGTGAATAATTTTACGAATCAAATTAGGACTCTAGATGCCTCTGGTAGCGCTATTGTAGAAGAAAGCATTCATAGTTTGGGGTTAAACAAAATCTATTTTATTACTACCAATGGTTCTGCATCTGCATCTGAATTGGTCATAAATTCTTTAAATTCTTATATTGATGTTAGATTGGTTGGCCAAACAACTAGAGGTAAGCAAGTGGGTTCTATTACTTTATACGATTCTGATAATTTACAAAGAAGCGGAGACAACTTGAACACAAATCATCTGTATGCAATGCAACCTTTAGTCTTTGAAATTAGTAATAAAGAAAATGTAAATTATCCTGAAGGTATTATTCCAGGAAGTGCTAATTTTCTGGGCATTGAGTTGGGTGAAGATTATGGTAATTTAGGAGTTCTTGGGGAACGTTCTGACCCTTTATTAAATGCAACTTTAGAATATATCAATACGGGAGCAAAAATTAATTTTTCAAAAAAGAATACTACAGAGTATGAGGAGGTTTATAATTCCAAATTCGCAACTCCAGCGAGTGATCGTATGTTCGTTGATTTTAAATGATGACCTACATAAATCTAATGATAGAGGTCAGTAGATAAATACTTATAAATTTTAATAGTTAAATAATTAAAAATCAGTTTTTTAACAAGACGTTGTTCGTCAGTTCGAGCGCAGTCGAGAACTATTCGAATCCCTTGAGTACGTTTCGACTGCGCTCAACCTGACATCCGTTAAACATTTATATTTAATTCTAAGTAACTAACTACTGACCTTTATCTAATTATTTTATACATAAACTCTTAATCATATCTAAATATTTTAACGCTCAACATCCTCTAGACCTTCTTCAATTTCTTTATCGGTTAAAATATCAGGTCTAAATTCGCTCATTAATTCTTCTCGTTTCGATTTGGCATATTTAAAACCAGACTTCCACCATTTAGCCATCAATTTTTCATCAAAAACCAATGAGTTCGTGGTTAAAACTGTCGGTGTATAATATAAATTTAGTTTTACATTTTTATTCCTAGCTGCTAATTTACCGATGGTAATATTATGTCTTTCTACGTGGGTCAGCATAAAATTAAAAACATCAAAGAGCAATGAAAACGGATTTTTAGAAGGAATTCTATTAATTTGCGTTACTTCAGTTTCTAAAATAATAGCATCAATTTCTGTAGCGCCTCTTAAAATAGCCTCTCTAATAGGCACTAAAGAACCAAAACCACCATCTGCATATTGGCAATGATCTTTTTCTAGCAAACTCATAAAAGGTACATAGTTACAAGATCCCCAGATCCAATCACAAAAATCTTCGTAAGTACAATCATTACTAGATTTGTATTCAATTTGATTCGCTGTTAAATTAGAGACAGTCACCACAACTTCTTTATCACTATTTTTAATCTCTTCAAACATTTTCTTGGTAACCTTATTTTTAATTAAACTTCGTAAGTTTTTACTCTCACCAAAAGTTTTTCTGCCGTTTATAAAATTCCATAACGTATTTAAATGATTAATGCTCACAACTTTTTCGCCAGCCACCATTTTTATATGGAAGGGGTTATTACTAAAAATAGTTTCTTGATTTACGTTTGTGTAAATTTTTTTTAGTTCATCGAGCTTACCTAAAGCCAAATGAGAAACCATTAAACTGCCCGTAGAAGTACCTAAAAATAAATCATAACTTCTGTTTTCCTTTTTCATAAGGTATTGTGCAACACCACCAGCAAAGGCTCCTTTGCTCCCACCACCAGAAATTACTAACGCTTTTTTCATAGACTAAAAATGATTTATTTTATTCGAAAAGATTTCCACAAGATTTTCTTCTAGTTTGCTTTAAATTATCATTCCCGCTTTGGCGGGAATCTAAAATACATTTTTTTTATTTACAATTTCAATATTAAAATAAAACGCATCAAATACCGCTGCAGCTTTATTTCTATTCGATGTAATTATCCACAAAAAAACTTTATTTTAGGCCTATAAAAATATCAAAAATGAAAAGAATATCAATGATTATTGCGATTTCACTTCTAATTAGCTCTTGTTCAAAAGAATATACACCAAGAGGTCTAGAGGCAATAACAATTTTAGCGTTTAAAATAGATAGCACAAGTATTAGAGCCATTCAAGTTCTTAATTCAGAAACTGTTCATTATGCGGGTTCTAAAGGAACTATTGGTTTTACCAAAAATGGTGGCAAATCTTGGTCTAAAGATTATATTAGGTATCAAGATTCAATATTTCCACATTTTAGAAGTTTTGCCAAAAACGGTAATGCTTTTTTTGCACTTTCTATTGAAAATCCTGCCTTGTTGTATAAAATTACCGAAGGAAAAATTAAATTGGTGTATAAAGAAAATCACGAAAAAGTATTTTATGATGCCTTACAGTTTTTTGATGATGGTTTGCACGGAATTGCGGTTGGCGATCCTACAGAAGATTGTGCATCTATTATCATCACTTCAGATGGTGGTGAATCTTGGAGTAAAATTAGTTGTACATCATTACCTAAATTTAAAGAAGGTGAAGCTTTTTTTGCCGCAAGCAATACGAATATAAAAACAATGGGAAGTACCGTTTGGATTGCTTCTGGTGGAAAAAGAGCTCGTATTTTAAAGTCTGATAATTTTGGGGAAACTTGGCGAATTTTTGAAACACCATTTATTCAAGGAAATGGGCCTCAAGGAATTTATTCTATAGATTTTGCTGATAAAAATAACGGAATTATCGTTGGTGGTGATTATTCTAAACCCTTAGAAAATAAAGCAAATAAGGCAATAACAAAAGATGGTGGTAAAACGTGGACTTTGGTTGCGAATAACCAAAACCCAAACTATAAAAGCTGTGTGCAATATGTACCGAATACTAATGGTAAAGAAATTTTTGCGGTTGGAGTGACGGGTGTTTCTTTTTCTAATGATAGCGGAATTTCTTGGAAAGAAGTTTCTAAAGACCCTTATTATTCCATTCAGTTTGCAGACGAACATACTGCATGGTTAAGTGGGAATCAAAAAATGGGAAAACTCACTTTAAAATAAGTTTTCAATTTTTAATCATCATTCATCCAATTAAAGCTATGAAATACATTTCTAAAAATAGTTGTTTTTTTATTTTCCTCAGTTCACTCCTACTATATTCTTGTCATCAGAAATCAGAAATTAGTAAAACCTTTGATTGTGAAACTGTTACTTTTAAAAACTTAGAAAAGGTGAATGATGTTAAAAGTTTATTCTCTATTGATTTACCAAAAGATTGGAAAATCAATCTATACCGAGATGACATTCAATCTTCTATTTTTACAGCAGATACTACAAAACAATTGACAGAAACGGTTTTATTAGATGTTACTTTTATTCAGAAGAATATAAATTTTGACGAAACTTTTTTAATATCTCAAGAACAAGAAAATTTGTCTAAAAACTTAATCAAAATAAAATCGAAAGAATTTATATTTCTTGATAAGCCTTCTATTTTAAATAGATATAAAGGTAAAAAAGGAGACTTTTCATATCAAATTTGTAATATCTTTATAAAAGTAAATGAACAAAATTTTATTTTAGCAAAAACTGAAATTTATGGAGACTCTTTAGTCAATAAACGTTTTTGCAACGCATTTTCACTGATAGAAAATATCCAATTAAATCAATAAAAATGATTGATAAACAATACATTACAGATCGTTTTATAAAATATGTAACCATAGATACGGAATCTGATCCTAATAATCCTGCTTTTCCGAGTACTGAAAAACAATGGAATTTAGCCAAAGTTTTAGAACAGGAATTGAATGAAATTGGAATGCAAGATGTAGAATTGGACGAAAATTGTTACATCATGGCTACTTTACCGAGTAATTTAGAGTATAAAGTGCCAACAATTGGTTTTATATCTCATATAGATACAAGTCCAGATTTTACTGGTGCAAATGTGAAGCCTCGGATCGTTGAGAACTATCAAGGAAATGATATCATTTTAAATGAAGAGAAAAACATCATTTTATCTCCAGATTATTTTGATGATTTACTACAATACAAAGGTCAGACTTTGATTACTACAGATGGCACTACGCTTTTAGGGGCGGATGATAAAGCTGGCATTACGGAAATTGTTTCTGCGATGGAATATTTAATCAACAATCCATCCATTAAACACGGAAAAATCAGAATTTGTTTTACGCCAGACGAAGAAGTTGGCAAAGGAGCGCATTTATTTGATGTTGAAAAATTTGGAGCTGCTTGGGCGTATACTATGGATGGAAGTCAGATTGGGGAATTAGAATACGAGAATTTTAATGCTGCTTCTGCCAAAGTAACCATTACGGGTAAAATTGTGCATCCTGGATATGCTAAAGGAAAAATGATCAACGCCATGTTAATTGCTAATGAGTATATTTCTGCTCTGCCAACGCATGAAGTTCCAGAAAAAACTACTGATTATGAAGGTTTTTTCCATTTACACGACATGAATGGAAATGTAGAAAAAACTGTTTTAGAATACATTATTAGAGATCATGATTTAGATATTTTTGAAAAAAGAAAATATTTAATGCAAAAAATAGCCTTTGATTTTAATCAGCGTTTGGAACAAGATTTGGTGCATGTAGAAATAAAAAATCAATATTTTAATATGAAGGAAAAAATTACTCCTGTAATGCATATTGTAGATATTGCTGAAAAAGTGATGCAAGAAATTGGTATAACACCACTAATAAAACCCATAAGAGGCGGTACTGATGGTTCTCAATTGTCGTATAAAGGGTTGCCTTGCCCTAATATTTTTGCAGGCGGACATAATTTTCATGGACGTTTTGAGTATGTTCCTGTAGAATCTATGATAAAAGCTACGGAAGTAATTATAGGTATCGCTCAAAAAGTTGGAAAAAAATATAAATAAAATTTCTGATCCATAACAATCACCCAAAAATTAAAAAATAGCTTCTATTATAACTTATAAAATGAAGTGTTTTTTTACTAGTTAAAAAATATTTTAAGAAAGTTCAGGGTATTTCCCTTTTACATTGAAGTAAAAAGCCTTAAAGAAGTCAAAATCTTTTTCTTTATTGTCGGTCGTGTAATAAGGTTCCGAGATTTTTAATTTTTTATTTTCAAAATCTAACGTTGCCATAACAATGGGCACGTTTGCTCCTTTAGCGATATAATAAAATCCAGTTTTCCAGGTATTTACTTTTTTACGGGTTCCTTCAGGAGATAAAGCGAGCCTAAAAACTTCTTTTTGATGAAAAATTTTAATAATTGCTTCAACTAAATTATTACTCTTACTTCTGTCTACAGGAGTGCCTCCTAAAGCTTTAAAGAAAAAACCAAAAGGGCCATTAAAAAGAGATGATTTTCCGACAAAATTGATCATAATACCAGAACTCATTCTAGCCAAAATAGAAATCGGAAAATCTACCCAACTAGTGTGTGGAGCTGCAATTACAACATATTTTTTTACATCTTTAGAAAAATTACCTTCCAGTTTCCATCTAAAAATTGTAAATAATATAAAGCTTGCTATTTTTTTCATATTGAGGGTTTAAATCACCTACAAAATTAAGCATTTAAATATGGCTTTTAAAAAAATTAAATTGCAATTTATTGTTAAAAGGTTGCGGTTTTATAAAGCATTCAGTTTTTAGAGAAAATATACTTGAAACAAAGTTTTTTAATTTTAATTCTAATATTTTGATAAAGAGAATCATAAACTTTGAATGCATTGAAATTAAACAAAAGGAAGCTAAAAAGAAACCATTTATTATGGCATGATAAAGGTAAAATGGTATCAGAATACATCGAACAATAATATTTACTTACTTTTACAGCATTAAACTTACTATGATGACAGAATTGCTTATACACTCTTTAATAGCCTTGATTTTTAGCTTAATAGGTTTCCTTATAGGGAAATTACTTTCAAAAGTAAACTTCGAAAAAGAGAAAACAAATATCGAAAAAGAAAAATCTACTTTAGAAGAACGTGTTGCTATTTTGCAACAATCTAAAGATATGGTAGAAGATAATTATATTGAAATTCAGAAAGAGATCAAGGCGAATCAAAAAGAAAAAGAATCTCTAATAACACTCAATACGCGTCAGGATTCAGAAATACAGCATCTAAAATTAAAATTAGCAGAACATACACAAGAAGTTGAGAAATTACAAGGTAAGTTTACCAAGGAATTTGAAAATTTAGCCAATAAAATTTTAGAAGAAAAATCAAATAAATTCACCGAACAAAATAAAGAGAATTTAAAAATTATATTGAATCCGCTTCAAGAAAAAATAAAAGTTTTTGAAGATAAAGTAGACAAAACGCATAAAGAAAGTATTGACTATCATGCCGCTTTACGTCAGCAAATTTTAGGCTTAAAAGAACTAAATCAGCAAATGAGTAAAGACACTTTGAATTTAACGAAAGCTTTAAAAGGTGATAGTAAAATGCAAGGAAATTGGGGAGAACTCGTGTTAGAACGTGTTTTAGAAAAATCTGGTTTAGAGAAAGATAGGGAGTATTTTATGCAGCAAAGCTTTACTACAGAAGACAATAAAAGAGTTTTACCCGATGTAGTGATTCACTTACCCGATAACAAAAAAATGATTATTGATTCTAAAGTTTCTTT
>JBNMNV010000069.1:0-13093 GCA_051278125.1 Polaribacter sp. | reverse complement strand
AGAAGTTAAGCCCAATAGCGCCGATGGTACTGCATTTTTGTGGGAGAGTAGGTCGCCGCCTTTCTTATTAATCAAACCTCAATTCATACGAATTGAGGTTTTTTTATGTCATATTATTAAAGGAAATAGCAATAATATAGCGTATTTTCGTTATGTATTTGAAGTTTAGTTTATTTAATAATGAGATGTAAAAAATTTCTAATTTTCTTTTCGTTTTTTCCTATATATTCAATGAACAGTCAAGTTGGAGGGGAATCGGTATATCAATTTTTAAATTTATCGACTTCGGCAAGGCAAATTGCTTTGGGGGGTGAAGTATTAACTTTAATGGATGACGTGAATCAACCTATTTGGAATCCAGCGGTTATAAATCCTGAATTGGATGGTAAAATGGCTGTAAATTATTCCAGTTTTTTGGCTGGTATTAATATAGGTTCTATTTCTTATGCCCAGCAAATATCAAGAAGATTTGGAACCATTCATGGAAATATAAAGTACTTAGATTACGGTACTTTAATCGGAGCTGATGAAAATGGATTAGAAACTGGTAATTTTAATGCTAGCGATATTGCTATTTCGGTTGGCTATTCCATTAATTTACCTTGGACCAATGTTTATATGGGAACAAATATTAAATTAATTAGTTCCAATATTGCTAACTTTTCATCTTTTGGAGCAGCTATAGATTTTGGTATTTTATATTACAACCCATACAAACCTTATTCATTTACAATTGTAGGGAGAAATATTGGTATTCAATTGAAATCTTTTAACGGAACACGCGAAAATTTACCTTCTAAAATTTCTTTTGGAGCCTCTTATCAACTGGAATATGTGCCTTTAAAATGGTATGCTACGTTAGATAATTTACAACAGTGGGATGTTTCTGAGCCTAATCCTTCGGATCAGACCATCGATTTAGAAGGAAATATTACCAATGAAAAGATTGGTTTTATTGGTAATTCGTTAAGACATTTTATTATTGGTGCTGAATTATTACCTGAAAGTGCCATTAATTTAAGAGTAGGTTATAATTTTAGGAGAGCGGCTGAACTAAAACTTCAAAATTTAAGAACCTTTGGTGGTATCTCTTTTGGTTTCGGAATACAAATGAATAGATTAAAATTTAATTATGCCTATTCAAAATATCACTCTGCCTCAAACAATAGTACTTTTAGTTTACAAATAGATTTAAATAAAAGATAAATGAATAAAGAGTTAACAATTGCAATTGATGGATTTTCATCTACAGGAAAAAGTACGATTGCTAAATTAGTAGCAAAGAAGTATAATTATATTTATGTGGATACTGGTGCTATGTACAGGGCTGTTAGTTTGTTTGCTAAACAACATAATTTAGTGGGAATAGAGTTTTTTCATTCGGAAAAATTGATTTCTATGTTGAAAGATATTTCTCTTTCATTTCGGTATAATAAGGAGTTAGGTTTTTCAGAAATGTTTTTAAATGGGCAAAATGTTGAGAAAGAAATAAGAACGTTAGAGATTTCTCAATTGGTGAGTAAAGTTGCGGCTATTTCTGAAGTGAGGAGAAAGCTTGTTAAAGAACAGCAAGAAATGGGAAAACAGGGAGGGATTGTAATGGATGGAAGAGATATTGGTACTGTTGTTTTTCCGGATGCTAATGTAAAACTTTTTATGACGGCATCTGCAGATAAAAGAGCAACAAGACGCTATAAAGAATTGATTGATAGAGGAGATGATGTTAATTTTAAGGACATTCTTTTTAATGTGCAAGAGAGAGACAGAATAGATTCTACAAGAAAAGACTCTCCATTGGTAAAAGCTCATGATGCTATAGAATTCGATAATTCTGATATGGGAATTACGGAACAGTTTGAGCGAATTTGTACTTTAGTAAATCGTAAATTAGTTGAAATTTAAGTTTTGATAAAAACTTTTCCAAGCCCAAACTTGAGAAACATAAGATTTTGGTGATTGTAGCTGTTCTCCTTTTCTTACTCCAAGAATAGCATAGCCAAAAATATTCCAAATATTACCTTCATTATCTTTTAATATGTTTGGAAATTCGCTATTATTCAATAGGGAAAACACTAAATCATCTTTTGTATAAAAACTAGTTACAAATTGTTTCCCTTCACTACCAATAATGATGGTAGGCTTATTGTTATGGATTTTCTCAATTATTTTTAAACCCGAATCAAAAATTTCATAAGGATATAAGTCTATTTGAGTGTTCACTTTATCGTTGATTATTCCGTATATATATTGAGAATTTAAATTGGGAATTTCAATAGGGTCGGTGGCATTTACAGCTCTTTTTTCATTGTAATATACTTTAGCTTCAGGAAAAAAATCTTTTACAGTTTTCCAATTTGTTTCAATTAAGTTGAAATTTTGAATTGTTTTATCGATTTTATTACCTCCAATAACGGTCATCAACATTTGCGACCAATAGAATTTTTGATCTTTGTCTGAAGGAACCATATTGTCTTTATATAGATATCCAGAGGCAAGAAATTCATACGTCTCATTATCAGCAGTTCTATTAAAACAGATACCACTTTTGGTTAAAGGGCAATAGCTAATCGCAATATTTTTGTTGTCAAAAAAATCGTTAATTACTTCAAAATGATTCGTAAAATAGTAGGGATAAACTCTTACTTCATTTTTAAAGCTGACTAAAGCAACTTTTTCATGGTCAGAGAGTTTTAAAAAATCGGTTACCTTACCAAATTTAATATCACTGCTTAATTCATAAGTCTTTCCTCCACCTTTTATATCATTCTCATCTACAGACCAAATATTAGAGGTTATAATAGCATCTTCAATCAATGTATTTTCTTGATTAGAAGAGCACGAGACTAAAAAAAACAGGAAGAATACATATTTCATTTTTCTTTAGACGACAAAAATTAAAAAAACTTACAATCCTAAGGTATATTTAAATATTTGTGTGTTTGAAGAGAAATTTTCCACTTTGGATTTTTCATGACATAATCAACAATTTGGGATGTCATTTTTTCTTTTTTACTCCATTCTGGTTGCAAAAATAATTGACATTTGTTTCCCACTTTTGCAGCTTGTTCTTCTGCAAAAATGAAATCAGCCTTGTTGTGGATAATCATTTTTAGTTCATCCGCTTCTGAGTAGGCCTCCTCTAGCGGTAATTTGTTTTTTTTAGGGGATAAACAAAACCAATCCCATATTCCAGAAAAGGAATAGGCTCCAGAAGTTTCTATATGTGTTTTTATGTTATTTCTTTGAAGTAATTCAGTAATATAATCCATAGACCACATTAAAGGTTCACCACCTGTAATGACAACCGTATTGGTATATTTTTTCACATTGTTCACAATGGTATCCGCTAAAGTTGGCGGGTGTAAATCTGCATTCCAACTTTCTTTTACATCACACCAATGGCAACCTACATCACAACCTCCAACTCTAATAAAGTAAGCTGCAGTTCCTGTATGGTAACCTTCACCTTGAATGGTGTAAAACTCTTCCATTAATGGGAGCATTATTCCTTTATCTACTAAATCTTGTGTCTTTTTGTCCATTACTATATTCTCAAATAGTGTTTAAAATTCTTTTTGTCTAATTATTAGAGACACGAATTTTACAGATTTTTACAAATCTTACTCTAAATATTTTTAATTATTTTACAAAGTAAACCTTCGGTTTACATTTTGTTTTTTATTTTCTTGCAGCAACAACTTCAATTTCAATTTTTGCACCTGCCACCAAATTGGCTGCAAATGTAGTTCTTGCAGGTAGATTTTCCTCGAAAAAAGTACGATAAATTGTATTCATTTTAGAGAAATCGTTGATATCTGCTAAAATAACTGTACATTTTACAACATCTTTTAAAGTCAAATTATGATGTTTTAAAACGCTTTCAATATTTAAAATGGTTTGCCTGGTTTCTGTTTCTATTCCACCTTTTACAATTTTTCCAATAGTATGATTCTTACCAATTTGACCTGTTAAAAAAAATAAATTGTTTACTTGCACAGCATCAGAAAAAGGAACATTTTGTCGGCTTTTTTCATGCGATCGATGGTGTTTGATGAGATAATGACTATTGTTTTTGCAAGATAAAATAATCAATAATAGAAAAATAAGGAATAGCTTTAAAGGGTTTTTCATAAGATTTTGATTTTCAATTGGTTCATAATAAACTTCAAAAATAAAAATTTTAATGTTAAGTCTTTTAAAATCAAGTATTTTTTGTAAATTTGCACTCCTTTTTACGCTTACAGATTTAGAAAAGGAAAGTTAAACGAAAATTTATAAAAACATCTCTTATTGTTGTAGTCGTTAAAAATCTGAATAACAATAAGATACAAAAATTATTTTCAGGAATGTCTGAAGAAACAAAAAACACTGAAGAGCAAGTAGTTGCTGCTGAAGTACAAGAAACAGCAACTCCAGCTGCAGAAGTAAAACAAGATCCTACTCAATTTTTAGCGGATTTTAACTGGCATAAGTACGAACAAGGTATTGAAGCTGTTGATGAAGAAAAATTAAAGGCTTTTGAAGAAGCTTTAGTAGGAACTGTAGGTTTTGTAAACGAGCGTGATGTAATTGAAGGAACGGTAATCAGAATTACGGATAGAGATGCGATTATCGATATTAATTCTAAATCTGAAGGAGTTATTTCTTTGAACGAATTTCGTTACAACCAAGGTTTAAAAGAAGGTGATACTGTAGAAGTATTAGTTGACAAAAGAGAAGATTCTTCTGGTCAGTTAGTTTTATCTCATAGAAAAGCAAGAGTAATTAAGGCATGGGAACGTGTTAATAATGCTCATGAAACAGGTGAAGTAGTCAATGGTTTTGTTAAATGCAGAACAAGAGGTGGTATGATTGTAGATGTTTTCGGAATTGAAGCATTTTTACCAGGATCTCAGATTGACGTGAAACCAATTAGAGATTACGATCAATATGTAGAAAAAACAATGGAATTTAAAGTTGTGAAAATCAACCACGAATTTAAAAACGTTGTTGTATCTCATAAAGCGCTTATTGAAGCAGATATTGAATTACAGAAAAAAGAAATTATTGGTCAATTAGAAAAAGGACAAGTACTAGAAGGTATTGTTAAAAATATTACTTCTTATGGTGTCTTTGTTGATTTAGGTGGTGTTGATGGATTGGTGCATATTACTGATTTATCTTGGTCAAGAATCAATCATCCTAATGAGGTTGTTGAATTAGATCAAAAATTAAACGTTGTAATTTTAGACTTTGATGATAACAAGTCTAGAATACAATTAGGTTTAAAACAATTAACTGCGCATCCTTGGGAAGCTTTAAGTACTGATTTAAAAGTTGGTGATAAAGTGAACGGTGAAGTTGTTGTTATTGCTGATTATGGCGCATTTGTTGAAGTAGAACAAGGAGTTGAAGGATTGATTCACGTAAGTGAAATGTCTTGGTCAACACACTTACGTTCTGCACAAGATTTCGTAAAAGTTGGTGATAAAGTTGAAGCTCAAATTTTAACTTTAGATAGAGAAGACCGTAAAATGTCTTTAGGTATCAAACAATTACATCCAGATCCTTGGACAGATATTACAACTAAATTCCCAGTGGGGTCAACGCATACAGGTACCGTAAGAAATTACACAAACTTTGGTGTTTTTGTTGAGCTAGAAGAAGGAATTGATGGTTTAGTGTATATCTCTGATTTATCTTGGACTAAAAAAATTAAACATCCATCAGATTTTGTAACTGTTGGGCAACAATTAGAAGTTCAGGTTTTAGAATTAGATGTAGAAAATAGAAAATTAAATCTAGGTCATAAGCAAACACAAGATAATCCTTGGGATGCTCACGAAGCTACGTATGCAATTGGCTCTATTCATGAAGGTCTTGTAAAAGAAAAGAATGATAAAGGAGCAGTTGTAACTTTTTCTGATGATGTAGAAGGTTTTGCTCCAAGTAGATTCTTAGAAAAAGAAGATGGTTCAAAACTAGAAAAAGGAGAAACGTTGAAGTTTATCGTTTTAGAATTTTCTAAAGAATACAGAAGAGTAGTGGTATCACATACTTCTATATTTAAAGAGCAGGAAAGAAAAAATATCAAAGCAGCTGTTAAGAAATCAGTAGATGCAGAAAAAACCACTTTTGGTGATATTGGAGGTCTTGCAGATTTAAAGAAGAAAATGGAAGCTGGAGCAAAAAAGAAGAAATAATTTCTACTTTTATCAGCTGACATTTAATATCTAAAAGCCGTAGCAATTTTTGCTACGGCTTTTTTTATGAGGTAAAAATTAGAAATATATTATACCGGTAATTTCAAATAATAATTGGTATTAATTCCCTTTTGCTGGTTTTGAAAATGGAGGAGGAGTAATTTCTTTTTTAGTTGTTAATTGTTTCATTAATTCTTGCACAGCTCTCTCTAATTGTGGGTCTTTTCCTAAGGATAAAGATTTTGCATCTTGCCTAACTTTTATATCTGGGGCAACACCTTTATTTTCTGCAATCCATTCGTTGTTAATAGGGTCAAAAACGGCATTATCAGGAGCTGTTAAAGAACCTCCATCTATTAATCTGTAATGTGTAGATGATTTTACCAAACCACCCCAAGTAGTCATCCCTATGAGTTTTCCAGCTTTTTGTTGTCTAAAAACCCAAGGAAAGAAATCACCACCAGAACCTGCTAATTCATTAATCAATAAAACTTTTGGTCCCAGAATACCAGCGGGTAATGTCATAGGTTTTCCATTTGGTACTTCATTGGTTAAACCAGCTCGTAAACTTCTAGTCATTAAATCCACCATATAATCATCAAGTAATCCACCACCATTAAAACGTTCATCAATAACAGCGCCCTCTTTATCTTGTTGCGCAAAATAATAACGATTAAAAGAAACATAACCAGGACCGCCGGTGTTCGGAACCCAAACGTATCCTAATCTTCCATTTGAAAGTTTTTCTACTAGCCTTCTATTATCTTCTACCCAAGTTCTTTGTCGTAAACCATTTTCATTGCTAATCGGTAAAACAGTTTCTTTCCATGAATCTTTAAACTGAGCATCACTGTTTATATGTAATAGGGTTTGTTTATTATTTGTACCATCTAAAAATTCATAAATATTATCATCAGTAGTAATTTCTTTTCCGTTAATACCAACTATAAAGTAACCTTCTTTAATATTTAAACCAGGAGCATCTAAAGGACCACTTAAGCCTGGATTCCAGCTCTCTGTTGTATAAATTCTGCTGATTTTCCAGTATTTATTTGTGGCATCTAAATCTGCACCTAACATTCCTACTTGAGATTTATCTATCCTTGGAGAATCTCCTCCTCTCACAAAACTATGCCCAACGGATAACTCACCATTAACCTGATCTAAAACATAATTTAAATCTGCTCTATGTTTTATAAAGGGAACTAGCGGAGCATATCTGTCATAAACTACTTTCCAATCTCTACCGTGTATGTTTGGGTCATAGAAATAATCTCTTTCATACCTGTATGCTTCTTCAAACATTTGTTCCCATTCTGCAATTCGATTTAATTTCATTTGCAGATTTACTTTTAAAGGTTTTCCAGTTTTACCATTTGAATCAGCAGTTTCAATTACTTTCCAATTTCCATCAACTTTTGCTAACATATGTTTACCATTGTTTGTGATAGAAACATTGCTTGCGCCAGAAATAAAATCTTTAGCTTCTTGATCTTTTAAATTATATTTCTTTAAAGTGGCACCTCTTTGGTTGGGTATATTTTCTGCTATAAAAACAGTTCCTTTTATACCCGCAATTAAATACCCATAGTTTCTTGAGGGAATATTTAAAGAGAAAGTTCTTCTTGGCAATCCCTCAAAATCAATAGTCATTGCTTTTGGTTTAACCTCCTTTTTATCTTCCTTTTTTTTCTCTTCGTCTTTTTCTTTTTTAATGATTTCTTCATCACTTTTGGGCTTAAAAGGAGAAGCGTCCTTTTTGTCAAGATTTACAACATAGGCAGCATAACTAGGGTTAGAAGTCATAGCACTAGTATTTGCCCAACCGGAGCCTAGGGCAACATCAGTACTTGCTAAAAAGTACATTTGTTTTTTGTTCAAATCCCAAATAGGAGAAAATGAATCTGCAAAAGCGTCCGTAATTGGAGTAGATTTATGGGTTGCTTTTGACCAAATATAGATTTGCCTAAAGTTATTACTTCCTGCTTTTTCATAAGCAATCCAATTAGAATCTGGAGCCCAATTCATAACAATGCTTGAACGCTCTAGATTATTACCACCAACATCAATCGTTTTAATTTTTTTAGTTTCAAGATTAACAACTCGTAAGCGCACATCATCATCTACAAAAGCAATGTGTTTTCCATCTGGAGACCACGTGGGGTTCCAAGCCATTTTAGATTCTCCAATAGAAAATTTTGTGATCTCAGACATTCCGTCTTGATTGGCTGTAAACAGGGCATATCCTTTTCTGTCTTTGTCAGAAAACCAAGCAATTTTATCTCCTTTTGGTGACCAAATTGGTGCTCTATCTGCAGTGCCAGAACTTTGTGTGATATTTCTTGCATCACCATATTTTAAAGGAACGGTAAAAATTTCTCCTCTTGATTCAATAATGGCTCTTTTTCCATTTGGAGATAAGGAAGAGGAAGTAGCTGATTTCGTTACGTTTTCAAATTTAGTTTCTGCCCAAGGAAAATCTCCAATGACATTAATATTTAGTTGTGTAGATTTATGAGAAGAAAGATTAAATGTGTGTAAAGATCCATCACGTTCATAAGTCAACATATTTTTATGACCAGAAAGCCATTTAATATCAGAACCTTTAAATTTGGTTAGTTGTGATAAAGTTTTACTAGTAGTATTGTATCTCCATATATTCATTACCAAATCTCTATCCGAAAGAAAATAAATAGTATCTCCAATCCATAAAGGCTGAATGTCAGTTGTATTATTATGTGGTAATAATGTTTCTTGTGATGTTTTTGTATTTAAGATAATTAAAGGTGTGTTTTGACCACCTCTATACGCTCTCCATTCCACATCCCATCTACTCATTTTATCAATTACGATACTTTTTCCATTCTCTGAAAAAGAGCCGTCAAATCCCCATTGTTTAGAAATTAAAGCAGGGGCTCCGCCTTTTGTAGGAACTGTCCAAAGTCTATTATAAGGTCTAGGAGCAGTTTCTCTAGAACTTGCATATAGAACTGATTTTCCATCATTTGTCCAACCTCGCACACTAGCTCCATTTGGGTGCCAAGTTAATCTTTTAACATTTCCACCATTAATAGAAACTATATATACGGCATTTTGCCCAGATCTATTTGAAGAAAAGGCAATCCATTTTCCATCAGGAGATAAATTTGGATTTGATTCTACAGCGGATGTACTTGTTATTCTTTTCGCTTGACTATTACCAAATGTATTTACCCAAATATCGGAACCATATGTGTATACAATATGAGAATCATTCATATCTGGTTGTCTTAACAATCTTGTTTCTTGGCCAAAAATAATAATTGTATTGAAGCAAAGAAGTGTAATTAGGAACGAAAAAAAATTGAACTGTTTTTTTGTTTGATGCATCTTGAAAAGGTTGAGTTAATATTCCTTAAATATAAGGAAAAGAAAATTTATAAAATTTTGCCAGTACTTTATATTGATTTCTATTTATGATTATATTTATACATTTCTTTTAAATCATAAAATCATGAGACAATTCTTATATAGTTTGGTTATAATTCTTTTTGCTGCAAGTTGTAATCAAGAAGTAAGTAAAGAGGTTACAATAAATTCTGATACGTATTGGGGTGAAAATCCTTGGCCAGAAATTAGAAAAAAAAGAATGAATACTTTATTACCAAATGCCTTAAAAAATGCTGATGTTGATGCTTGGTTGGTGATTTGTAGAGAAAACAACAATGACCCATTAGCCGATCATGTTGGTGGAGAGAACGCAGGCGGAACAGCAGCTTTTTTGTTTTTTAATGACAATGAAGGTTTTCATTCTTTGGTTTTTTCCCCTTCAGGAGAGGCTACCGCTTTAGATGAATTAGATATTCATGATGAAGTAGTGCCAGTTGAAAGAGGAACATCTGCCGTGAAAATGGTCGTTGATTTTATAAAGGAAAAAAACTTTGAAAATATAGCTATCAATTCATCCACATCAAACTCAATAGCAGACGGATTAACGTATACGCAAAGAATTGAGTTGGAAAATTTTTTAGGAGATGATAAAGATAAATTAGTTTCATCAACCGAAGTAGTCTATGAATGGTTGTCTATTAAATTACCTGAAGAAGTAGAAATCTTGACAAAAGCAGCTCAATTGACGGCTGATTTTTCAATTAGAAGCTTACAAACAAGTAATACCTGGAGTATCTACGGATGCCGATATTGCAAGATTTTTAAAGAAAAAAATGGCTGACTATGGCGTAAAAGATGGGTGGGCTCCAGATCAAAATCCGAATGTAAATTCAGGACCAGATAGAGGTCATTCTCATGCAACAGATAAAATTATTATGCCAGGAGATGTTATTCAAATCGATTTCGGAATTAAATTGTACGATAGATGGGTTAGCGATATTCAACGATTTGCTTATGTTTTAAAAGAAGGTGAAACTTTTGCGCCAAAGGATATCCAACATTATTGGGAAAGCAGCAAAGCAGGAAGCAGAGCGGCATTAGCAGCTATGAAACCTGGCGTAAAAGGAGTTGATGTTGATAGAGCGCAAAGAGTCTTAATGACCGCAGCAAAATCTGAATATGTAATGTGGAGTTCAGGACATCCTGTTGGTTATGTTGCGCACGATGTTGGGCCAAATTTGGGAGGGTCACAGGCATCTCATGTAAAACCAGCTTCTGAAAAAATATTAAAAGAAGGAATGACCTTTGCTTTTGATGGTTTTCATGCCTGGAAACGTGAAGATGGAACTGAAAAAACTATTTCGGTAGAAGAAATGGCAGTGGTGACAAAAGATGGTGCTAGATATTTAACCAAACCTCAAGAAGAATTGATTTTAATTTTTTCTAAAAAATAATTCTAAATCCTTTTAAGTTAAAGAATAAATTTTCACTTGTTTTGAAACTTTATTTTTGATAACATTCTTCGTGATATAACTAACAATAAAATAACTGAATAAAGTTGCTATTATAATTCCTGACATCATTACCCAGTTATTCTTATAGCTGGAAATAGAGGATAAAGTATTGTTAAAATCATAGGTTTCTAAAATTTCAAAAGGG
This sequence comes from Polaribacter sp., assembly GCA_051278125.1. GTDB lineage: Bacteria > Bacteroidota > Bacteroidia > Flavobacteriales > Flavobacteriaceae > Polaribacter. Next base: position 1,883 of record JBNMNV010000069.1, on the reverse strand, counting down.
AACTTTAAATAGCTTAATATTCCTGTTAAAGCATTCTGACTTTGAGAAAATATATAAACCAAAGAGAGCACATTCCAAATGATAAGCCCTGCAATATTACCAACAAAAAGAGAATAGTTATTTATATAATTAGAGCATGTTTTTGCTTCATAACTGCTGTGTGTTCTGCTATTCTCGCAGCAGATATTCGTATCAATAATTTTTTTAAGTTTTTTTAATTTAAAATAATTATCTACCGAAAAATAAAAAAGTACAACAGGTGTGCTAATTATTAAGAATATAGCTATGGCTATAAACATAAATAAAATAGTATTTTCTATTGTAGAAAATAATAGTTGAGTTGAAAGTTCTTCATTCAACTGATTTTGAGCATTGGTTAGAATAGCGATTGACATTTTTATTCGTTTTTACTCAAAAAAACTAGAGGTGAATAATTTTGAGTGATTAGTTGGCTATTCCAAATATAGTTAAAAAAATGTTAAAACAAAATATTTTTTTACTGATAAGCAGTGTGTTAGATGAATTCTGTGATAATTTCAAAAGATTTTATACATAAAATGTGCTTCTATTTTGGCTCTACAATAAGAAAAATCGCAGTAGAATCACCAATATTTAAAACATTGTGCCATTCAATTTTTTCATTGTAAAAATTAGATCCTGTTGTAACATTTATTTCTCTTGTTCCTGTTTTGTCTGTAATTTTAAATGTACTTCCACTAACAGTATACCCAAAATGTGCTGCATGAAAATGTTTTTCATGACCAACTCCTGGAGGAAAAATACATTTTAAGGTTCTTACTTTTTCATTTTCTACAAGTACTTCACAAACTTTATCATTTTTCCAACCTGCTTCTAGTGGATCAGGTAAATGAACATCTGTTTTACAGGAGAATATTAAAATTATAATACATAAAAATGAAGCCTTACTATTTGTAGCGTTTATTGAAATGGAGTTTATTTTTTTCATAGTTTTAATTTCATATAACAGTGAATGAAGTTCGTTCGTTATTCTTTTTGAATTATTGATTTCAAGTGTTCTGGACTGCCAGTCATTTCCCAATGTCCTAGAGAAATGGGAATACTACCAATACTATTTAAAGTATCAAAAAAGTCTTTCAGTATAAATTCTTTTCCTTTCAATTCTTGTAAACGAGCATAATCTGCGAGCGCATTTTCCAGTAAATATTTACCTGTTATATAACTCGTTCCATATCCTGGCTGACGAAGATATAAGTGTTGTTCAAAAATTAAAAGTTCTTTTTCTGTTTTCATCCAACCACGAGGAGTATATTCACTATGAATGCCTCCAGCTTCTTCCATAGTCATTTGATTAGCATGTGCGTATAAAGAACCCAAACCTCTTGCAGCTCTTTGCGCAATCATGATGTAAACAATTTCTTTAGTTCTTGCACTATCATCATACAAACCAGCTTGCATAAAAAGTTCTTCTACAGCGGTGGCAGTTCCTTCATTTCTAGAGTCAAAAATATTGTAGAGCAACGGTTCTCGTCTAATTTTACTTGTATGAGGTTCTAAATCCATTCGAGCCAATTCAAACCAATGATAAAAATGAGAATACAAAGGTCTTGCATCATAATGCTGTCCGATGGAGAAAAAATTTCTTTTTTCTTCCGGGATAAATTCACCTAAATGTTCGCGCAAAGCAGGCTCAAAATAAGGTTTAACAGTAATAATATTTTGTTCTTCTAAAAATTGCATCAAACTGACTGCAGATGCTTCTGCCATTTTATTATAGTCCTCTTCATAGTTTGCAGCATTCAACTTTGGTAGTTTTCTATTTCTATGTTCTTCTAATTTTAGAGCGGTCCAAGCACGCGCTAATTCGCGTTTTAAAATCATTACTTCATCATTCCAAGTAAGTG
>JBNMNV010000068.1:0-13370 GCA_051278125.1 Polaribacter sp. | reverse complement strand
TTACAGAAAATTGTGCTATTGTAATTATGAATCATAGTTACGTGCAAGATTTAAAATATGTTATAAAACTTTCTGAATATCAACCAAAATATATTGGCATTTTAGGCGCTCCAAATAGAAGAGAACGCTTATTTAACGAGCTTTTTGAATTTGTTCCAACGATTTCTGAAGATTTTTTAGAAAACATTTACACTCCTGCAGGTTTGCATATCGGCGCTCAAACTCCAGAAGAAATTGCGCTTTCTATCGTTGCAGAAATACTCTCAGTCATTAGAAAAAAAGAGCCGTTTTCTTTGAGAAATTTAAACGGCAAAATTCATAATTCATAGATGAAAAATATTGCTGTTTTAGTATTAGCTGCCGGAAAATCATCAAGAATGAATAGCATTAAACAGCTAGAAATAATTACTAACAAAACACTTTTAGACATCTCTTTAGAGAAAATTAAATGGATTCTTCCCAACACTGTTTTTTGTGTTTTAGGAGCAAATTCTGATAAAATAAAACAAAAGATTGCCACAGAAAACATTAAATTTATCACCAATAAAAACTATGAAAACGGTTTGAGTTCAAGTATTGTTGCTGGAATACACTTTTTTAAAAAAAATAAATTAAGTTTCCCTGGAGTTTTAATTCTTTTAGGAGATCAACCCGCTATTGAGATTTCCTATTTGAAAAACATGATTGCTTTATTTGAGAAAAATAATGATACTATTATTGCATCAAATTATGGAGGTAAATTAGGGGTTCCTGCTATTTTTCCGGAGAAATATTTTGAGGCTTTGCTATTGATCAAAGGAGATAAAGGAGCAAAAGAATTCATCAACCAAAGGAAAAATGAAGTTGTTTGCCCAAAAACAACAACAAATTTCTTTGATATTGACACCAAAGAAGACTTAGAGTTCTTTAAAAATAGTTAATTTTACATGTATGAAATTATTCGAAAAATTCTTATTTTTAGCTATACTTTTCTTGGTTTCGGCTTGCGCAACAATGAAAATGCAAGTTGCAGAAAATCAAAATTTAGTCTCTATAAAAAACGATTCTAAAGTTGACCATACTTTCTATTTAATTGGCGACGCAGGTAATTCTTCCTTAAAAAAAGATGCTCCTGCCTTAAAGTATTTAAAAAAGGAAATTAAAGATGTATCTAAAAATTCAACCTTACTTTTTTTAGGAGACAACGTTTATGAGTCAGGAATTCCGAAGAAGAAAAAATCTAAAAAATACAAATTAGCAAAAAGAAGAATTGAAGCGCAAACAGATGTTGCAAAGAAATTTAAAGGAAACTCGATTTTCATCCCCGGAAATCATGATTGGTATCATGGTTTAGAAGGCCTACAAAGAGAGGAAGAATTGGTGAAAAAAGCCTTGGGAAAAAATTCTTTTTTTCCAGAAAATGGTTGTCCGTTAGCACAAGTAGACATTTCTAAAGAAATCGTATTAATTATTGTAGACACCCACTGGTATTTAACAAATTGGGACAATCACCCAACGATAAATGATAATTGTGAAATTAAAACAAGAAGTAAATTCTTTGATGAATTTGAAGGAATGATTAAAAAAGCTAGAGGAAAAACAACAATTATTGCGATGCATCACCCCATGTTTACGAGCGGCTCTCATGGTGGTCAATATTCTTTTAATAGCCATTTAAGTCCTTTACCAATTTTAGGTACTCTTAAAAACATACTTCGTGAAACCTCAGGAATTTCAAATACAGACATCCAAAATAAAAAGTATAATGAGCTTAAAAAACGCATTGTAACTTTGTCACAAGAAAATGACAAAACTATTTTTGTTTCTGGTCATGACCATAATTTACAGTACATCGTGCAAGATAATATTCCGCAAATTGTTAGTGGATCAGGTTCTAAAACTAACGCAACAAAATTATCTGGTGGTGCAAAATTCACATATGGCGCTCAAGGTTTTGCCAAATTAGACATTTATGAAAACGGATCTTCAGAAGTTCGCTTTTACACCGTAAAAGATGATAAAATTGTATACCAAACGCAAGTTTTAAAAGCAGATGAAAAGAAGGTTTTTAAAGCATTTACAAATAAAGAAATAACAGGAAAAAAAGCTTCAATTTACACGCAAGAAGAAGTAACTAAAAGCAAAACGTATCGCTATTTATGGGGAGAACGATATCGAAAATATTTTGGCATAAAAGTAAATGCACCAACTGTAAATTTAGACACACTTTTTGGCGGATTAAAACCTGTTAGAAAAGGTGGAGGACATCAATCTAAATCTTTACGATTAAAAGACAAAAAGGGGCGTGAATATGTGATGCGCGCTTTGCGAAAAAATGCCGTGCAATATTTACAAGCTGTGGCTTTTAAAGATCAATATATAGAAGGGCAATTTGATGATACGGCTACAGAAAATTTATTGTCTGATGTTTTTACAGGTTCACACCCTTATGCTCCTTTTACCATTGGAAAATTATCTGATGCCATTGGTTTATATCACACAAATCCTGTTTTGTACTATGTTCCCAAACAAAATAGTTTAAGACAATTTAATGATGAATTCGGTAATGAATTATATATGATTGAAGAGCGTGCAGCTTCTGGACATGGAGACAAAGCGAGCTTTGGTTTTTCTGACACCGTAATTAGCACAGATGATTTATTGATGAATTTAAATAAAAATGAAGACCATATTTTAGATGAAGAAGCTTACATAAAAGCGCGTTTATTTGATATGTTAATCGGTGATTGGGATCGTCATGAAGATCAGTGGAGATGGGCCGTTTTTAAAGAAAAAAAGCAAGTGGTTTATAGACCAATTCCAAGAGATAGAGATCAAGCTTTTTCTATTTTTGGTGATGGTGCTTTGTTAAATACTGCTACAAAATTGATACCTACGTTGCGCTTAATGAAATCGTATACCGAAGAATTAAAAAGCCCTAAATGGTTTAATTTAGAACCCTATCCTCTAGATATGATGTTAATTTCTAGATCCGGTAAAAATGTGTGGGACCAGCAAGTTAAAGGTATTCAAAACAATATTACAGATGCGGTTATTGAGGATGCTTTTACCAGTTTTCCTGAGGAAGTAAATGACGAAACGGTCACACAAATAAAAAGAAAATTACAAGGAAGAAGACGTAATTTACAGATAATTTCTGATGACTATTTTGATGTCGTCAACAAGTTTCAAGTGATTAGAGGAACTCAAAAAGATGATTGGTTTGAAATTAAAAGATTGCCAAATGAACAAACAAAGATTACCGCTTACACCATAAAAAAAGGTGATAAAAACAATGTTTTCCTGGAACGAATTTATAATAAATCTGAAACGAAAGAGATTTGGATTTATGGTTTAGATGATGAGGATACCTTTATTGTAAAAGGTGATGGCAAAAATCTAATAACATTAAGACTTATTGGTGGTCAGAATAATGATAAATACACTATTTTAAATGGTAAGAAAGTAATTATTTACGATTTTAAATCAAAGAAAAACACCTTTAAAACAAAAAAAGGAAGAAAAAAATTAACAGATGATTATGAAACAAATGTATATGATTACAAAAAATTAAAAAGTAGTAAAAATGTAATTACGCCTACCATTGGTTATAATCCTGACGATGGAGTTAAAGTTGGGTTTGCAAACACGTATACCGCTTATGGTTTTGAAAGAAATCCTTTTACCTCTCAACATTCACTTTCTGGCGCGTATTATTTTGCAACTAATGGCATTGAACTTGATTACTCTTCAGAATTCGCAAACATTTTTGGTAACTGGAATTTTGGTATAAACGCAACTTTTACAAGTCCTAATTTTGCAATAAATTATTTTGGTGTAGGAAATAACTCCTCAAATCCAGAAGCAAATGATATCGAAGAAGAGGATTATAACAGAATAAGAATAAGTAAACTATTTGCGGGTACTTTTATACAATGGAAAAGTGATTTAAATGCAAAAATAAAGCTGGGTGTAAAATATCAAACCATTAGCGTAGAAAACACACCTAATCGATTTGTAAACAATCAATTCTCGGCGAACAATGCTATTTTTGAACATCAAGAATTTATAAATACGGAAGGGAGTTATCAATTTGAAAACACAGATAATCACGCTTTTCCAACAATGGGTATGAAAACGGAGATCTTTGCAGGTTATACCTCAAACATAAACAATGACAACCATTTTGGATATCTAATTCCATCAATTTCTTTTGATTACAAATTAGTTGCGAGCGGGCAATTGGTATTCGCTACAAAACTAAAAAGTCATTTTACTTTTGGTGACTCTTATGAATTTTATCAAGCAGCCACTATTGGTGGCAATGACGGATTAAGAGGATACAGAAATCAGCGTTTTACAGGTAAAAATTCCTTTTACCATAGTTCTGATATTCGTTTAAATTTAAGAAGTTTTAAAACAAGTTTAGTCCCTTTAGATGTTGGTCTTTTTGGAGGATTTGATTACGGACGTGTTTGGGGACAAGAAAGCTTAACCCTAAATACCTTATTTATAAACAAAAAACTAAACACTTCTGCTGGAGGTGGCGTTTTCTTTAATGCCGCCAATATGGTTTCTGGAAACATTTCTGTTTTTAATAGTGATGATGGTTTAAGATTAGCCTTTTCATTCGGATTTGAATTTTAATATTTTATAATGACACAAATAGCATTAATTTTTGGTTCTTTATTTGGACTTACAGCCGTTATATTTGGGGCTTTTGGCGCACACTTATTAAAGAAAAAACTTACTTCAGATCAATTGCAAAGTTTTGAAACTGGCGTAAAATATCAAATGTATCATGGCATACTTTTACTTGTTTTAGGTTTTAATTTAAAAACAAGTACTGCTCTTGGCACCTATATTATGTATGCTTTTATAATCGGAACTTTTCTATTTTCTTTTTCTATTTATGGTTTGGTCATTTCATCTGCAAACCATAAAAAATTAAAGTTTTTAGGACCAATAACACCTTTAGGAGGTTTGTTTTTAGTTGTAGGCTGGGCATTATTGATTTGGAAATTTTTCTTTCTTTCTTAGTCTAATGTAATTTCATACAAATTACCACCTTCTCCGCCAGCTTTTTCATCAGTAACGAGTAATTTATTGATTCCTTTAAAACAAATTCCTTCTTTTTGAGTTTTATACTCTAATTCAATTTTTTTAACGGTTCCTGAAAAGAAGTTATCCTCTTTAAAATTCGAGAAAATAAGAACATTTTTTTGCGATAATAAGGCCACTTTTGTACCGTCATCAGAAATATCTGCTGAAGTGATCCAACATTTTAAATCTTTACAATTTTTATATTCTCCAATTAATTTTGCAACATGATTTCCTTTCTTAGCAGGAAGTTTATAGAGAAAAGTTCTTCCATATTTTTTCTTAACTCTACTTTTTGTAAAAATATAGATGTAATTTTTAAAGTAAAAAAAAGCTTCTGCATCAAAAAGTAAGCTTTTCTTTTTAGATGAAAATTTTTCTTGATTTTCATACTCAAATTCTATCTTTTCTACTTTAGCACTCTTTTTATTCAAATACTTCTTATCAATTTTTAAGATTTTTAAATTCTTTCTTTTACTTAAGTTGTTACCAAAATCACCGATGTAGATATTGCCTTTTTCATCAGAAGTTAAATCTTCCCAATCACGATTTTTGGTTTCCACATAAATTTCTCTTTTAATCTTACCCTTTTTTGAAACAGCAAATAGTTTTGGCTGATTCCCACCATCATTTATCATCCAAATAAGGCCAGACTTCACCTCAAATTCTACTCCAGAAACCTCTTTTAAACTTTTGGGTAAATCTGCTAAAATCTTTAGCTGTCCAAAATTTTGACAACTAACAAAAACTATATAAATGAAAAAAAAAAATATTTTTCTTATCATAAAAAACTTAATTTATTTAGACGATCAAAAAAATTAGAAAAGTGAAATTACCAGCCTCCAGAAGCTCCGCCTCCGCCAAAACTTCCACCGCCAAAACCACCTCCAAAGCCGCCTCCGCCTCCGCCTGAAGAACCTCCAAAACCACCACCAAATCCGCCACTTCTGCCGGAGTTACTTAAAATTATGGCAGTAAAAATAGTATCTGCAAGTGAACCTCTTCTAGCACCTCTACCTCCGCCTCTATTATTCTTATTACCTCTTGCAATTAAGAGTATTACGATAATAATAATGATGACAAAAACGAGTACTCCAGGATCAAAACCTTCCTCATTTTTTTTACGGGTTCCTGTAAATTCGCCGTTTAACGTTTTAAAAATATAGTCGGCTCCCCGATCTAAACCGCTATAAAAATCGCCTTTTTTAAATTCAGGAATAATAACTCTTTCAATAATTCTTTTGGATTGAAAATCTGTTAATACATACTCAACACCTTTTCCTGCTTGGATGGCTATTTTCTTATCATCTTTAGCCAATAAAACTAAAACACCATTGTCTTTTTTTGCATCGCCAATCCCCCATTTTTCGCCCCAGTTGGCGGCTAAATAAGTAATATTCTCCCCTTCAGTTGATGCTATAATAGCAATCACAATTTGGGTAGAAGTTGTATCTGAATAACGGATTAACTTACTTTCTAAACGGTTTTTTTGCACACCGGAAAGTAAGTTTACATAATCGTAAACACTCGTTTGAAATTTTGGCTTTTCAGGAATTTTAAATCCTTGAGAACATATATTTAAGGTACAAATAAAGGCTAATAAAAAGATAATCTTTTTACGAATAACGATCAACCGAGAACTATCAATTAAATTTTTCATCCTTTAGAAACCTCATTAGAAAGTTCGTTTGAATCATCTGTTTGATACGGAAAATGAATTTTTAATTCTTTACCAGCCATTAAGATTCCATCAACAATACCTTGTTTAAAATTTCCTTTTTTAAAATGATGTTGAATACTATCTTTTGTTGCATTCCAAAAATCTTTTGGCACAACATCATTAATTCCTTGATCACCACAAATTACAAATTTTTTATCATGAACGGCTACATACATTAAAACACCATTTGCATCTTTGGTAGCCTCCATTTTTAAGAGATAAAATACTTCTAACGCACGCTCATAATGGTCTTTCTCGGTGGAAGCTTCAATATGCACACGAATTTCGCCAGAAGTATTTTTCTCTGCAGTTTGAATAGCAGAAACAATCTCTTCCTCATCTTTCTTGGTAAGAAACTCTTCTACCTTAGACATTTATTCTTTTTTATTATTAAAATCAAAATTGATATCTGGCGCATTTTCTGACCCCGCATTTGCTTGATAACGATCCATGGCTTCAAAATTAAAGATCCCTGCTAATAAAGAGTTTGGAAAGATTTTGATGTGTTTATTATAATTATTAACACCTTCATTAAAACGATCTCTCGCAACATTAATTCTATTTTCGGTACCTTCTAGTTGGCTTTGTAATTCTAAAAAGTTTTGATTCGCTTTTAAATCGGGATACCGTTCTACAGAAACTAACAATTTAGATAACGCACCATTTAAACCTGACTGTGCTTGTTGAAATTGTGCCATTTTTTCTGGAGTTAAATTACCAGCATTAATATTTACAGAAGTTGCTTTTGCCCTTGCATTAATAACATCTGTTAAGGTACTTTTTTCAAAATCTGCTGCACCTTGAACTGTTTTCACCAAATTTCCTATCAAATCATTTCTTCTTTGATATGCACTTTCTACATTAGACCAAGTTGTTTTTGCGTCTTCTTGCAAAATCACAGCATTGTTATTAAATCCTTTTCCCCAACTGTAAAATCCGTATGCGACTACCGCAATTATTATTACGGGAATTAACCATTTTTTCATAATTTCTAAATTTTAATTTCTGTGTTGACTTTTTTGTTTGTTCAAATCTAAAGAATATTTACCTATTAAAGTGATGTTCCTCCATCTAATGTAATGGTTTGTCCTGTAATAAACTTTGTATTATCAGAAGCTAACCAAACCACCGCATCCGCAATTTCCTCAGCTTTCCCATATCGTTTCATCGGAATGACACTTTTTAAAATGGCATCCATTTCTGGTTTTGCCTTTAGCAATTGATTTAACAAAGCAGATTCTGTATAACCAGGACACACAGCATTTACACGTATATTTTTAGTGGCGTACTCCATCGCTGCCGATTTTGTCATCCCAACTACTGCAAATTTACTGGCACTATAACTAATATTGTTGGGTGATGCTTTTAAACCTGCTAAAGAAGCAATATTTACAATATTGCCATAACCTTGTATTAAGAATTGGGTCAAAGCTACTTTCATGCAATAAAAAACTCCAGTTTGATTTACTGAAATTACTCGATTCCAATCTTTTAATAGTGATTCGTGTGTCTTTAACAAATTAGGACCGATTCCTGCATTATTTACAATGACATCTAAACGACCAAACTGTTCTACCGTTGTGTGTATTAAATTTTCTACTTCTTCAAAATTTGCAACATTCGCTTTTATAGGTATCGATTTTCCTCCATTTGTTACAATTTCTTCAGCAACTTCTTTTGCTTTTTCTAAATTGATGTCAGAAACTACCACCGTTGCTCCATTTTTAGCAAAGTGAATTGCCGTTGCCTTTCCGATGCCAGAACCTGCTCCTGTAATAATTACAATCTTGTTTTTCACTTCCATATTACTTCATTTTAGGTATCCTTTAAAACCTCAAAAATCTTTTAGGTTGTATCGTTTGTACCTGCAAGATTTTAAAAACATTATCGGAACTTAGTCTATTGATTTTGTTTGAATTGCTTTTAAAGCCAATTTACAACACAATTCCGATGCTCTATTCAAATTTGCAAAACGTGCATCTGTGGTAAAACCTTTGGAAAATCGATAATATATTTGTTGCGCAATTACTGCTATTTTAAACAAACCAAAAACGTAGTAAAACACCAGATGCTCTGTATTTCTGCCTGATTTTTGCATATACATTTTTGCAATTTCACTACGAATCGGATTTCCTTCGAAAATAGTTGGGGAGGGGATTCCTTGTTTCACAAAATCATGATCTGTGGCCACCGTCCAATATCCTAAAGAAGTTCCTAAATCCATAAAAGGATCTCCTAAAGTTGCCATTTCCCAATCTAAAACAGCCGCAACTTCTTGCCAAGAATCGTCTTTAAAAACTACGTTATCATATTTAAAATCATTGTGAATTAAACAATGTTCGTATTCTTTTGGTTGATGCGCTTCCATCCAATCCATGACCATTTCGGCTTCTGGAACCTCGGCTGTTTTTGCTTTTATATATTGCTTTCCCCAATTAACAACTTGTCTGTCTACATATCCTTCAGGCTTCCCTAAATCGACTAAACCAATCGCATTATAATCTATGGCATGCAATGCGACTAAAGTATCTAACCAAGAATCTGCAATCGTTTTATAATCTTCTACCGCTATATTTCGTTGATGTGCTTCTCTATAATTTAAGATGATGCCTTCTACCTTTTCCATGATATAAAAATCACTTCCTAAAATCGTTTCATCATCAGAAAAAGTAAACATGTTTGGCACTTTAGAGAACGCTTTGCTTACCCCGCTTTGCACTTTGAATTCTCGATGCATATCATGACCTCGTTTAATTGCGCCCTTAGGTGGTTTTCTTAAAACATATTCTTTTTCTTCAATACTTAAAAGATAGGTTAAATTAGAAAAACCATGCGTAAATTGATGCACAACCAACTCACTTTCCACAGCGTTTATCAGTCCGTTTTCTTGAAGATATTTCTTTAACAAAACATCATTTAATTCTTCGCCTTTTCTTACTTTTTGATTGCTCATAAATTATTCCCGTATTTTCTAATACAACTTTTACCTAATTGATACATGTGCACTTCATCGGGGCCGTCTGCCAAACGTAACATTCTTGCAACTGCAAAATAATGTGGTAAATACGTGTCTTGCCCAACACCTTTTCCGCCTAAAACTTGCATCGCTCTATCGATTACTTTTTGTGCCATATTTGGTGCCACAATTTTAATCATCGCAATAATGTCTTTTGACTCTTTATTACCCACCGTATCCATTTTATCAGCTGCAGAGAGCGTTAACAGTCTCGCTTGTTCAATTTCGCAGGCAGATTTTGCAATTTCTTGCCGAATACTGCTGTACTCATAAAACTTTTTGCCAAAAGTTTCCCTCTCTAAAGTTCTTTGAGCCATCAATTCTAGAGCATATTGCGCCATGCCAACCAAACGCATGCAGTGATGAATTCTACCCGGACCTAAACGTCCTTGGGCGATTTCAAAACCTCTACCTTCTCCCAAAATTAAATTTTCTTTAGGTACCCTAACATTCTCTAAAATAATTTCCGCGTGTCCTTCTGGCGAATCATAAAAACCTAAAACAGAAAGCGGTCTTATAATTTTTAATCCTTTTGCCTTCATAGGAACTAAAATCATGCTTTGTTGCTGATGCCTATGTGCATCCGGATTTGTTTTGCCCATGACAATGGCTATTTCGCAATGCGGATCCATAGCTCCAGAAGACCACCATTTGCGTCCATTAATCACATACTCATCACCCTCTAAAACAATCGAAGTTTCAATATTTGTGGCATCTGATGATGCTACTTGTGGCTCTGTCATTAAAAAAGCAGAGCGAATTTCGCCATTTAGCAAAGGTGTTAACCATTGTTGCTTTTGAGCATCACTTCCGTATTTTGCTAAAACCTCCATATTTCCTGTATCAGGGGCAGAACAGTTAAAAATTTCTGAAATCCAGATTTTCTTTCCCATAATTTCTGCTAATGGCGCATATTCTAAATTGGTGAATCCCGGACTTAACTCTCCGTACTCTTTTGGAAGAAATAAGTTCCATAAACCAGCTTCTTTGGCTTTTTGTTTTAGCATTTCTGTTTTAGGGAAACGTTTCCATAGATTAGCTACATCATTTTGAAAAGCAATAAATTCTTCTTCTATAGGAACAATATGTTCTTCTATAAAAACAGTTAACTTTTGTTGTAATTGAATTGATTTTTCTGAATATTTAAAATTCATAGGTTTCAAATTTAATTTATTCGGTCTTGCGCAGTCATGACCTTATTCATAATTTAAGTACGAATCACCTCTCGAGAACTGCGCTCTTTAATTTCATCATAAAATATTTTAATGAAAAATAATGCTCGATAAGACTTTTATATACTAGTTAGAACTGTATTTTTTAAATACAAAACGAATAATACAATATAACTCAAAAAATTATGACATTAGCAATATAAAGCATAATATATTGATAATTTCACTTTTTACAGCAACGCAACTGTACTAATTCCGTTACTTTTTTTTGTGATTTTTATTTGGGTTGGAATCCTTTCTTTTAAATTTTCCACATGTGAAATAATGCCAATCAATTTGCCTTGAGATTGCAAAGTCTCTAAAGTAGCAATAACAGTTTCTAGCGTGTTATTGTCTAAAGTCCCGAATCCTTCATCGATAAATAAAGAGTCTATTTTTACATTTTTACTAGCTAAATCAGACAGTCCTAATGCCAAAGCCAAACTGATAATAAACTTTTCTCCACCACTTGAAGTATCTACTAACCTTGCTTGATCTGTTTGATAATGATCAATTAAATTAAAATTAAGCTCTTCTTTTGGTTTGTAAACTTCTTCCATTTTTAAGGAATATCGTTTATTTAGTTTCAACAAATGTATGTTCGCCAAATCTAATAAATGCTTTAAAGTAAGTCTTTGCACATATACATTAAAAGCATCTTTTGAGTTTCCTATAATTCGAAATAATTCTTTCCAAACATCACAAATTAATTCTTGATCTGCTATTTTTTTATAGATTTCTTGATTCCTATTTTTAATCTCCTCGTCCTTTCTAAATGCTTCAAATATTTTCCCTTTTTCAGCTGATAAATCTTTGTTTTCACTTTTTAACTTCTCTAAAGCGAGCTTACTTTCTTCTTCTGAAATTTCAAGATTTTTGGAGTCATTTAAATCTGCTGTATCTTTTAAATTTGTTTCCTGTAGTGTCCTTAATCGAAGTTGTCGCTCTTTTAAATCCTCTCTATTTTTAGTATATTTTAAAGTATCTTCTTTATTTAACAAAGCATTTTCAACATCTTGTTTCGAATTGAAATCGCTATATTCTAGTTTTGATGCTAGTGAAGTTGACAAAACAACTAACTCGTCTTTTAAAACTTTTTGAGCTTTCCCATTTTCAATTTTTAGAGCCTCATTTTTATTTTTAACGTCTAATAGATTTTGCCACTCTCTTTTACTTTTTTCCAATTTCTCCGTCAATTGTTTTTTAACAGCTTGTAAACTTTCTCTTTTTGCTTCAACCGATATATTGATGGGTAAAATAGCAGCGCGTTCATTTTTTAAACGGTTAGAAGTAACCTCAGATTTTGCGATCGATTCTTTAAAATCTTTTTCAGTTTTAAAATGAACTTCTAATTGTTTTTGATTGTTATGCAAATTAGTCATGATAACGGTGACTTTGGCCTTTAAGTCATCTAACTTCTTTTCAGCAATCTTATAAAGTTTAATTTCTTTTTCAATTTGATCGATGAACGTATTTGTTTGTTCAATTGAAGGTACTTTGTATTCGAATTTAGATAATTTAATTTGCAAGCTATGCTCTAAAATTTCATAAGACTTTGTTCCCTCGTCAATCAATTTTTGTTTATACTGAATATCTAATTCTATATGTTTTATCTTTTCTATGAAAGAAGTGTCTTTTGTTTTTAAAGCCTCTGTAGATTGTCTTTGGTCCTTCAAAACCTTATCAATGTTATCTTTTTGTACTTGTAGTTTTTGAGCACTTGCTATTTGGACTTTTAATAGTTTTATCTTTTCTGTGGATGCTTCTAGTACACTTTTAATTCGAGTTTTATTTGTTAACTCGCAATCAAAATTTAATTTTGACGCCTCTAATTCAATGCTCGTAATTTCTTCAACAATCGATTTAATTCGTTTTGTAATCCCATCAATTTCAGTTTGTAAACTGGCTTCTTTTTTATCTAAATCAGCTTTAGATTCTTTTATTTTTTCTAATTCAATTTTACGATTCTGAAACTCTAATTCTGATTTTGAAACACCAATGGTGTCTAGATGTACCGCAAAAGGATGCTCTTTAGAACCGCATAAACTGCAAGGTTCTCCAGCTACTAAATTTTGTCGATCTTCTTCATATTTCGCAATACTTTTTTCTAAATTTAAGATGCTCTCTGCATCCAAAACGGACGTTTCTTGTTTTCTAATTTGCTTCTGAAAATCGATAATTTCCTTTTGAATACTTTCTAACGTTTTGCCAAAAGCATGCTGTTTCTGAATAGAAGCATCTTTTTCTTTACAAGCTTTTTGATATTGTTGTGATAAATTTTGAAATTGTTTCCAATTCATTTCATTGGCTGACAGTTCATCTTTTTCCGCCAGTAAATTCATTA
>JBNMNV010000067.1:0-13419 GCA_051278125.1 Polaribacter sp. | reverse complement strand
TGTGTCTCTGTCTTTGAAATACGTCCTTTCGCAATAGACTTTCCATTCAAGTCAAAAATAAGGTACTCTAGATTTTTTAAAGGACTATCGGATATTTTGAGCACAATATAATCTGAAGTAGGGTTTGGAAACGTTGATACTGCTAAATTTACGCTTGTCAGTTCAGGATTGCTCAATGTTTGAAATTCATAAGCTTGCTGCGCGCCTTGTGCGATAGCACCCTGAGTCGTGTAAAAAATTTGACCAACTGTGTAACTTACTGATCCAGCCGTTCCTGTGCTTTCTCCGCCAGCAGCAGGAATGGTTTCTTGCGCTAACATACCTTGTGCAAAAAATAAAAGGGTTACTATGAGTATCGTTTTTTTCATGTATTCTTTTTTACTATTAAAATAGAAACCTACAATTTATAAAGACCATGTAAAGTATTCTATGATTTTTGTTAGATTTTATGCCGTCTAAACGCAGAGAGTAATTGGAGTAAAAGTAGGATAAATAATTTAGTATTACTTGCGGATTTTTGTAAAAAAAATCACTTTTAAAAAGTTGAAATTATAGTTAATATTTCTAATGATTTTTATTTCATTTGAAGCAAAAAAAGCATTCAAGAGAAATCTTGAATGCTTTTTATTTTAAAAGAATTTGTAACAATAATTCGCTATTAATAGCATCAGCTATAAAGAGAATAGATGGCTACCAAATTTTTACTCTATCTTCTGGCTTTAAGTACATTTTATCACCTTCTTTAACATCAAAAGCAGCGTAAAAAGCATCAATGTTTTTAAGAGGCATATACGCTCTATACATACCTGGAGAATGTGTATTAGTCATGATTAAGTTTTTTAACGCTTCATCACGCATTTTAGTTCTCCAAATGGTTCCCCAAGAAAGGAAAAAACGTTGTTCAGGTGCAAAACCATC
Organism: Polaribacter sp.; assembly: GCA_051278125.1. Lineage (GTDB taxonomy): Bacteria > Bacteroidota > Bacteroidia > Flavobacteriales > Flavobacteriaceae > Polaribacter. Next base: position 12,501 of record JBNMNV010000067.1, on the reverse strand, counting down.
GATGTTTTCAGGTCTTCCGTTTTTGTTTAAGAAAATTTGTAAACCTTCATAAGCAGCTTGCACACCACCCAAATCGCCAATATTTTCTCCTAAAGTATAGGCTCCATTTAAATGCATGCTGTCTATAGCAATAATATCACTGTATTGTTTTACTAATTGATCACCAACAACTTTAAATGCTTCAGAATCTTTTTCTGTCCACCAATTTTTTAAGTTTCCATCACCATCAAAACGAGCACCAGAATCATCAAAACTATGTGAAATTTCGTGTCCAATAACAGCACCAATTCCGCCATAATTTACAGCTTCGTCTGCTTTATAATCATAAAAAGGAGGTTGTAAAATTGCTGCAGGAAAAACAATCTCATTATTTACAGGATTAAAGTAGGCATTTACGGTTTGTGGAGACATTCCCCATTCCGTTCTATCGACTTCTTTTCCTAATTTAGCCATGTTTTGGGAATAGTTCCATTGAGCAACATTGATAGAATTTTCAAAATAACTTCCGTCATTTTCTAACCCTTTTACCTGTAATTCAGAATAATCTTTCCAAACATCAGGATACGCAATTTTAACCGTTAGTTTATGTAATTTTTCTAAGGCTTTTTCTTTAGTTTCTTCGGTCATCCAAGGTAATTGAGCAATTCTAACCTCAAAGCCGAGCATCACATTGTCAATCATTTCTTCTGCTTTTGCTTTTGCTTCTGGCGGAAACATTTTTTCTACATATAATTTTCCTAAAGCTTCACCAATGGCACCATTTAAATTTCCTAAAGCACGTTCATCTCTTGCGCGTTGTTTTTTAGCGCCACGCATCTCTTTGCTATAAAATTCCCAATTGGCAGTTTCTAAATCGGTTGATAATAACCCTAAAGAATTGTTAATCGTACTCCAACGTAATAATAGTTTTATATCGGCTACAGAGCGTTCTTTAAAAACAGTACTCATTGCTTTAAAATAACCAGGGTCTGTAACGATAACTCTATCAATATCAGGAACACCAATTCCTACTAAATGCGCTTTCCAATCTATTTCAGGAGCTAATTCTGTAAGTTCTTCAACCGACATTGGGTTGTACATTTTGCGCGTATCTCTTCGTTCCTCTTTAGTCATCATAGGTTCCGCTAAACTTTTCTCAAAAGCAACAATGGTCGCGGCATTTTTATTTGCAGTGGTTTCATCAGCTCCAAATTTTTGCAACATTTTTGCCACGAATTCTTGATATTTTGCTAATTTATCAGCTACTTTTTCATCCACATAATAATCTCTAGTCATTCCTAAACCTCCAGCGCCCAAATATCCTGCGTATTCGCTGCTGTTTTTTAAATCGTTATAAACACCAAAACCATAGAAATTACCACTGCCATATGGAGCCATTTTTGTTAAATACGTTTCTACGTCTTTTTTGGTTTTAATTTCCTCTATTTTTGCTAAAAAAGGCATTACGGGCTCTTTTCCTTGCGCATTTCTAGCCACCGTATCCATAATGGTTTGGTAATAATTAACGGCCTTTTCTTGGTCAGAATCTATTTCATTTCCTTTTGCATCTTTTACCTTCGGAAAATTTCTTTCCGCGATAGCTGTATTTAAAATTCCTAAAACATCTGCATCTGTTTTTTTTCGCAATTGATTAAAACCACCCCAAGAGGTTTGATCATCTGGAATTTCTGTTTTGTCAATCCAATTGCCATTTACATATCTAAAAAAATCGTCTGTAGGTTTTACAGTTGTATCCATATTTTCTAAGGCGATTCCAGGAACTTTTTCTTCTGGTTTTTCTTGCTTACAGGCAACGATACCCAAAGAGGCAATTGCAGAAATAAGAAATACTTTTTTAATTGTTTTCATTTTTCTTTGTATTAATTGATTTTTATCTGAATTTAAATAATTGTAGCAAAGTTAGTTAAAAAATAATTGTGCTATTATTTCTTCTCTAACGGATTTGGTAATTGATTGAACCCCATATTAAATAAAGTAAAACCAAAAATATCTGCATATTGGGCAATAGTTTTTGCAACAGGAGTTCCTGCTCCATGCCCCGCATTGGTTTCTATTCTTATCAATGTAGGATCATCTCCTGACTGTTTTGCTTGCAATGCTGCGGCAAATTTAAAACTATGCGCAGGTACAACTCTATCATCATGATCTGCTGTAGTGATTAAAGTTGCAGGATATTTCACTCCTTTTTTTACATTATGTACGGGTGAATATCCTTTTAAATAATTAAACATTTCTTTGCTGTCATGGGCAGTACCGTAATCATATGCCCATCCTGCGCCAGCAGTAAACGTATGATAACGTAACATGTCTAAAACACCAACGGCAGGCAAGGCAACCTTTATTAAATGGGGTCTTTGTGTCATTGTTACGCCTACTAATAAGCCGCCATTAGAGCCACCACGTATTGCTAAATACGCTGAAGAGGTGTATTTTTCTGCTATTAAATATTCGGCAGCGGCAATAAAATCATCAAAAACATTTTGTTTTTTCATTTGGGTTCCTGCGTCGTGCCATTTCTTTCCATATTCTCCTCCTCCTCTTAAATTTGGAACTGCATAAATGCCACCTTGCTCCATCCAAACCGCATTTGAAATACTAAAAGCAGGCGTTAAACTAACATTAAATCCCCCATAACCATATAAAATAGTTGGGTTTTTTCCATCTAATTCTATACCCTTTTTATGCGTGATAATCATGGGCACTTTGGTTCCGTCTTTTGAGGTATAAAAAACTTGTTTGCTTTCATACGCCTCCGGGTTATAAGCAATTGCAGGTTTCCAGTAAGATGTATAAGTTCCGTCTTTTGGATTGAATTTATAAGAAGAACTGGGAGTGTTATAATTCGTAAATGAGAAATATAAGGCTTTGGCTTCCTTTTTTCCGTTAAATCCTTCAGCAGAACCAACTCCAGGTAATTTTACTTCTCTCATTAGTTTTCCATCAAAATCATATTGAAAAACTTTAGAAACAGCATCCACCATATAGGTGGCAAAGAAATACCCAGCACCAGAATTTAACTGTAATACATTTTCAGTTTCAGGAATAAAATCTATCCAATTTTCTGGAGTAGGATTTGCGACATTTACCGTAACAACTTTTTTATTAGCTGCATTTAAATCGGTGACTAAATATATTGTACTACCAACATTTTCAATAGGATAGGTGTCACTTTCTGTGTGGTCTAAAATAGTAATTAATGGACTATTTGGTTTAGAAAGATCTTTAATAAATAATTTATTTCCTGACGTTGATACGCGTGCTGAAATAAAAAGATAGTTGTTATCTTCAGAAACCCCACCACCAACATAGCGATGTTTTTCTGATGGGTTTTTACCAAAAATAACTTTGTCTTCTTTTTGTGAAGTTCCTAATTGATGATAGTATAATTTGTGCTGGTCTGTTTTTGCAGACAACTCACTTCCTGTCGGTTTGTTGTAACTAGAATAGTAGAAACCTTCGTTTTTATACCAAGAAATTCCAGAGAATTTTACGTCCACTAATGTATCTTCTTTAATGGTTTTAGATTCGGCATCCATCACAATAATTTTTCTCCAATCAGATCCTCCTTCAGAAATTGTATACGCAGCTGTTTTTCCATCTTTAGAGAAGCTTAAAACACCTAAAGAAGTAGTTGCATCATCAGAAAAAGTATTAGGATCTAAAAAAACTTCTTCTTCTTCACGATCTCCTTTTTTTCTGTAGATGACATTTTGATTTTGCAATCCATTATTTTTATAGAAATAGGTGTAGTCGCCCTCTATAAATGGAGCTCCTATTTTTTCGAAATTCCATAATTCTGATAAACGTTCTTTTAATTGTTCACGATAAGGAATTTTCCGTAAATAATTGAAAGTAACCTCATTTTCAGCTTTTACCCAAGCTTCCGTTTCTGGACTTTGATCATCTTCTAGCCATCTGTAATTATCTATTACAGGAGTTCCAAAAAAGGAATCTACAACTGGTTTTTTTGTTGTTTTTGGATATTTCAAAATGTTAGATTTTCTTTTAGAATACCTTCAAATTTAATATTTTAATCTGATGATTGCTGTTTTGTAATGACAATCTTATTTAAACGACTAAATTTGTAGAATTCATTAAGAATAAATCCCAATTTTGTTGGGAACAATAAAGATAATATGACAGAAAATTTAACAAAAGAAGCATTTTTAGAAAAAGTATTTAATTTTGAGAAAAACGAAGCATGGAAGTTTGAAGGAAAAAGACCTGCTCTCATTGATTTTTATGCAGATTGGTGCGGACCTTGTAAATCATTAGCGCCAATTTTAGAACAATTGTCGGAAGAATATGAAGGTAAAATTGATATTTATAAAATTGATACTGAAGCAGAGCAAGAATTAGCTGCAGCATTCGGAATTAGAAGTATTCCTTCTATGTTGTTTTGCCCTGCAGAAGGTGAACCACAAATGGCAAATGGAGCGTTACCAAAAATGGAATTAGAACGTGTTATTGCCGATGTTTTAAAGGTGGAAAAACCAGTTTAAAAGTTTATACCAATTGGCATTTCAAATGCCGTATAGAATTAGTTTCTTTTTTACCCATTTGTCGTCATAAAATAGAACCGTAGCTATTGCTATGATTAAATTTTATTCCTAAACTGGATAAAAAATAATTCAAATTTTTAATACACCATTTAGAACACAAATTGGTATTATTTATCTAATTTGAGGTTGTTTATTTCAAAATCAGCAAAATATACCTTTTCATCTTTTAACTGATCAGCGTGTTTTAAGCTTCTATAAATACCCCATTTAGGTACCGCGTAATTCATAGTTTCAAACCAAGTTTGAATATTATTATTTTCAATTTTAAGAATTGAATTCCCATCTAAAGTTTTTAAGATTAAGCTATAAGTTCCGTTTTTCGCGTAACTTATAGTTTCCTCTGCTAAAATCCATTGATTTGTAAGTTTAGATAATTTAATACTCTGTAAAACTTCTTTTTCACCATTTTTTATGTAAACAACTTCAAACTTTGGCTCTCCCTTTCTTTTTTTAACAGTAAATGTAAATAATGGTTCATTACCATCTTCTTTATGGTACCTAATTTGATGAAGATCTGTATAAGATTTGGAAACTTGAAAACCTTCTTCTAATTTAAATTTCCATTTATAATTTAATTTTCCTCCTTCTTTTGCTAAAATAATTTCGTTTGATTTTTTACTGGCTTTAATTTCATTTCGTTGTCTATCAGTTTTTTTACATCGATCGTTATCATTTTTAATATGAATTATAAACTCAAATACATATTTATTTAAGTCTGAATCGAACTTTTCAGAAATATGTCTTCCAAAATCTATATGATTACAATCTGGAACTTCTACAGCTATTTTCTTGTCATTGATTAGAACAGAATTGATCAATTCATAGGTTTTACCTTTCCCATTAGCTTCAAGTTTTATTTGACCATAGCTTAAAGAGTAAACGCAAAAAAGCAGAAATATGAATAGGTGCTGCGTTTTTATAGTTTTATTAAAAAATTGCTTCATTCTTATCTTTATTTTGATGATTAATTTAGAAAACCCTCGTTTTTAAAACTTTTTTAATACATAAGTTTTGTATGCATAACAAAATTATGTATATATTTGTATTTACTACTTGGATACAAACAAATATAGAGATATAAATCACCAATAAAATGGGAAATCAAAAATTATACAAAGGTTCTTTACAAACCATTATTTTAAAGTTATTAGCAAGTAATGATAAAATGTACGGATATGAAATTACACAAAAAGTAAAAGAACTCACCAAAGGCGAATTGAAAATTACAGAAGGTGCTTTGTACCCAGCTTTACACAAATTAGAAGCAGATGGTTTGCTTGATGTAGAGGTTGCAAAAGTTGGAAACAGACTTCGGAAATATTATAAACTTACAGAAAGTGGCACTAAAGAAACTGCCAACAAGTTGGATGAAATGCAAGAGTTTTTAAAAACGATGCAACAATTGGTAAACCCTAAATTTAGTTTGGAGTAAATTTTTAGCTATGGAATTAACAAAAGAACAAACCCAAAAAGTAGAAAATTATCTTTACAATAAGAATTTCGACTTTATAGACTTAAAAGATGAAATTTTAGATCATATGGTTTCTGATATTGAGAACAAAATGTCGAAGAATATTTCTTTCGAAAACGCTTTTAAAATGATGCTTTTAAAATGGGATACTCATTTTAGAGACACTTCTAGTTTCTTTTTTGGAATGATGTACTCTAATTCTAAAATAGTAGTTAAAAAAGCGGTTAAACTATTTAAACCTTTCTATTTTTTATATCTAGCTGCTTATATTTTACCGGTAGCTTTTTTAAAGTTGTTTCCTGTTACTTTTTCAGAAAGTATTGTAGACTTTATAAACGGATTCTTACTTTCTTTTTCTATTGTTATGTTGGGGTATATGTTATTTATTTTCATAAGAACAAGAATGACGAAAGTAAAAACAACCTATCGTTTTATTTTGAGCACGCAATATTTTGGACTTATTTTATTAATTATGGGTTTATCAGTTGGTATTTTTAATGATGATGGTATGCTAAATCCAGTTTTTACAGGTTTTGTATCTGGGGGTTATGCTATTGTATTTATCTGCCATTATTTTTACAAAAAGCACCAAGAAGCCATTCAGAAATATAAAGTTTTATAGACTATGGAATTATCAAAAGAACAACTTTTACAAATAGACAACTACATTTTAGTTTGTGGCGTAAAATATCATGATGTTCGAGTGGAAATTGTAGATCATTTTGCCAATATTTTAGAGCAAAGATTAGATGAAAATCCTGATTTAAATTTTAAAAAGGAAATTGAAAATATTCATAGAAATTTTTCTGATAGAGGTTTTAGCAAATTATTAGAGGAGAAAACAAAATCGGTTACTAAAATGTTTTGCAAGCAATCTCTAAAACATTTAATTACTTTTTTTAAACTGCCTAAAATAATTATTACAGGAGGTTTGTTTTTTGCTTTATTTCAAGTGATGAATTTGTTTGAAGACAAAAAAAACTTCTTTCCCATTTTAACAGGTTTAGGGTTTGTTTTAGTGCTATTAATTTTTATTAAAATTTCTATGAATAAAAAACTAAAGAAAGGACTATTTTTAAAATTAGATATGAATTCAGCTTTTCTTCCAGCCTTTAATCTTATGGTTGTCTGTTTTAATTCAATAACAAATTTTAGATCTTCAGAAAGTTTTTTGAATGTGAATTATAATAGTGCTCAATTAACAATTTTTGTGCTCCTTGTTTTGTTTTATTGGTCAGCAAACTATGTATATTATCAAAACAAAAAATTAGTAAAAGAACAATATCCAAATATAATTGTTTAGCAATGGAATTATCAAAAGAACAAATACAATATATAGACAATAGCCTTTATAAAAAAGGTATTAAATATTGGGATTTAAGGATAGAAATGATAGATCACATTGTTTCTGATTTAGAAAAAAATGTAGAAACTAATGATTTTAAAAAAGAATTACAGACCTCACTAAAAAGAATTGGTTGGTCTGGTAACTTAAATCATATAAATAAAGCAGGTTGGCAGAATGTGAACAGAAAATACAGAAAAATATATTTTAAAGGCTTTATTTATTTTTTTAAAAAGCCCTTAAATGCGCTTTTATTCTTGATTTTCTTTTCATGTTTTTTTCTGCTTTCAAGATATTTGGAACACACCGTTTTCTTAAAAGTAAGTTATATTTTATTTGCAATACCAATTCTGGGTTGTTTTTATTTATTTTTTAAATCATGGAGAGAAAAACTAGGTAAATCAGTTCATAAAGAATACGGTATAAGCTATTTATGTTTTTCATTTTTCATGCTTAACGCTGTTCTTAATTTTGTTAGAATGGAGGGTGGTTTCCCAATTGAATACCATAATTTTATCTTACTAATTTTAATTCCTGCTCATTTTGTACTCACTTTTTCTGGTTATCAAGTGTATAAAATGGCAATTTATAAGGTAAAGGAAATGAGAAAAGAATTATTGTCATAAAGATTTGTAGGCATATGGAACTAACAAAACAACAAATGCAATACATAGACCATCGTTTAGAAAACGAAGGCGTAAAATATTGGGATATTAGAATTGAAATGTTAGATCACGTAGTTTCTGATGTTGAGCAAAAACTAAAACCAGAAAACTCAAAATATGAATTTAAAGAAATAGTGCAAGAATCTTTTGAAAACTTAGGCTGGAAAGAGAATTTTAATGGAGGAGGTTTTGAGAGCGTTTTAGCATCTCGATTAAGAATTTATAATAAGAATAAAAACAAAAAATTTAAACAATATTTTAAAGAAACTTTTTTTAAACCGAATTTCATTCTGGGTATTTTATCTTATGCAACTGCAGTTTTTTATTTTCAAGAAAATAAATTGGCTTTAAAAGTAATATTCTTTTCAACAATAGCTGTTTATGTAGCTTTTATGTTGAGATTTGCCTTTAAATACAAGGTGATGAATTCAGCAAGATTGGGTTCAGCTATAGTATTTGCGACTTTTCCAATAACAATCTTTAACGCTGTAATTTATATGCCAAAGGTTTTCCTTGATTATGAAATTAGTCTGTTCTCTATATCTATGATAATGATTGTAGTGGCTTCATTTTCTGCAATTGGTATTAGTTATTTGAATGAAGAATTAAAAAAGGCTCAAAAAATATATAATCAGTTAATTTCTTAAACTTTTTATTGATGAAACTCACAGAACAACAAATAGAAAATCTTTATAAATTTACAAGACAACATTATGTGTATCATTATGATTTACAAACAGAATTGGTAGATCATTTGGCCAATGATATTGAAGAGATTTGGTTAGAAACCCCTAAATTATCTTTTGAACAAGCAAGAGATAAATCCTTCAAAAAGTTCGGCATTTTTGGTTTTATGGATGTTGTTGAAAAGAAACAATGGCAAATGACTAAAAAGTATTTGAAATTGGTGTTCAAATTCATCAAAGAGTGGTTTGGTTTGCCAAAAATAGTGCTTACTATGGTTTTGTTTTATGGTTTTTATCAACTACAAAAAATGGAATATGCCTATTATATTTATATGGGAATATTTGTTACACTTATGATTTTACAATTCTTATTTATGATTGTAAAAGGACAAAAATTGAAACGAAAGCAGAAAGAAACAGGCAAAATATGGATGTTTGAACAGATTATAAGTGTAAACGGAATGGCTAATGTTTTTGTGATGTTATTTTACTTTTTCGACTTTCCATTTACTTCATCAAAAGATTTTTTAATGATGGGCGATTTTAAAAAGTTTTTATCTGCCTTTTTAATTACGTTTGTTCTTATTTTAGGCCATATCACTTTAGTGGTTATTCCCAAAAAAGCAAATCAATTATTATTAGAAACCTATCCAGAATATAAAATGGTTTAAATTTTTATGTTGATGAAACTCACAGAAACTCAAATAGAAAATCTCTACAAATTTACAAGACAACATTATGTGTATCATTATGATGTACAGTCAGAATTGGTAGATCATTTGGCAAATGATATTGAAGAGGTTTGGGAAGAAAACCCTAAAATTAATTTTGAAGATGCGCGTAATCAATCCTTTAAAAAATTCGGTATTTTTGGTTTTATGGATGTCATAGAAGCCAAACAAAAACAAATGAATAAGCGTTATAGAAAGATTTTGTGGCGGTTTTTAAAAGAATGGTTTACACTGCCTAAAATAGTAATTACAACCACCCTATTTTTGACTCTTTTCTTTATTTTAAAAATACCATTTTCAGAATATGTTTTGATGGGAAGTTTTTTAGTTTTAATTATGTATGATATGATTGTACTATACAAGTCAAGAAAAAATCAGAAAAATCAGAAAAAACAAAAAAATAAGGAAGAAAAAGTTTTTCTTTTAGAAGCAATGATCGGAACGTCAAGAAATGGTTTTACAGGGCTCGCTTTGGTGAATTTGTTTAATTGTATCAACTTAACAAATGTAAGTTTCAGTTCTTTGGAAAATCACTGGCTATTGTTCGTATCTTTTTCAGCAACCATTGTTATTATTCTGTTCTACTTAATTACTTTCGTTATCCCCCAAAAAGCAGAAGAATTATTGCAAGAAACCTACCCAGAATATAAAATGGTAAAAAATTTGTAACAAAACGTATCGTTTCTTTACTAATAATATAACTAACTAAAAACTAATATATGATTTCACACTTTTTAAAATTAGAATGGAAACAATATTTTAGGTCTGCCAATTGGCAAAAGAGTGTTTTTTTAAACATCCTTTTGGTCTTTTTTGCGCTCTACTTTGCAGCTTCTTTTCTTGTTGTAGGAATCGGAGGGTACTTCATTCTTAAAAAGCAATTCCCAGAACAAGATCCTTTAGTATTGGTAAACTCCTTTTTAATGTATGCCATAGTTGGCGATTTAGTTTTCAGGTATCTTATGCAAAAACTACCTGTAATGAATATTAAACCACTGCTAGTATTACCTATTAAAAAAAGTAAAATTGTTCATTTTATTTTGGCAAAATCTTCTTTGTCATTTTTCAATATCATGGGGTTGTTTTTCTACATTCCGTTTTCGGTTGTTTTAATCAAAGAAGGGTATGATTTGGCAGGAGTTTTAGGCTGGTTACTCACGATAATTTTAATAATTCAATCCGTAAATTTTCTAAACTTTTTAATCAACAAAAATAATATTGCTTTCGGTACATTAATATCCATACTTCTAGGAGGTTATATAGTGCAATATTTTGAATTGTTCAATTTACCTGGGTTTGTAGGTACTGGGTTCGATTTCATCTACCAAAATCCGATAACAGTCATCGTTTTTGTAGTTATTTTAGTGGCTTTGTATGTATTGAATTACAATCAATTGCGTAATGAAGTGTATTTAGATGCTTTAATATCAGAAAAAACAAAAGAGGTAAAAGCCTCAGATCTTTCTTTTACGGAGAGATTAGGAGATTTAGCCCCTTTTATAAAAAACGATTTGCGTTTAATGTGGCGAAACAAAAGAACAAAATCTGGTATTTGGATGCTGGCTGTTGGTTTAGGCTATGGATTAATTTTTTACACGCAAGAAATTTATGCGAATATGACGGCGATGTATGTTCTAGTTGGGATTTTTTCAACAGGTACCTTCTTAATCAATTTTGGGCAATTCATTCCGGCTTGGGACAGCAGTTACTATAAAATGCTCATGAGTCAGAATTTTAAATACGAGCGTTATTTAAAATCAAAATTTACAATTATGGCGATTAGTGTTGTTGCTCTTTTTCTTTTAGGAATTCCTTATGTTTACTTCGGATGGAAAATTTTAGCAGTTCATTTTGCTGCCATGATTTACAATGTTGGTGTAAATACACATGTAATTTTATACGGAGGAACCTTTAATAGAAAAAAAATAAATTTAGATGAAAAAGCAGCTTTTAACTTTCAAGGAACAGGCGCTGTACAATGGTTAATTGGTTTTCCTTTAATGTTTTTACCCATGGGAATTTTTGCGTTGATTAATTGGTTGGTGAGTTTTGAAATAGCTACGATAACTTTGGCTATTTTAGGCTTTATAGGGATTGCATTGCATAAAAAGTTAATGACATCCATTACAAAAAAGTATATTAAAAATAAATACGTAATGATTCACGCATTTAATCAAGAAAACTAAAAAGAAAATGATACAAACTACGCAACTTTCAAAAAAATACGGAAAAGCAGAAGTATTACATATAGAATCTCTAGAAATTCCGACAGGTCAAAGTTTTGGGTTGGTGGGGAATAACGGAGCCGGAAAAACAACCTACTTTAATATTTTATTAGATTTAATAAGACCTACAACTGGTGCTATTGTAAATCACGATATTCAAGTAAACGAAAGCGAAGATTGGAAATCTTTTACAGGTTCTTTTATTGATGAATCTTTTTTAATTGGCTATTTAACTCCAGAAGAATATTTTGAGTTTATTGGCGATTTAAGAGGAATGAACAAAGCTGATGTAAAAAGTTTTTTATCTAAATTTGATGAGTTTTTTAACGGAGAAATTGTTGGGAAGAAAAAATATTTAAGAGATTTAAGTAAAGGAAATCAGAAAAAAGCAGGAATTGTTGCGGCAATGATGGGAAATCCGCAAGTGGTTATTCTAGATGAACCTTTTGCAAATTTAGACCCAACAACACAGATAAGATTAAAAACCATCATTAAAGAACTCACAGAAAATAGAGAAGTTACAGTGCTAATTTCTAGTCATGATTTAACCCACGTAACCGAAGTTTGCGAGCGTATTGTGGTTTTAGACAAAGGAAATGTGGTAAAAGATATTGTAACATCAACAGAAACATTGAAAGAATTAGAGAGCTATTTTTCTGTTTAAGCAACCTATTCTTATTTTATTACTATTTTTACGCTCTTATTTATACTATTTTCATTAGAAATTAGTTATAAATAAGAGCTCTTAGTTTTTAAAAAACAACTATTTAATTTAGATTTATACGTGTGAAAAACACTCAAAGAATATTTTTAACC
>JBNMNV010000066.1:0-13469 GCA_051278125.1 Polaribacter sp. | reverse complement strand
AACATTTTTTAAACCTGTATATGATAATAAAGTATTACTCGCAGTAATTGTATTTTTAACACGTGATAAGTCAATCTCAAGTTCTTTTAAATTCTTCTGGAATTCATTATTTAGATTTTTAGTTAATATTTTTAACGCATTATTTTCCTTTCGGTTTTCATTCCATTGATTAATCTGAAGTGCAATTAATATTCCAATTACGACCAAAACAATTTCTCCGATTGCGTACTTGAAATACCTGCCTACCGGCAAGGCAGGCTTTCCAGTCTTGTTTTCCATTAGTAAGTTTTGTCTTATTTTTCTAAAGAATTTTATCATTTGGTCGTTGGTTGGTCATAATGAAGGCCAACGTTCAGGCTAAACAGCGTTTCAATGCGGTTTAGGTATTGTTAGCAATTGTTATTTCAATATTTCTCTTATCATTTGTTGCAATTCAGGTATTACATCCAATTTAAACCAAGAATTTTTTGCTTGCCAAATATTATTTCTTGGTGAAGGATGTGGTAAGACAAAGTAACTCGGTAAATGATGCTTATAGTTTCTTACAGTTTCGGTTAGATTTTTCTTTGGCTGTTGTTTGAGATAGTAATCTTGAGCATATTTTCCCACTAGTAAAATTAATTTTACTTTCTGCATTTTCGATAGGAGTGAATTGTGCCATAGAGGAGCACATTCTTTTCTTGGAGCCAAATCGCCCGATTTCCCTTTTCCTGGATAACAGAAGCCCATTGGAATTAAAGCTATTTTTTGAGGATCATAAAAAGTCACTTTGTTAACATCCATCCATTTTCTTAAATTATCTCCACTATGGTCATCCCATGGAATTCCACTTTTATGAACCACTGTTCCGGGTGCTTGTCCAATAATAATTATTCTGCTTTCTACATCTGCCGAGAATATAGGTCGTGGGCCGAGTGCTAGATGAGGAACACAATTGGTGCATATCGATATTTTCTGTAATAATTCCTTCACAAGAAATGTTTAATAATTGCTAACAATTGTATATGCTCATTGTCGATATATCGCATACGTATTATACTTGTGAAAAGTACTCTTTTCCAGCAGTATATCCAAATGACTTTTTATGTTGCTTTTATTTATGCGAATGGTTTTGGTATCGGTCGCTGTTGTTTTTGGAGAGTTATGGACTTAATACCTCATAAATATCTCAAGTCTATATTGTTTTAGATACCATGGGTTGCAAAAGTATGGCGAAGAAATTATAAAACGTTAATTAGTCAAATATCGCTTTAAAACACGGTTCCAAAAAAAGGTTTAGAACACTTCCTTAAAAGAAAGAAACCAGCTTAAAAAACTCTTTTAAGAGTTTGAAGTAGTAGCAATCGTTTAAAAAGTTATTTTCTAAGAAGAGAGCATCTCCAAATCATTATTCGTTCATTAATTTTGAGTCCGACTTAGAAATTAAAATAAACTAAAAAACGAATTGTATATACCTTATACTACTGCCTAAACTCAAAAAATGACACCTAAAATGCCATCTAAAAGGACTAAAAATTAAAAAAACGCATCATAAATAGCTCGTATGCCATAGAAATATTAAAAACTACCTTCTTTACCCAGTCACACTCCTTTTAAAACTCAAACCCAAACGGTCGTTTTCACCCTTATTCTTAGCAATGGATCAGTCAAAAAGGCATATAGCGTTAGCCTATCAGCACGCCATATGCTTAGTTATTGTGCTTAGTTATTGTGCTTAGTTATTTAACCATTCTGAAACTTTCTCAATCAATGCTAATCTTTTGTCAGAAAATGAATGGTCAGTATCCAATATTTGATAGTCAATGATTCCTAAATATTCTATCCAATTTTTATTCCTATTGTGATTATCTAAAATCAAAACTTTTTTAGCATTCAATTGATTTTTATATTGTTTTAAGTCAAAGCTTTTACGATTTAAAAAATAGTCTTTAGTAAAACTCTCTAATTCTGTATTTAGCATAAAATAAGGTTTTATAGTATTTTTATAATACTGTTTCATGGCCTCTTGGTTAGGTACTGGTCCTGCTCCAAAATTCCAAGGTGCATAGACCGCAATTTTTTTAATCCTATCATCTTGTGCTCCGCTTAATAATGCAACTTTCCCTCCCATACTATGTCCAAATAGAATGAATGAATCTGCCTGTATTCTGTATTTTTCTGAGTTTTTAGGTGTAGAGAAAAAATCTATTACATGTTTAACATCTTTAGTTAAGTTTGAAAATAAAAATTCACCTTGGCTTCCCCAAGCACCTCGATAATTAAAATAAATTACATTTCTACCATCTCTGCGCAATTTTTGTGCTAAATCTAAGTTTCTCTCATTTCCAGGAAGGCCATGCAGAAGAATTACTGTTTCTTTTTTCTCTTTTCCTGCAGCTAACATTCCATAAGCTGCAATTGAATCATTTCCGATAGTTATTGTAATTTCTTCGTTGTATGTTGGATAATCATCATTTTTATTGTCCTGAGCAATTAAATTAGAATTGAAAAGAAGAAAAACAATTATAAATAGTGTTGATAATTTTTTCATTTTATGATGTTTTTTAGAATTAAGCACAACGGTTTGGGTATGAAACGTAGAGCATTTCTGAACTGCAAAATTGCCCAAAGCAAAAAAGCTTGATAAGAACCAAAAACTTGCAGAAACCATTGTTTGCACTATGTTTTATACCTATTGTTGTAGGTAGTTATTTGTAATTTTTTTTCCGAATAGACCTTATTTAGTTTACGGGTGAATTCCTCTAATTCCTCTGAGGCTGTTTTTACATAGCCCCAATACTCTTTTAGCTTTTCAGTAGATTGCTCATGTTCTAATTCTACTAAGTTCGTAATTCCCAGAATTGTCGTTAAAGGTTTACGTAAAACGTGAGAGATATCGAACGCAATTTGTTCAAGGGTCTCTTGGTAATGAATATGGTGAGTAATGTCTGTAAATGCCCCATATATTATTGTTTTTCCATTTTTAGCTTTGTGTGGTTGTCCATCTATTGCATACCAATCATAACCTGAATCCCTCTTAACTCTATATGCATGGTAAAGCTTTTCCTCGTTTTCTATTGAAAGTGCTATAGCATCTTGAAAAGGTAGAATATCATCAGGATGAATCAGCGAAGAAGCAATACTTGGGTTTTTAATCCATTCATCTAAGTTTTTGTCAGGATATATTTTTTTCATACCTGTGCTTAGAAATGAGAATTTCATGTCACCTGATTTGGAAACTACTAGTTCAAAGATCCCTAGTGGAATATTCTCTGTAATTTTAATCAACCTATCAATGTTTAATTTGACAGATGTATTGAGTTTCTTAAAAATCTTCTGGGTCTCAATTTTATGCATCGCTTCTCGTGCGAGAATTTGAAGGGCTCTCGCTTGGTCTTCAGTAAACTCCCTTGGTTTTCTGTCAATAATACACAAGGTACCTAAAACATTGTTTCTCTTTGTAATTAAAGGTGCGCCAGCATAAAAACGTATGTGAGGATCTTCTAAAACTAATTTATTTTTAATAAATCGCTGATCTTTAAAAGTGTCATTTATTACCAGTACTTCATTTGGTTTGTGTAAAGCATGTTGGCAAAAGGAATCTTCGATTTTAGTTTCGCCCACTGAAAGTCCTTTGTTTGATTTAAACCATTGCCGTTTGTCATCTAATATGGTAATTAATGCTATAGGAGCACCACAGATTATTGAAGCAAGTTCCGTAATATCGTCTAGCTCCTTTTCTGGTGGGGTGTCCAGAAGTTTATAAGAATTAACATCTTCTAATCTATTTTTCATATTTTTTGTTTCCTTAGTCACAACAATTATATATCCTCATTGTTGATATATAGCATATATGTTCTACTTTTTAAAATTAGGCTTTTCTAGTAAACTATCCAAAGGACTTTTTATATTTTTTTTATTTATGTGAATGGTTTTGGTATCGGTTTCTGTTGTTTTTGGAGAGCTATGTCCTAAATACTTTGTAAATCTCTCAAGTTCATAAAGTCTTCGATACAATGCGTAGCAAAAGTATGGCGAAGAAATTATAAAACGTAAAATACTCAAATATGGCTTTGAAAAACGGTTCCAAAAAAGGGCTTATAACACTTGTGCCTTAAAAGAAAAAACTAATTTAAAAACTCTTTTAAGAGTTTGAAGTAGTAGCAATCGTTTAAAAAATTATTTTCTAAGGAGAGAATCCTCAAATCATTATTCGTTCATTAATTTTGAGTCCGACTTAAAAATTAAAATAAATTAAAAAACAAATTGCATATAGCGAATACTAGTACCTCAACTCAAAAAATGAACACTAAAATGCTATCTAAAAGGACTGAAAATTTAAAAAACATATCATAAATAGTTCGTCTGTATTAGAAATATTGAAAACTCTCTCCTTTACTAAGTCACACTGCTTTTAAAACCCAAACTTAAACGATCTTTTTTCACCTTATCCTTAGCAATGGATACGTCAACAAGGCATATAGCGTTAGCCTATCGGCACCCCAAATGCTTAGTTATTGGCCTTTCGTTATTTTATAATAATAAATTTTGTTAAGCTCTATATCTATTAATTTAAGGATTAATGTATTTTTCTTTTTAACAAGATTTAATTCATCTAATACTTCGTTCATAGACAAGTAACGTTCTGTTAAATAGTCTTCGAATAATGGGTCTCTAAATAATGATTGGTAATCTGACAGAAACCTACTTTTCCCAAGTTCAGGTAGAAACCTATTTCGATAATCTATATTTCTAATATGTCTTTCAGTAATAGATTTTGAAGCGACTAGTGCTGCAATAGTTCGAACTTCCCCCTCTTTCGCATCAGAAACAAAGTCCTGCCAACCAAAAAGTAAGTTTGCGAGTGAATCGTTTTGTATTAAATGAATTTCACCTGATGAAATACCCGACCTCAATGCTCCGTTAAGCGGATCGTAAGTCCATCGAAATGATGAATTTTGAAACCAATTTGGCATAGAATCGCTTGTCATTACAACTGAATTATTTGGGTCTAGTTTCATAAACCTTCGAATGTTTTTAAGTACTATGTCGTCATAATAAAGCACGGTATCCAACTGTGTTAGATTAGAGCTGAATTCTATTTTTAAGGCTTTGAGTAGTGTTTCTTTTTTTGCTATATTTTTCCTGTTTTCATTCCAGTTGTTAATGGATAGAGCAATAAGAATCCCAATAACTACAAGTAAGATTTCACCAATGGCATATTTCAAATACTTTCCAGTTTTCCCTTCCGAAAGTAAATTTTGTCGAATTTTTCTAAAGAATTTTATCATTGTTTATTGGTTTGACATAATGAAGGCTAACATTGTATATACTTATTGTCGATATATAGTATATATACCAACATCTGAAAAGTAATATTTTCCCGCAGAATATCCAAATGACTTTTTATGTTTCTTTTATTGATGCGAATGGTTTTGGTATCGGTTTCTGTTGTTTTTGGAGAGCGATGGCCTTAATACTTTGTAAATATCTCAAGTTTATATTGTTTTCGATAATATGGGTCGCAAAAGTATGGCGAAGAAATTATAAAACGTAAATTAGTCAAATATCGCTTTAAAAAACAGTTCCAAAAAAAGGCCTAGAACAATTGTGTCTTAAAAAAGAAACTAACTTAAAAAATCTTTTAAGAGTTTAAAGCAGCAGCAATCGTTTAAAAAGTTTTTTTCTAAGGAGAGAATACTCAAATCATTATTCGTTCATTAATTTTGAGTCCGACTTAAAAATTAAAATAAACTAAAAAACGAATTGCATATAGCAGATACTAGTGCCTAAACTCAAAAAATGAACACTAAAATGCACGCTAAAAGGGCTAAAAAAAAATAAAAACGCATCACAAATAGTTCGCATGAATTAGAAATATTAAAAACTTCCTCCTTTCCCCAGTCTCGCTCTTTTTAAAACCCAAATTCAAACGGTCGTTTTCCCCCTTACCCTTAGCAATAGATTAGTCAACAAGGCATATAGCGTTAGCCTATCGGCACCCCATATGCTTAGTTATTGTGATTAGTTATTTTTTACGTTGAAAAATAACATTTAAAGTTCGGCCACTATTAATACTTAGCCCAGAAATGTCACCTTCATTATTGCGATTAAATTTCACAGTGTAACCCCAATTTGTTTTGAAAAAATCTTTTGAAATCGCATCTAAGACAATATTATCATTCCAACGATGTTGCATAGTTAGCTTTTCTTCTTTTACAATTACATGGTAAACTGTTTCCAATTCATCACTCCAGTAATCACCTTCAAAACTTGTCAATTCGCTTTTGCTTGGAGTCCATTTGTCAATCCTTATGAGAATATGTTTCTTACCACTCTGATCTGTAAATTCGATTTTTTCTTTGGATAAATATTCGAATTTAAGCAGGCTATTTGTTCCATTTATCAAAAATGTGTTCTCTGAAGTAGGAATTAGTTTTGCTCTGTCATTGATTGTTAGTGTATCATTGACAATTGTAAGATTAAAAGTGCTATTATTTCGTGTTGGCACCAAATAAAAACCGGTAAATTGTTCTACTTTATTCTTTTCAATTTCTACTTTCGGGTACTCTTTGACTTCTTCTGAAGTCATTTGTTCTTCCAGCAACAATTCTGCTACTTTTGATGTTGCAAGCCGTCCTCTCCCTCCAAAATTTGATATGGTTATTATGCCCAGATCTTGATCAGGGTAATAGCTAAGTTGCGTTGAAAAGGCTTCGTGACCACCTGTATGCCGATAACGCTTTAGTCCACGGTAAGTACTATTGCCTATCCCTAGTGCATATTCAGAACTTAATCCAACGTTTAATCCATTGTTAAAAATAAATGGATCTAAAAATAAGTCGTTTACGGCTTTCCCTCCAATCTCTGCAGTTCGATAATTATTAATCCATTTAACTAAATCCTGAATACTTGTGTATACCTCTGCTGCACCAAAAATAGCTCGATTACTTTCTTCATTTATGTAACCTCGCTCTTTATTGTAAGAATAAGATTCTGCGGTGTTATTTATTACTTCCCCAACATAACTTTCAATCTGGGTATCATTCATTTCGAGCTTTCGTAGAATGTTGTTTTCTACCCATTCATCTGCTGGATGGCCAGTAACTTTTGCCAAAACTTCAGCCAAAATCACCCAAGCTGTACTGTTGTAAGTGTAACGAGAACCTGGCACAAATTCTAGTTGTGGTTGTTTACGAACTACTTCTAAGCATTCCTCTCTTGAGAGACGATCAACACCTATAATTCTACCTGCTAAATTTGACATGGTATATGCTTCTCGATAACCACTGGTGTGGGTGAGCAGATGCCTTAAAGTCACGATATGTTCAAATTCAGGCCAATCTTCCATGTACTTGTTTACTGGATCATCAATACTTAATTTACCCTCTACGTGCAACATGGCGAAGGCATAACCAAGGAATTGCTTACTAACAGAACCAATATTGTAAACCATTTTAGAATCATTAGGTATTCCGTAAGACAAATTAGCAAGACCATATCCTTTACTAAATATAAGTTTCCCTTTTTGAACAATTCCAATTACTAGTCCTGGAGTAGAATCATTCACTTGAGTTGGAACTAATGCATCAATTTTAGCTTCAAGTTCATTCTTGTCGATGATTTGACTATTTACATTTGGGGAATAAATTAATCCGATAGAAAATAAAATGAAATAAATTATTTTTTTCATGGTTAGTAGTTTTTAATTAATCACAACAATTGTATTTGCTCATTGTTAATATATCGCATACGTATTATACATATGAAAGTACTCTTTTCCAGCAGAATACCCAAATA
This sequence comes from Polaribacter sp., assembly GCA_051278125.1. GTDB lineage: Bacteria > Bacteroidota > Bacteroidia > Flavobacteriales > Flavobacteriaceae > Polaribacter. The sequence goes on along the minus strand of JBNMNV010000066.1, from coordinate 5,690 downwards.
ACTGTTTATATTTATTTTATTCATGTGAATGGTTTTGGGATAAATTTCTGTTGTTTTTGGAGAGATATATCCTAAAATACTTTGTAAATATCTCAAGTTTATTTTGTTTTCCATACCATGGGTCGCAAAAGTATGGCGAAGAAATTATAAAACATAAAGTACCCAAATATAGCTTTAAAAAACAGTTCCAAAAAAGGGCTTAGAAAACCTGTGCCTAAAAAAAAGATACTAGCTTAAAAAACTCTTTTAAGAGCTTAAAGCAGCAGTAATCGTTTAAAAAGTTCTTTTCTAAGGAGAGCATCTTCAAATCATTATTCGTTCATTAATTTTGAGTCCGACTTAAAAATTAAAATAAACTAAAAAACGAATTGCATATAGCAGATACTATTGCCTAAACTCAAAAAATGACCCCTAAAATGCCATCAAAAAGGACTAAAAATTTAAAAAACGCATCATAAATAGCTTGTATGCAGCAGAAATATTGAAAACTCCCTCCTTTCCCCAGTCACACTTCTTTTAAAACCCAAACAGTAGCCCCTCCCCCCTTATACTTAGCAATAGATCATTTAACAAGGCATATAGCGTTATCCTATCGGAACGTCAGATGGTTAGGTTTAGTTCACTCAACTACATCACATCACTTCACTGACTTGAATGATAGGTTCAATATTAGTAAAATTGGGTAAATCGCCCATTATTTTTTCTGCATTTGGGCCAAAAGCATTTCCAAAATCCTCTACAGAGTTAAAATACATGCTTCCCATTCCAGCGTATGGCGCAGGTGACCCAGGCGCAGCTCCTCCTAATCCTTTTTCAACTGTAGCACCTTTAAGAGAGTCTCCCAATAATTCACTTACCATTGGTAAATGAGTGTTACAATAATAATCCATGTCAAATGTTTTATTTTCGCCATTTGGATACAATACACTCACTTTGGTCATTCCTTTTTTCATCTTAACAAATTTAGCTTTCATACTCGTTAGGCTTTTCTGATAACGCCCCGTTTTTATAGTGATATCTGGACTCCACTTTATCTTATATGGTTCACTTAACCATATCGATTGGATATGCTCATTGTTGATATATCGCATACGTATTATTCATGTGAAAGTACTCTTTTCCAGCAGAATATCCAAATGACTTTTTATGTTGCTTTTATTTATGTGAATGGTTTTGGTATCGGTTTCTGTTGTTTTTGGAGAGTTATGGCCTTAATACTTTTTAAATATCTCAATTTTATATTGTTTTCGATACCGTGGGGCACAAAAGTATGCCGAAGAAATTATAAAACGTAAATTAGTCAAATATCGCTTTAAAAAACAGTTCCAAAAAAGGGTTAGAACGCTTCCTTAAAAGGAAGATACTAGCTTAAAAAAACTCTTTCAAGAGCTTGAAGTAGTAGCAATCGTTTAAAAAATTATTTTCTAAGGAGAGAATCCTCGAATCATTATTCGTTCATTAATTTTGAGTCCGACTTAAAAATTAAAATAAACTAAAAAATGAATTGCATATAGCGGATACTACTGCCTAAACTCAAAAAGTGAGCACTAAAATGCCATCTAAAAGAACTGAAAATTTAAAAAATATATCATAAATAGTTCGTATGTATTAGAAATATTGAAAACACCCTACTTTCTTCAGTCTCACACCTTTTAAACCCCAAACCTAAACGGTCGTTTTCCCACTTATCCTTAGCAATGGATCCGTCAACAAGGCATATAGCGTTAGCCTATCGGCACGCCACATGCCTACTGTTATTATCTCTTTGCGTACTTTAAAAGTGTTCGGTATATGTCTCTTACTTCTGTCATACCTGTTTTAGTATCAGATGTATTTACGAATACAATAATACCAATACTATTTTCCCTTAAAAAATAAGCGTGTGTTAACACACCCAAATCACTGCCGCTATGACCAATTTTTTCTGAATCTACAGTCCAAAAAACACCTTTCCTAAAATCAGTTGAAATTGGGTCTTTCATCATTTCTTTATATCTTTCAGCTGTTAAAAAATTATCTTCACATCCATATCCACGAATCATAGTACTTAAAAACTTACTGTAATCTACTACGTTTGTCATCAAATTGCCATCAGGATAGGTTATTAAATCAGAATGTGGGATGGCATATCCATACCAGTATAAAGTTGAAGCATTCTTAGGGGCATAATTTTTTCCACGCCAACCTGAACTATCCATTTGAAGCGGTTCTATTATCTGGTTATTTATAAACTCAGCATAATTTTCACCTGTTGATTGTTCTAGGATGAAGGCTGCAATATTTGCCCCCATATTACTGTACTTGTAGATGCTTCCTGGGTGGTTGCTGGAGAAGTTCTGTTCTTTGTTATACAAATTTGGCCTTCTACATATTGCTTTTTAATAAATTCGGATAGCGGCATTATTTCATTTTCATTGACCAATTCAACCCATGATTTTACTTCTGTCTTTAAATCGTTATCGGCAAAATCGTGATAAAAGAGTGGTATTTTATTTTTAAATATATACGTTCTATCATATGTATCGCCATCCAAAATACTCGAGGTATGATTAGCAAGTTGTTGTATGGTAATGTTTTCGTTTGGAAAATTAGGATTGTATATTTTAAAAGGTAAATAGTCATTTATATTATCATTCAAATGTAATTTTCCCATTTCTTGGGCTTTCATTAATGCTACTGCAATCAATGTTTTAGAAATAGAAGCAATGGGTTGCACCGTTTGAATTGTGTAAGGAGATTTGGTATCCTTATCAGCATAACAAAAACCTTTTGCGTACACAATACTATCTTTATTTACAATAGCCACACCAAAGCCAACAAGATTAATGTTCTTACTTAATTTGGTCAACTCAATAGTTATAGAATCATTAATGCTTTGCGCTTTGATTGATGTGTTAATAGCTAGGATTAAGACTAGCATCATTGTTTTTTTCATAAATGTCTATTTGTTTAAAAAAGACGAGTAGAAGATTCTTTTGTTACCCTATTCTTTAATTGTGGCTAACGTGTTCGTGTTAGATTTCGTAGTGCAGAACTAAAGATAGCAAAAGGGAAAGGCGTGCAGGGAATTCGACAGAATTTCCAAGATAAACGATAAACACTATGAATTATGCACGTTATTAGTCTTTCGTTATTTATTGTTTTTAGCAAATCCATATATTTATTGTAACAATTAGTGTAAATAGTTGTCTTATTAAAAATATAAGAATTACAATATAATGAAAATTAACAAAAACATTTTAGCTTTTCTAAGTCTAATCTTTCCACTTGTGCTTTCTGCACAGGTTGAGTCAGTTTTTAATGACATTCGAATGAACCAGTCATTGCAAGTTGTAGCTCAAAAATTAAGCGAAATATCTGAAAAATCAAATATCATTTCCGTTGATAAGCCGAGTTTTCCATTAGCTAATAGCAAAGAAGAACATTTAGTTTGCTCACAAGTTAAAACAGATAATGGAGTAATTAATAGAGTTGTATTCACTTTTGCTGATGACAAGCTTAAATATATAGAAGCAAGAGGAAATGTGGTCAAAGCTTTAACTAATAAGCTTACAGATACTGCAAGAACTTACCTTCGTTATGATGTCTATGTTACCGAAAAATTATTTTTAAAGAAAAATGATGATGTTGCTTGGATACTAACTCAAGAGGCAATGCGTAATTATTTGTTCGCTTGGGAAAATCCATATCTAAATCCAGATTATAATTTTGAAACAAAATCTAAATCCTCAAGTCAAATACCATCATTTATTAAAATGGGGGCAACCTTTGATGAGTTAAAGCCATTATTAGAAGCTAAAAGTAAATTTACAAGTACTGAAGAATTAGATGGAACTGATTCAAATGCTCAAATTCAAATCAACTGTTTTGGCGTTGATTATTTAGGATTTCCAAGAACATTTGAAACTCGATTTGGAAATAATATTTTAAATGTAGTATGGATATTAACTGGAAAAGGAGAAGAAGATAGAATTAGAAAAGCCTTGACTAACCAGTATGGTAAGCCTATCTTTGTTAATGATAATTGGGAAATATTTAATAATTGGCAAGTTGCTTTAAGAAAAGATAAGCCTGAAGTATTACTTATGGAAAAGAAAATAGGATTAGAATATAAATCCACCAGCTATTTTAAACAGTAATTTCCAACAAACAAATTCAAAGAATTTTATTGTAGTAATGTAGGGTAAACCTAATGAAGGCTAAAAATTGCACCTGCTCATTGTCGATATATCGCATACGCTCTATACCTTTTAAAGTACTCTTTTCCAGCAGAATATCCAAATTACTTTTTATGTTTCTTTTATTTATGTGAATGGTTTTGGTATCGGTTTCTGTTGTTTTTGGAGAGTTATGGCCTTAAAAACAATTCCAAAAAAGGGTTTAGAACACTTCCTTAAAAAAAAGAACTAGCTTAAAAAACGCATCATAAATAGCTCGTATGCAATAGAAATATTAAACATACCCTACTTACCCCAATTACACTTCTTTTAAAACCTAAACCCAAACGATCGTTTTGCTCCTTACCCTTAGCAATAGATCAGTCAAAAAGGCATATAACGTTAGCTTATCGGCAAGTTGCCTTTACCTACTATTCCTCAATTGCGAGGTTTAAATAGTTTACAAAAGGTTTAACTGTTTTAAAATAATCAATGATTTTTTCCAAAATAAGATTGGATTGAATTTCCTTATCTTTTTCAGTTCGGCAGATTGTGGATTATAAACTCCACCGCCTACAAAACAATTATTCGGTTCAATATGTACATAATAGAAAGCAGAAGGACTGTTTTTTCCGTTCTGATTTAGCACAATATAGTAATCGGTTTTATAGGGTGTTTTGTCTTTAGAGAATCGTAAATCCCGATTTAGTCTAGTAATACACTTTTTGGGATTTAAGTCCGCTTTTGCAATTCCTATATCAAATTCAGACACCGAATTGATTAGGGACTGCGTTAAATTTAAAATATCATCTTTGACAAAATTATAATCCGACCTATTTTCATCTAGCCATTCTTTGGAATTATTGGAACTTAATTGATTTAAAAACCCGAGTGTTTTTTTGTCTATCATTTGATGAATTTCCTAATTTTCATTGCAAATCTAAATTTTTTCAGCCTTGTTTCCAAGGTTGTAGAATAAGATTAGTTGCCTGTTTCGAGCACTAAAGTTAGTGAATAAATACGAAAACCAATTCTGCATTAAATTTACCGAGAAAGTCATAGACTCTGGTGATGCTTTATATTCATATGTATCTTCTGGCATTTCCAATGCTACAAGAATCAAGTATTTACGAGAATTTTCTAATAGCTCTAAATAGTCTTTTATAAAATCATTTTGTTGTGCAATTGCAGGCACATTAAATGAAGAAAAAATTATTGTCAAAGTCAGAATTAATAGCTTTTTCACACTATTATATTTGATTGCTGTTGAGTTTTTAGCAGTGAATGCCAACAGTTTGTGTATGTGGAGTACGGGAGTAAAAGTATGAACTTTCAATCCTGCCTGTAGCCAATTCGTTTATTCATAATTTCATTTTTTATGACAATCGTTAAAGCCGAATTGGCGTTGTTGCAACAACGAGCCGCAGTAAAAAAACCGCTGAAACCCGCATTAAATATGACACTTTGTTATAGCCTGTGCTTTATTTTCTTTTATTCACAATATGAGGCTTGTTTATTTAATGAAGTATTGTT
>JBNMNV010000065.1:0-13585 GCA_051278125.1 Polaribacter sp. | reverse complement strand
ACAAAATTGTAATTCTTGGTGGTGAAAATTATAGAATCGGAATGGGTGGCGCTGCAGTTTCTTCTGCAGATACAGGTGCTTTAGATTCAGGTATTGAATTAAATGCGGTACAACGTTCCAATCCAGAAATGCAAAAACGTGCTGCAAATGCAGTTCGTGGCATGGTAGAAAGTGAAGAAAACTTTATTGTTTCTATTCACGATCATGGAGCTGGTGGCCATTTAAATTGTTTATCAGAATTAGTTGAAGACACAGGAGGAAAAATTGATCTAGACAAGTTACCTATTGGAGACCCAACATTATCAGCAAAAGAAATTATTGGGAACGAATCGCAAGAAAGAATGGGCTTGGTAATTGCTGAAAAGCATTTAGAAACTTTGCATAAAATTGCGGATAGAGAGCGCTCTCCTATTTATGATGTTGGTGAAGTTACAGGAGATAACCGTTTTACTTTTGAGTCTAAATCAACAGGTAAAAAACCAATGGATTTAGCTTTAGAAGACATGTTTGGCTCTTCTCCTAAAACTGTTTTAACAGATACAACTATAAAAAGAAATTATAAGAATTCTAGATATAAAGTTAAGAATTTTAAAAACTATTTAACGCAAGTTTTACAGTTAGAAGCTGTTGCTTGTAAAGATTGGTTAACAAATAAAGTAGATAGATGTGTTGGTGGTAAAGTTGCCAAACAACAATGTGTTGGTCCGTTACAAATTCCGTTAAATAACGTTGGTGTAATGGCTTTAGATTATAAAGGAAAAGAAGGAGTGGCAACTTCAATTGGGCACTCGCCTATTTCTGGATTAATTGATCCTGCAGCAGGAAGTAGAAATGCAATTACAGAATCTTTAACCAATATTATTTGGGCACCTTTAAAAGATAATTTAGATTCAATTTCTTTATCTGCTAACTGGATGTGGCCTTGTAAAAATGAAGGTGAAGATGCTCGTTTATACAAAGCAGTAAAAGCAGTTTCAGAATTCTCTATTGAGCTAGGCATCAATGTACCAACAGGAAAAGATTCTTTATCAATGAAGCAAAAATATGCTGATGATGAAGTAATTGCTCCAGGAACCGTAATTATTTCTGCTGCAGGAAACTGTAATGAAATCAGTAAAGTTGTGGAACCTCTTTTAAAAGTTAATGGAGGAAATATCTATTATATTAATATTTCTCGAGATGAATTTAAATTAGGAGGAAGTTCTTTTCACCAAGTTCTAAATACAATTGGAAATGCTACTCCTGATGTAAAAGATGCTGCGTTTGTAAAGAATACGTTTAATACCATTCAAGAATTAATTAAAGCTGATAAAATTACTGCTGGACATGATGTTGCTTCTGGCGGTTTGATCACTACTTTATTAGAAATGTGTTTTGCAACTATAAATTTAGGAGCAGATTTTAACATTACTTCTCTAAATGAAGAAGATTCTATAAAAGTGTTGTTTGCTGAAAATTCAGGAATTGTTTTTCAAGCAGATTCTTCTGTAGAAACTACTTTGTCAGAAAATAATATTGAGTTTTTTAATATTGGTACTGCAAACAATTCAGGAACTGTAAACATTAAAAATAATGAAGATAACTTCTCTTTTAATGTTGCTGAAATGAGAGATGTTTGGTATAAAACTTCTTTTTTATTGGATCAAAAACAAACTGCAAATGGTTTGGCACAAGACCGATTTGATAATTACAAAAAGCAACCTTTAACATATAAATTTCCAGAAAATTTTACTGGAAAATTACCAAAACTAGATGCTAAAGGAACAAAACCAAAAGCAGCTATTATCCGTGAAAAAGGTTCAAATTCTGAACGTGAAATGGCAAATGCGATGTATTTAGCTGGTTTTGACGTGAAAGATGTACACATGACCGATTTAATTTCTGGTCGTGAAACACTAGAAGACATTCAGTTTATTGGTGCCGTTGGTGGTTTTTCTAATTCTGATGTATTAGGCTCTGCGAAAGGCTGGGCAGGAGCATTTTTATACAATGCAAAAGCAAAAAAAGCACTAAAAAACTTCTTTAAAAGAGAAGACACATTGTCTGTTGGTATTTGTAATGGTGCACAATTATGGATGGAATTAGATTTAATCAACCCAAAACATAAAGTGCATGGAAAATTGATTCACAATGATTCTAAAAAGCATGAAAGTTCTTTTACTTCGGTAAAAATTCAAGAAAATAATTCCGTAATGCTTTCCTCTTTAGCAGGAACAGAATTGGGTGTTTGGATTTCTCACGGAGAAGGAAAATTTAATTTACCGGAAGCTGAAGAAAACTATAACATTGTTGCAAAATACGGGTATGAAGGCTATCCTAATAACCCTAACGGTTCCGACTTTAATACAGCTATGATGTGTGATGCAACTGGTCGTCATTTAGTAACCATGCCCCATATAGAACGTTCTACTTTTCAATGGAATTGGGCAAATTATCCTGCAGGACGAAAAGACGAAGTTTCGCCATGGTTAGAAGCTTTTGTAAATGCAAAAAATTGGATAGACAAAAAAGAGTAACACTATACATTACAAAAACCTCACAGATTTTAAAATTTGTGAAGTTTTTGTAGCTTGGTCTGTGATAAAAAAATCAGCTTTTAGCATTTGCTGAAAGCTGATTTTTTTTTACAATAGAGATTGCAATGGCATTTTTTTTGTTCTGATGCAAAAATATATACTCTGTCGAAAACTCTCCGAATAAATTCAAAATCTGACTTTAATATTGAATGCTTTCGTGATAAAAAATTCTGCTTTGGCAAGCAAGCAAAATCTACATCACCTTTTTAATAGTAGACTCTCCTATCACAATTCCTTTTTTTAATGTAGCATCACCTTTATATAAAACTGTTGCTTCACCATAAGAGGTTACTTTTATTTTATCAGAAACATTAAATTTAAAAATTCCATCTCCATAAGCGGTTAATCTTGTTTCTTCTGAAATAACATCCGAAGCCATTACTTTACTTGCTCCATAAGCGGTTACTTTTTGCTTCTTAATACTGCCTTTTTCTATATTTAAAAAGCTATCACCATAAATTGAAACATCCAATCGATCTAACGCAACAGTCTTGATGGTAACTTCAGATTTTCCAAAAATGCGTAAAACACATTCTTTGCGAATTAAAGGCGTTTGAAACGTGATTTTTTCTTCTCCTCTTAAAGAAAATATTTTTACATCAGTATAAGTAATAATTACTTTAGCTACCCTCCCCTTGTATAAAGGCACTTTTCTCTCAGTGTTTCTAATGACTATTTTTTCATTTTTAGTATAGGTTTTGGCACCTTCTAAATATACTTGCAACGTACCTTTATTTAATTCGTAAAGAAAATTTTCCATGGGTATATTCATATCCACAATTTCAATAGTTGGTGCTTCACCTTTCTTAAAAATTACTTCTATATGTGGGCTTACAATGATTTTATCAAAGTCTGACTCCAACTTTATTGTTTTTTGTGCATTGATGTTACTATTTAAAAAGAGTAAAGACATAAAGAAAATAATATTTTTAAATTTCATAATAATGTAGTTTTAAATTAGTGTTTATGAATAGCATATAGTTTCAAAGATATTGAGAACTGTTATAAAGACAAGCAAGTTTTAATTTTGTTACTGTTTTCTAATAAAAATGTTTTTTCATAACAGGAAATAAGAATTTCAACAAAATTTTGTGTTTCTGAGCTATTAAACTCCACACGTAAGTATTTACCTAATAAAAATTTATAGAGGTCAATAGCTAGTTACTCAGAATTAAAACATAAAGCGTTAACGAATTTCTGCTTGAGCGTAATCGAAACCTACTTATAGCATTCGAAGAGTTCTCGACTGCGCTTTAATTGATAACAAACCTCTGAATAAACAACTAATTTTATAACATCAAAAGATTAAAACTTCTAAGTATTTATTTATTGGCCTTCAAAAATTTAAAAGATAGTACAACTAAACTCAAAATTAAATTAAAAATAGATAAATTAAGCTCTTATTTTTATCCATACTTTCAATTTTATGAATTTAAAGAGAAAATACTTTGTTAAAGAAATTTAGCTAAAAAATGTAATTTATAAATATAACGATCATGATTATTCTCTTACCCATTGTAGCGAGTAAATCACAACATGTTTATGAACCAAAGTTCCTAATAATAATAATAATAGGTGAAAACTAATTATTTACGATTTTTTACAATTAATTAGGTTAGATCAGAGTTATATTTGGTTGGCTATGATTTATACATATTTTTCCTCCACTGAAGTACCTCATTTAATTGAAGAATATTTTTACCTTTCTTTTGATGAAGAAGATATCCCTTTTAAATCCGCCATTTTACCTGTTGGATTAGCACATTTATTTTATATAGGAACTGGCACACAAAAAGTTTGTGTTAATTGTGATGAAACATTGCTGAAAGGTCTTATGGTTTCTGGTCAATACTTTAGGTCATTTAAGTTTACAACCAATTCTATTACAACTTCCATAGGTGCTAATTTGCATCCAACAGCGCTTCATAAATTATTGAATATTGATGTTTCAGAATTAGAAAACACACACACCCCTTTATCACAAATTAATAATACTTTTCATAATAAACTTTTACCAATTTTCGAAGAATCTAAAGATTCTAATGAATTGATTCATAATTTAAATTCGTTTTTTTTTAACATATCTCTACATATTGATAAAAACACGAAACAAATTGACCACGCTATTTCCTTAATTAGAGAAAAAGATGGATTATTGACTGTATTAGACATCGTAGATGAAATATCAATTTCACAAAAATCATTAGAAATACATTTTAAAAAAATAGTAGGTTTAACTCCAGGAAGATATATAAGACTATTTCGTTTTCTTAATTTAATGAGAAAATACTTTTCTAATGAGATTGAACTATCTTATTTAATCTATCAATATAACTATTATGATTCTTCTCATTTTGCTAAAGATTTTAGATTGTTTATGAATCAAGATTTCAAATCATTTTTTAAACAGGATTACCCGCTAATAAAAAAATACTTAAAAAAGTAAATTTTTACGTTTTTTTACAACATTTTTATTTACAACAAAATTATATTTACAATATTATAATTAAGACATAACTACATTGAGTTGGGGGACTTGATATTGTCATCGATAATAATATATGTTATGAAGTTTAAAAAGATCAAATTTAATTATTTGGTCTTTTTATTTTTACAACACTAAAGAAATTAATGGTTATTGCTTAAAAAGCTTTCTTATAAAAAATAAAACCCAGAAGCATTACACTTCTGGGTTTTTTTATCAAATTAAATTATGGGAAATTTACTTAATTGATTTAATGGCCGCCTGCGCTGAGACTAATCTCGCAATTGGCACTCTGTAAGGCGAACAACTCACATAATCCATTCCTGAATTATAACAAAACTCTATAGAGCTCGCTTCTCCTCCATGCTCTCCGCAAATACCTACTTTTAAATTAGGTTTTACACTTCTACCCCTTTCTGTTCCAATTATAACTAATTGCCCAACGCCTTCTTGATCTAAAACTTCAAAAGGATCTACTTTTAAAATTCCTTTTTCAATATAAATAGGTAAAAATTTACCTGCGTCGTCACGTGAATAACCAAATGTCATTTGTGTTAAATCATTCGTTCCAAAAGAGAAAAAATCTGCTTTTTCTGCAATTTTATCTGCCATTAATGCAGCTCTTGGAATTTCTATCATGGTTCCAACTAAATAATCAATAGTGTCTTTTCTTTCATCAAAAATTTTATTTGCTGTACCTCTAATAATAGCTTCTTGAAACTCAAATTCTTTAACAGTTCCAATTAAAGGAACCATAATTTCTGGTTTACAAACAACACCCCTTTCTTTTAGGTTAAGAGCAGCTTCAAGAATAGCTCTTGTTTGCATTTCTGTAATTTCTGGATACGTGTTCCCTAATCTACATCCTCTATGCCCTAACATTGGATTAAATTCTTCCAATTCAGAAACTTTGTTTTTAATTGATTGCAATGAAATATGCATTTCATTTGCCAACTCTTTTTGAGTAGCCAATTGGTGAGGTACAAACTCATGTAATGGCGGGTCTAGTAAACGAATTGTTACAGGTAAACCTTCCATAGCTTCAAAAATACCCTCAAAATCTGCACGTTGCATTGGTAATAAATCTTCTAAAGCTCGTTCCCTACCTTTAACCGTATCAGCCAAAATCATTTCGCGCATGGCTTTTATTCTATCCGTTTCAAAAAACATATGCTCAGTTCTAGTTAACCCAATACCTTGTGCTCCAAAACTACGTGCTATTTTAGCGTCTTTTGGACTATCTGCATTTGTTCTTACTTTCATGATTGCATACTTATTTGAAAGCTCCATAACTTCTGCAAATTCACCACTTAATTCAGGCTTAATTGTAGCAACCTTACCTTCTATAATATTCCCTGTAGAACCATTCAATGAAATCCAATCTCCTTCTTGATATTCATGATCTCCAACTATAAGCGTTCTAGTTTTATAATTTATTTTTAATGCTCCTGCACCAGAGATACAGCATTTTCCCATGCCACGGGCAACAACAGCCGCGTGAGAAGTCATTCCTCCACGTGCCGTTAAAATACCTTTGGCAATATTCATTCCTTCTAAATCTTCCGGTGAAGTTTCAATTCTTACTAGAATACTATTTTTATATTTATCAGCTTCATCCGCAAAAAATACAATTTTACCTGTAGCTGCTCCAGGAGAAGCTGGCAAACCTTGGGCGATTACATGCGCTTTTTTTAGTGCTTTAGGATCGAAAATAGGATGCAAAAGTTCCTCTAATTTATTAGCTTCTATTGAAATTAGGGCTTCTTTTTCATCTATCATTCCTTCTTTTAATAAATCCATTGCTATTTTAACCATAGCTGCACCAGTTCGTTTACCATTTCTAGTTTGCAATATCCAAAGTTTTCCGTCCTGCATGGTAAACTCCATATCTTGCATATCGCGATAGTGCTCTTCTAAAGTATTTTGATAAGAATTTAGTTCGTTATAAATTGAAGGCATTAATTCTTCTAAAGAAGGATAATTTTTCACTCTATCTTCTTCCTCTATTTTTGCTAATTCTGCCCAACGTTCTGAACCTAATTTTGTAATTTGTTGCGGAGTTCTAACACCAGCAACAACATCTTCTCCTTGTGCATTTATTAAATACTCTCCATTAAATACATTTTCTCCTGTACCAGCATCACGTGTAAAACAAACTCCTGTACCAGAATTATCGCCCATATTTCCATAAACCATTGCTTGTACATTTACAGCTGTACCCCAATCTGCAGGATATCCATGCATATTTCTATAGTAAACAGCTCTATTACCATTCCAACTATTAAAAACAGCAATGATTGCTCCCCAAAGTTGATCGAAAGGGTTTGTTGGAAAATCGTGACCAGTTCTTTTTTTAACTGCATTTTTAAAATCAAAGACTAAGTCCTTTAAATCGTGAATCGTAAATTCAGTATCTAACTCAATACCTCTTTTTTCTTTTAAATTTTCCATGATTTCCTCAAAAGGATCTATGTCATCTTTTGAAGCAGGTTTCATTCCTAAAACTACACCACCATACATTTGAATAAAACGACGATAAGAATCCCAAGCAAATTGCTCGTTATTTGCTTTCTTAGCTAAACCAGCAACAACTTCATCATTCATCCCTAGATTCAAAACAGTGTCCATCATCCCTGGCATAGAAACTCTTGCTCCGGAGCGCACAGATACTAAAAGAGGGTTCTCTTTATCTCCGAATTTTGTTCCCATTAAACTTTCAATATTTTTGATAGAAGCTTCCATTTCTTCTCGAATCATCTCTACAATTGTTTCCTGGCCTAATAAATTATATTCTGTACAAACTTCTGTTGTGATCGTAAACCCTGGAGGCACAGGAATACCTATAGAACTCATTTCTGCTAAATTTGCTCCTTTGCCACCTAATAAATTTTTCATTGCACTGTTACCATCAGCTTGTTTATCGCCAAACTTATACACACGAGGCTTTACATCTAGTAATACTTCCATAATATGTTTTTTAATTAATTTTTAATTCTGCTCAACTAAAAGCACGACTAAAGGTAAATTTTAAATAAAAAATTAAAAATGATAAAAATCATATTATGAGCATTTTACAAAATAATGAAAGAATATTACTTTATAATAAACAAACTGCAAACATTTTTAATTTATGATGAAAAAAAATATGAAAAATGAAAATTTATTTACTTTTTTTAAAAAACTGTACGAAGTGTCACCAACTTAGAAATAGAGATGTCATTAATATGTTAAACGAATTAAAAACACAAATCACATGTAAAAGCATAGCGATACTGCTTCTCTCTTTTTGTTTTGTGTTTTTTATTTTAAAATCTATTAATTTTTATTTTTAATTATAATTATATTCTGTATATTTGTGTTATTAATTATATTCATGGTTTTGGGGGAAACTAATAATTGATATACTAAAGGCTAATTTTATAAATTAGCCTTTTTTTTGTCCCCAACTGTCACACTTTTACTTTCCTTTTGTCTTTAAGTAAAAACATATAAACTCCTACTAAAATGAAACTTAAAATTACTTTTTTACTCTTTTTACTTTTTGCTTCAGCACTATCGTATTCACAAAAAAATATTGAAGCTTCCAATATTATGAAAGATCTAAAAGCAGGCAAAATGGTATCCTATAAAAATGCAACAATTATTGGAGTTCTCGACTTTACTTATATGGAGGAAGCTTTAGAGAAATTACCAAGGAAGAAAAAAAATAGCTGGTGGAATATGGGCGACTCCGATAATACCATAAAAAAATTAATCGAAGAAAAAATATCTTTTATCAACTGTACTTTTAAAGATGATGTTTTAGCATACATACCTGATGAAAATTCTGGTTATACTTTTATCGCTAGTTTTGAAGATGAAGTAATTTTTAAGAACTGTAATTTTAAAAGTAAAGCAATGTTTAAGTACTCTCGTTTTGAGAGCAATACAGACTTCACTGGAACTAATTTTGAGGATGACAGCACTTTTAAGTGGGCTAAATTTGATAAAGAAATTAGTTTTTCTAAGACTCGTTTCACTGAAATTTCTACTTTTAAATACGCTACTTTTAAAAAATACGTAAGTTTTACTGATGCCGTTTTTGAAGATTCAGCAGTATTTAAATACACCAAATTTAATGATGGTGTTTCTTTTGAAAACACAAATTTTGAAGAAGATTTAAATATTAAGTACATGGAAGTTTCCGGTAATTTTAATCTTACCGGTATGAAAGTCGGGTATGATATCGACTCAAAATACACTAAAATTAATGGTAGAAGTTTTAATACATATTTATTAAAAGATTTCGACTAAAAGTAAACACATATGGTTTCATCAAGGTTGATTTTATATCAACCTTTTTTTTGTTTAAAAAAACAGTCAATTAAGATAAAACTTTATAATAGATTCTTACAGCACAATATTTATAAAAATCCCTAAAAAAACAATCGAAAATCAAACTTTAATAATGATCTAGAAAGGCCTAAAACCAGGTGTGGTTATAAAAGTAAAAAGACAGACATCTAAAGAAAAACACAAAAAATTAGATCAATAAATATATAATTCATAAAATATAAAGTCTATTAATAAGTATTTGTGAAATTAAAGGAATTTCACTATTTTGCAAACACAAAAACAGATAATATGCCAACAGAAATTACTAGGTTATTCGACTTTCCATATTTTCAATTAGAGAAGTACAACCTTAAAAAAGCTTTTACAACCAAATATAATGGTACATGGGAATCTATTTCTTCTCAAGAATATGTAGATAAATCTAATCAATTAAGTAGAGGTTTGCTAAAACTTGGTATTCAACCCAATGATAAAATTGCCATAATTTCTACTACCAATAGAACAGAATGGAATATTTGTGATATTGGTGTTCTCCAAACAGGCGCACAAACGGTACCCATTTACCCAACAATTTCTAAAGAAGATTATGAATATGTTTTAAATCATTCTGAAGCTATTTATTGTTTTGTGTCAGATATTACCATCATAGAAAAGTTAAATCAAATTAAAGGAAATACAAAACTTAAAGGAGTTTTTACTTTTGATGATATTGCTGGAGAAAAAAGTTGGAAAGAAATTCTAGAATCAGGAAAAGATACTAAGAATCAAAAGGAGGTAGAAACCAGAAAAAACGCGGTAAAACCTGAAGATTTAGCCACCCTAATTTATACTTCTGGTACCACAGGAAGACCAAAAGGAGTTATGCTTACGCACAGCAACATTGTTTCAAACGTTATTACAAGTGAAGAAAGTGTTCCTTTAGAGAAAGGAAAAGATAAAGCGCTAAGTTTCTTGCCTGTTTGTCACATTTTTGAACGTATGATTTTGTATCTATATCAGTATTGTGGAACGGAAATTTACTTTGCTGAAGGCCTTGATAAACTGACCGAAAATGCTCAAGATATTAAACCAAATGTTATGACAGCCGTGCCAAGGTTATATGAAAAGATTTTTGATAAGATTATTTTAAAAGGAGAAGATTTAACAGGTATTAAGAAGAAATTATTTTTCTGGGCAGTAGATCTAGGCTTAAAATACGAACCTTATGGAGCTAATGGTTGGTGGTATGAAAAGCAACTAAGTTTAGCACGCAAGCTTATTTTTTCTAAATGGCAAGCTGCTTTAGGAGGCGAACTTAAACTGATGGTTTCTGGAGCTTCTGCTTTACAGCCAAGGTTAACACGAATTTTTGCCGCAGCAGGAATGCCCATTATGGAGGGTTATGGTTTAACAGAAACATCACCAGTAACTTCTGTAAACTTTATTGAACAAAATGGGAAAAGAGGATTTAGAGTTGGAACCGTTGGTAGAGTGATTAGCAATGTAGAAGTTAAGATTGCCGAAAATGGAGAGATTCTAGTAAAAGGGCCCAATGTAATGCAAGGATATTATAAAAATCCTGAAAAAACTGCTGAGGTATTAAAAGATGGTTATTTCCATACTGGAGATAAAGGAGCATTTGATAAAGATGGTTTTTTAAAAATTACTGGAAGAACCAAAGAAATGTTTAAAACATCTGGAGGTAAATATGTAATTCCGCCTTTATTAGAAGGTGAATTAAAACAATCTTTGTTCATAGAACAAGTTATGGTTGTTGGAGAGAACGAAAAAATGCCAGCAGCAATTATTCAACCTAATTATGAATATTTAAAAGATTGGGCTGGAGACAATAATATTGCATTTGATACCCATGAAGATTTAATTACCAACCCAAAAGTTATTAAAGAGTTTCAAGATGCAGTTGATAATTGCAACTGTAATTTTGGTAAATGGGAGCAAATTAAGCGCTTTGAACTCACCACAGATGAATGGTCTATTGATGGTGGTCATTTAACCCCAACCATGAAAATGAAAAGAGCGGTTATTATGAAACTATATGCAAACTTATATGATAAAATATATAGATAATTATTAAGTTTTTATAAAAAATCCCAAGCTGTAGCTTGGGATTTTTTGTTATCACGAGAATACTAAAACTTACATTGTTTTTATAGAACAACCAATTGCTCTCGTTTCGGTTTTCTGTATCTTTTTTCCGGCTAACAAAGCATCAACTGCATTTTCTACATATTTTTCTGTTACGGCATCTGGGTTTCTAGAACTATTATCAATAGCCCCAATATATTGCACTTTCATATCATTTTTAGTGATAATATAGACATGAGGCGTTTTTGATGCTCCGAATTTTGGATACACATTCTGACCCTCATCAAATAAATATGGAAAAGTAAACCCTTTTTCAGAGGCTCTTACTTTCATATCTTCAAAACTATCTCCTTTTGATGCTGCTGGGTCATTTGGATTTATGGCAACCACAGGATATCCTTTTGTTTTATACTTGGCGTCTAAAGCATTAATTCTATCTTCATTGGCCACAGAATATGGACACATGTTACAAGTAAAAATAATAATAAATCCTTTTGCCTCTTTATAATGTGACAAAGACACCATTTTGTCATCAATATTTTTAAGTCTAAAATCTTCTATAGTATCTCCAACAGCATAACCATTATCTGCTTTAGTTGTAAAGGCCGCTGTTGCTAATAAAAAAACTGCCATTAATAAAATTCGTTTGATTGTTTTCATAATTTATGGATTTAAAAAGGTTTTTAATTCGTTTTCTAAAGTTTCAAAATCAAAGGATTTTTCGTAAAATTTTCTTTTATTCTTGTTGTAAATTAAAGTTGCAGGCAAGGCTCCACTCCAATCTTTATCTATTGCTTCTATCCAAAAATCTTCGTTTATATCATCTAACAAGACTACTTCAGATTGTATGTTTTTCTTATTGATAAAAGGAATTAACTTTTTTTCTACTTGTTTCGGAAAATCTAAACTCACTAATAACACATTTACATTTTTAGAAGCATACTCTTTTTTAATTCTTTCAAAATAGGGTAATTCTTTAACGCAAGGTGCACACCAAGTTGCCCAAAAATTAACAACGTAAATTTGATCATCTTCTTTTTCTAATAAAGGTTTTAACTGCTTATAATTGTAAGATTTTACAGAAGTAATAGCAGAGGCAGTTTCTACTTTTTTATCTGTTGAATCTGCGCTCTTTGTTTGCTTATTACAAGCAACTAAAAAACAACCAAGCAAAATAAAATAATATTGAGTTTTCATAAGTTATAAAATTACAGCAATAAAAAGATGCGATGAAATAATTAACTCATTATTAACAAAAAAGCTCCAGAAGTAGATACTTGTGGAGCTTTATGCTATAAAAAATTGAACTAATTATCCGTAAATCTCATTTAGAATTTTAGCCAAACGAATTCCTCCTTTTTGTAACTGTGATCTTACAATAACAAAATGATCGTACGAATATCTATATCTCAAATTTTCGCCACTTTTTGCAGATGCATATACTTTTTTAGTGATCTGATGTATTTCTTCAACCCAATCTAAAACAGAACCTTTTTCAATACTTTCTATCTGTTTTTTTGATAAGTATTTGGCATTATCAGCGAGTTCTATATAACTCATATTCCATGCTTCAATCATTTTGGTATCCCAAACTGAATGCATATTTGTTCCTTCTCCAAACCATTGCACCTGAAAATCATTTCCTCCTTTGTCTTCTTTTTGTCCGATATGCATAGGTTGATGTAAATCACCTACAAAATGAATCAATAATTTTAGATAAAAAACACGATCTTCTTCACTACTATTCTCGTCTTTTAATATCGTGATGCATTTGTTAATTGCTGTGACTAAATCTCCTTGTGGATTTTTTTCGGCCTCTGCATACGTTTGATCTAATTTCATGTTTACATAATGCCAAGGAGAAAATTCTCTATACTTTCTCTCCGATTTTATTTCATCAGCAAAAGTAGACACGAAAGCCAGACTTTCACCTTTTAAGATTTTATCAATATTTCTTTTTGCTTTTTTTGTTAAATGCTTTTCTGCAATTTTTCCAGTAACTCTATGTCCATTCTGTCCCCAAAAAACAGTATCTTCTGTAGAAAATTTTGCAAAGAAAAAGAAAGGAATTAAGAACAATAATTTGATTCTCATATGTAGCTTA
>JBNMNV010000064.1:0-13715 GCA_051278125.1 Polaribacter sp. | reverse complement strand
TTAAAAATTTGGAAAGTGGAAAAACATCAATTGAGCATGATCACCTAATCAAACCCCAATTCATACACAAAAGACCTTTCACTATTTTAATAGGGACAAGGTCTTTTTAATTTTAAAAAATGTATTTGAAATAGTATTTTAAAGTATCTTTCCGAAATATTGTATGTACCTAAAGTTAGAATTCATTCCTTTTATAAGATTCAATAACTGCTAAAATCTAATCTAAAACCCAAATTATGAAATACTTATTATTTGCCATTGTCTTAGTTCTATCTTTAAATAATACTGCGGCTCAAGAACTTCCAAAAAAATCTAAAATATTCGTTAGAGTTTATAACGAGTTTGGAAAAAAAATAGCGAAGGGTAAAATAATGCAAATAACAGACTCTACACTTGTTCTTATGAAAGGGAGTAGCTCAATAACAATACCTTCGGCTGACATTACTTACTTAAATACAAAAAGAACCAGAAGCCATAACACTTTGATTGGTGCTAGTGCAGGTTTAGGTTTGGGAATTATTGGAATGACAGCAAGTAATGATGGATGGGCAAGTGTTGCCCATTTTTTATTAACACCTATATATATGGGTTTAGGAAGTGGAATAGGTTATTTAACTTCCCTTTTTAAAGAGTCTACTCAATACACATTAGCAGGAGACCCTCTAAAATGGCAAGGTTTTAAAGAAGAAATGTATGCTCCAAAATACTAAAGGTTTTTAAAAATAGTAAGGAGAATTATTACATAACATAAACTTATTTTTGCATGCTCATTTATTGTCTCAATAATAATAAAAATCTAAAAAACAAAATCTAAAAAATTAAAAAAACACGAATTGAGCTTGATCACCCAGCTACACTCCAATTCATCCACAAAAGACCTCACTATTTTAATAGGGAAAGATCTTTTCAATTTTTAAAAAACGTATTTCAAATAGCTTTTTTAGGTATATTGCCAAAAAATTGCATCTGTCTAAGGTTAGAATTCATCCCGTTATAAGATTCAAGAAACTAAAAATTTAAAAAAAAATCACTGCTATGAAGTATTTATTATTTGCTTTTACCTTATTTTTATCTTTAAACATTGCAGCCCAAGAGCTCCCCAAAAAATCTAAAATATTCGTTAGAGTCTATAACGAAAATGGTGAAGAAATTGCCAAAGGAAAAATTCTTAAAATTACAAACTCTACTCTTGTTCTAAAAAAAGGAAGAAGTTCTATTAAAGTTGCGTCTAATGAAATTTCGTATTTAAAAACCAAAAGATCTAATTACCATAATGCATTACTCGGTTCTGCTGGAGGTTTTGGGTTAGGACTAGCAACGACAAGCAATAATAAAGATTGTTATTTATGTGCTGACCCAGGACGAGCACGTTTTGTTAATTCACTGGTTGGTGCAATTCTTGGTTATGGTGTAGGATATATAACTACGGTTTTTAAAAATTCTAAACAATATATAATTGGTGGCGATGCCCAAAAATGGCAAGGTTTTAAAGAAGAAATGTATGCCCCAAAATATTAAAATTACCTCAACTAGTTTAATTTTAAACACCAGAATTTTATTTGCTAAATTTTTAAACTTTAATTGATTTATAAGGGTTTAAGTAATTTATATCATTCTTTTTTTTAAGATATTTGTAGCTCAATTTAAATAATTAAATTTTAGGCGATGAAAATAGCTGTAGTAGGCGCAACTGGAATGGTTGGCACAGTCATGTTAAAAGTTTTAGAAGAACGTAATTTACCAATAACAGAATTTATTCCTGTTGCATCAGAGAGATCTGCTGGTAAAAAATTAAACTATAAAGGAAAAGAATATACCATAGTAACCTTAGCAGATGCTGTAAGTCTAAAACCAGATATTGCTCTTTTTTCTGCTGGTGGAGATACTTCTTTAGAATGGGCACCTAAATTTGCTGAAGTTGGAACTACTGTTATTGATAATTCTTCTGCTTGGAGAATGGATCCAACTAAAAAATTGGTGGTTCCAGAAATTAATGGTGATGTGTTAACTGCGGATGATAAAATTATTGCCAATCCTAATTGTTCAACGATTCAGTTGGTGATGGCTTTGGCGCCTTTGCATTTAAAATATAAAATGAAACGTTTGGTCATTTCTACCTATCAATCGGTTTCTGGAACTGGTGTAAAAGCTGTGCAACAGTTAGATAATGAAGAAGCAGGAATTGATGGCGAAATGGCGTACCACTATAAAATAGGAAGAAATGCCATTCCGCATTGTGATGTTTTTTTAGAAAACGGATACACAAAAGAAGAAATGAAATTAGTAAAAGAACCTAAAAAGATTTTACGTGACGATTCTTTTTCTGTAACTGCAACTGCTGTTCGTATTCCAACTGCTGGCGGACATTCTGAAGCGGTTAATGTAGAGTTTCATAATGATTTTGATTTGGATGAAGTGCGCGAACTTTTATCAGCCACTCCAGGTGTAATTGTGCAAGATGACTTAGCAAACAATGTATATCCAATGCCAATTAACGCCCATAATAAAGATGAAGTTTTTGTTGGGCGCATTAGACGCGATGAATCTCAAAAAAATACCTTAAATTTGTGGATTGTTGCTGATAACTTACGAAAAGGTGCGGCAACAAACACAGTTCAAATAGCTGAATATTTAATCGCAAAAAATTTAGTCTAATACATTTATGGCAACATTTCACAAAGTACACATACAAGAAGTTAAACAAGAAACCGCCAACGCGGTTTCTGTGTTATTTAAGATACCTGAAAACGTACAATCTTATTTTCAATTTACGTCAGGCCAATACGTTACCTTACAAAAAGAAATTAATGGTACCGAAATTAGAAGAGCGTATTCTATCTGTTCAACACCCAAAAGCGGAGCTATTAGAGTTTCTATAAAAGCTGTTGAAAACGGAGTCTTTTCTACCTACGCAACTTCTCATTTAAAAGAAGGAGACGAAATAGAAATAACCGCTCCTGAAGGACGTTTTTTACTGAATACTGAACCCAATAAAAACTACATTGCATTTGCAGCAGGTTCTGGTATTACTCCAATTTTATCGATGGTAAAATCAGTTTTAGAAAATGAATCAAGCTCAAATTTCACTTTAGTTTACGGAAATAAAACGGTGGCTGATACCATGTTTTATGAGGATTTAAATGCACTGAAAGAGCAGTTCTCAGGTAGGTTAAAGCTACATTATATATTTAGTAGAGAAAATGTAAAGAATCAATTGCAAGGTAGAATTGATAAAAGTGTGACCAACTACTTTGTAAAAAACATGTACAAAGAAACTTCTTTTGATGCCGCTTTTTTATGTGGCCCAGAAGCAATGATTCATGAAGTTTCTAAAACACTAGAAAGCAACAAAATAGCAAAAGAAAACATCCATTTTGAATTATTTACCGTTTCTATTGATGAAGAAGCTGCAGATCAAGTAAAAGAAGGAACTACCATAATTACAGTATTGTTAGATGATGAAAAAACAACATTTACCATGCAACAAACCGATGATATTTTAGCAGCAAGTTTGCGCAACGAATTAGATCCTCCTTACTCTTGTCAGGGTGGGGTTTGCAGTTCTTGTTTAGCTAAAGTTACCGAAGGGAAAGCTGTTATGGTGAAAAATTCTATTTTGACTGATAGTGAAGTAGCAGAAGGTTTAATCTTAACTTGCCAAGCGCATCCAACAACATCTACCATTACCATTGATTTTGATGACGTTTAAAATCCGTATTTTTGTAAAATAATATGGACATTTACGACTTTAAAAATGCAATTCTTATCGGGTTTTTCATGGCTTTCATGATTGGCCCTGTATTTTTTATGCTCATTCAAACTAGTATTTTAAAAGGAGCTAGAGCCGCTATTATTTTTGATTTAGGCGTTATTCTTGGTGATATTTCTTTTATTTTAATTGCGTATTATGGTAGTAGATCTTTATTAGAAAAAATTAAAGATGATCCTAGATTGTTTTTTATCGGTGGGCTGGTTTTAATTATTTATGGTCTCATAACCTATTTTGATAGAGAAAATAAAAAGGAGGCGATTGCCTCTGCTAAAAGCATTGAAGTACCCATTGTGAAAAACAATTATTTAAAATTATTGGTCAAAGGATATTTCTTGAATTTTATAAATATTGGTGTTTTAGCCTTTTGGCTAGGAACCGTTTTAGTCATTGGCCCAACCTTAAACATGAATCAAAATGCTATTTTTGTCTATTTTTCAGTCATCATTGTGTCTTATTTTATCACTGATTTAGGTAAAATATTTTTAGCAAAACAGTTGAAAAATAAAATGACACCGGTCGTTATTTATCGTGTAAAAAAAATAATGGGTATTACTTTAATTATATGCGGCGTCTTTTTAATCTTAAAAGGATTTATTCCTAATGAAAAAATAAATGAGTTTATTCAATAAAAAAAGAGAGGTTTTATTGAATAAAACCTCTCTTTTTTTATTACAATTACTTGTTATTTTGTGACTGTATTATTTTCTAAATTAATATCTGCCATCAAACCACTTTTATCAATCGTAACCGATTTCACTTCTTTAGAAGCCTCAAAAGTATACGTTGGGTGTGCCCAAGTCCAATCTTCTATCACATTCGCTGTCGTTGGTTTTGCTCCTCTCATCATTCTTAAGGGTATATTAAAACGCTCCATACTACCATCTGCATACATAACTTCTACATCTATTGGCATTGGCATTTGCCCAATTCTTTCTAGTGTTATGGTCTTTCCTTCAACAGATTTAATTCCATAATCGATCGTATGCGTAGTTTGTGTCCACTCATTCAAATACCAATCTAAATGAATACCAGAAACTTTTTCCATAGAACGTTTAATGTCATTTGGCGTTGGATGTTTAAAACTAAAATCTGTGAAATACTTTTTCAAGCCTTTTTCCACATTTTCTGGACCAATTACATATTCTAATTGCGATAAGAAAATATTTCCTTTTGAATAACTAGCAGTCCCATAAGCCCAATTTGTATTATAGCGGTCTGCATGGGTTGACAAAGATTCTTCGTATCCTCTCTCTACAATGTTTTTATACCCTTTATAAGAACCTTCATGTGGATTTTCTTTACCAGATTCTAAAATTAGATTTTCTGCTTTGTTAGAAATATAAGAAGTAAAACCTTCATCCATCCAAGGATGTAAACTTTCATTAGATGCTAATAAAAATTGAAACCATGTATGTGCCATTTCATGTGCAGTTACGCCAAACAAGCTTCCGTAACTTCTTTGCCCAGTTACCAAAGTAGACATTGCATATTCCATTCCACCGTCTCCACCTTGAATTACAGAATATTGTTTGTAAGGATATTGCCCAACATTCGCACTATAAAAATCTATTAATTCAGCAGTTTTAGGTTGTAACTTTTTCCAATTTTCTAAATATTTTGCTTCTAATGTTTTCTTGTAATAGAAATGTAAATCAACACCACTTTCTGTTTTTAAAATGTCATGTATGTATTCTGGATCTGCCGCCCACATAAAATCATGTACATTGGGTGCTTTAAAATGCCAAGTTAATTTATCGCCTTTAGGCAAGTTTAACGCTTTCGTTGAATCTTCATAACCATGACCAACTTCTTGTGAGTTTTGCACATACCCGGTTCCACCCACTACATAATTTTTATCAATATGAATGGTTACATCAAAATCTCCCCAAACTCCATGAAATTCTCTTGCTAAATAAGGTGGTGTGTGCCAACCTTGAAAATCATATTCTGCCATTTTAGGATACCATTGCGCCATAGATAATGCAACATCTTCCTTACTATTTCTTCCTGAACGTCTAATTTGAACAGGAACCTGTGCATCAAAAAGCATCTCAAAAGTTACACTTTCGCCAGATTTAATGGGGGTGTTTAATTGTACTTCTAAAATAGTTCCTACGGTTTCAAAAGAAACTGCTCCTCCATTTTGCTTTAAAGAATTTACTTTTATATATCCTATTTCATCAGGTTGTAACTTACTAATTCTATCACCAACACGTCTATCCGGGTCTTTGATATTTAAAGAACGAGCGTCCATTTGAGAGCCTGGCTGAAATGCATTAAAATATAGATGATAAAAAACTCGATCTAAATCATCAGGAGAGTTGTTGGTGTATACTAGTTTCTGAGTTCCTTTATATTGATACTTATTTACATTCATATCAATATCCATTGTGTAATCTACATGTTGTTGCCAATAGGTAGATACACCTTTGACGTCTTTTTGCATGTAGGTTACTTTTTTTGTTTCACTGCAGGAAAACAGTAAAAAGGAAGCAAAAACTATAGATAAAATTTTTCTCATGTTTAATTA
The DNA here is from genome assembly GCA_051278125.1 of Polaribacter sp. Taxonomy (GTDB): domain Bacteria; phylum Bacteroidota; class Bacteroidia; order Flavobacteriales; family Flavobacteriaceae; genus Polaribacter. The sequence goes on along the minus strand of JBNMNV010000064.1, from coordinate 7,413 downwards.
TTTTTTTAGTTTAATTATTTTTTATTTACCATGTTATCTGCCATTAATAGGGCGTTGTAAGCATTTACAACTCTCCCTGAAACTGATAAATCTGTAAACGGCACTTTTTCTCCATTCGGATTTTCTCTACTTTGTGAGCCTGGTTTAATTACATCAATCGTAATTAATGATCCAGAATTCATTAAAATACGCTTTACTTGACTGGCTGTTAATTTAGGATAATAAGAACGAATTAATGCTGCAACACCCGCTGTAGATGGAGCTGCCATAGAAGTTCCACTAAATTTTTCGTATCCATTCTCTGGGGTTGTTGAATAAATTTGTACCCCTGGAGCAAAAACATCTACATTTATTTTTCCGTAATTAGAAAAGCTAGCAGGTAAGTTTTCATTATAATTGGCACTCATTGCACCAATTGTAATTAAGTTATCTGAAATTTCTGTTTTTAAGTCTTTAGAATCATTTGGGTATGTTTTTTCAATATCAATATTTTTACCGTCATTTCCGGCTGCATGTACAATTAAAACATCATTTTTTGCCGCATATTTAATAGCATCATAAACCCACTCTTTGTTTGGCGAAAATGCTTTACCAAAACTAGCATTTATAACTTTTGCACCATTATCTACTGCATATCTTATTCCTAAAGCAACATCTTTATCATATTCATCTCCACCAGAAACTGAACGCACTGCCATAACTTTCACATTATTTGCAACACCATTCATTCCTTTTCCATTATTTCTGGTAGCTCCAATAATTCCTGAAACGTGAGAGCCATGAGCTTCATCAACTTCAGAATGGCCAGAATTTCCATCTCCATAACCGGGCTTATCATTTATATCGTAAGCATTATCGCCAACCACAGTTCTGTAATCTGTTTTTAAATTATCGCCACTCACTATTTTTTTATTGGCAGCTAATTGATCAATAAAATAATTTACACCACCTTCTAATTCAGTTTTCGCTGCTGCAATAGAGGGCAAACCAAAAGCATACATTTGGTTTGCAAAAGTAATTTGGTTTGATAAATTTTCATCAGTTGTTTTAATCGCTAAAACTTCTTCTTTTGTATAATCTTCTTTACCAAAATGTTTTACAAAAGCTTCATCTGCAGTTTTAACACCTTGTAATAATTGCTCATATCTTGTTTTATTTTGTAACAACGTTTCATTTGCTTTTTTTGCAGCATCCAATTTTTCTTGATAAAATGCTTTTACTTCTGCTAACGTTTCAGCATCAGCAACGGACGGATTCATTAAAATACGCTCATATTCTAAATGCTCTTTGTAAGATTTCCCAAGAAAATTCCAACCATGAATATCGTCTATATAACCATTTTTATCGTCATCTATTCCATTACCTGCAGTTTCTTTTGAGTTTACCCAAGCAACATCCACTAAATCTTCATGTTTTAAATCTGTACCAGAATCTACAACGCCAACAATTACAGTTACGCTTGTTTTAGCTTCTAAAAATTTGTGAGCTTTATCTACACTCATCCCTGGAATCGAATCCTGTATGAGGTCTAAATGTTGCCAATTTTGACTTTCAGCGTCTGATAATGGCATTTTTTTGGCCGTTGCAGAAACAGCAGCTAAAGTGCCCGTTGGAACCGGAATGTTTGCGATTGATTTACAACCTGTAAATACTAAAACTGCAAACGCAGTGTATAAAAATGGTTTTATTATTTTCATTCTCTTTAATTAAATATATCTGTAAATTTATGTGTTTCTTTTAATCGTACTCCTTTTTCTGTATGCTTTAGAGTGCAAATTTCATTGTGAGCATCATGCTCTAAAAAAAGATAATAATTATTGTCTGCAGCTTCATTTAAGAAATCACCTTTCTCTTTAATAGTTAGTAAAGGCCTCGTATCATAACCCATAACATACGGCAAAGGAATGTGGCCCGTTGTGGGTAATAAATCTGCCATAAAAACCAATGTTTTGTCTTGATATGTTAATTTTGGTAACATTTGTTTTTCCGTATGCCCGTCCATAAACAAAACATCAAACCCAACTTGTTTCATGGCATTACTGTGGATAAAATTTAACTGTCCGCTTTCTTTAATAGGATTGATATTTTCTTTTAAAAAAGAGGCTTTTTCTCTAGGGTTTGGTTCTGTTGCCCAATTCCAGTGTTGGTCATTAGACCAAACTTTTGCATTCTTAAAAGCAGGAATTAGCAGACCCTCTTTAGTTCTTTGAATGACACCTCCACAATGATCAAAATGCAAATGTGTTAAAAAAACATCTGTAATATCGTCTCTATGAAAACCAAGTTTCGCTAGCGAAATATCTAAAGAAAAGTCACCAAATAAATAGTAATAACTATAAAATTTATCCGATTGTTTTGCACCTAAACCTGTGTCTATAAGAGTTAAACGATCACCATCTTCAATAAGCATACAACGCATACTCATATCTATTAAATTATTGGAATCCGCGGGATTTGTTCTGTGCCAAATTGTTTTCGGCACAACACCAAACATCGCACCACCGTCTAATTTAAAATTACCTGTTTCAATGGGATATATCTTCATGGCTTTCTTCTAAAAGTTATTTGAGTCGTTAAAAATAAGCTATTCATCAATACTCACAAAACTATAACTTCTAAGGTTTTCCTAAATAAAGAAATTAATATTTTCTTTTCGATAAAATACTTAAAAATGATATGAAATTTAGTTTTTAATAATGATCTGTTGTTGGATTTCCTCACCAAAATTATCGATCACTGTAATCTTATAATTACCAATTTTAGGTGCAATTTGAAACTCATGAATTTCGTTTGTTTTTCCTAAATAGGTGTTATTTAAATACCAATATAGTGTGATTTCCTTGTTAGAATGAGCAACTTTTAAAATAATTCCGTTTTGTTTTCCATCAAAATCCTTTGGTAAAAAAATGGTGGTTTTTTCTGTAGGATACATAAATTTCATTCCGTTTTCTATTCCTCTAAAACAATCATTTCTAAATTTTGGTAACGGTTTGTAAAAAGGATTTTTAACCTTGTAATAATATTCCATTAAAGGAGGTAAGACAAACCAAGATTTCTGTTTGATATTTTCTATAGATTCACACGAAGTATTTACTTGATAATTTTCTGAAGCGTCTACATTTACAGAAATATGAAAAGAACAAGGTGCTGTTTTTAACCCTGAATTCTGAACATATTCTAGCTTTTTACGTTCACAAATTTCTGTAGCCCTAAAACCACTTTTAGTACAAATTTCGATTTCAGTCATTTCATCAAGGGGCTTTTCAAACCAATCTGATTTTGGTAATTTATCAAAAACATCAAATAAAATGGGCGCCGCACTTTGCACTCCTACCAAACCCGGCCTTCCTTCTCCGTCTGCATTTCCTACCCAAACGCCCACGACATAGTCTTTGGTAGTGCCAATTGCCCAAGCATCTCTAAAGCCAAAACTCGTTCCTGTTTTCCAAGCAATTTGTTTTGCAGCATCAAAAAATTCCCAATTTCCTTCAGCATTGGGCCTATTTGCTTCTTTTAAACTTTCAAAAGTCAAGTAAATAGAAGCAGCATCAAAAATAATTTTTTCTGATGATTCTTCCCCAAAATCGATTTTTTCATCCCCATAAAAAGTAGGCTCACAAAACTCATTTTTAAGATATCTACTCGAGTTTTCTGTATAATGATTTACAGTAGATGCCATGGATGCGTAACTTTTGCATAAATCCCATAAATTACTTTCTGCGCCCCCTAAAACAAGCGTTAACCCATAATGATTCGCATTTTTTCGAATATCTTTTAAGTTTAATTTTTGCAAATAATCATGAAATTTCTGTAAACCAAATTTTTGCAACATTCTTACTGTAGGTACATTTAAAGATTTTGACAATGCTAATTTTGCTGAAATGGCGCCTGCATATTTTTTATCAAAATTTTCTGGTTGATAACTGCCGTAATTTGTAGGAACATCTGCTACTAAAGTATTCGGTAATAACTCGCCACTGTCTAACATTGCTGCATATAAAAATGGTTTTAAAATACTTCCTGTACTTCTTGCTTTCGTGACAATGTCAACATCTTTTTGATGCTTTTTTGAGGTTGGAGCATTTCCTAAATAGCTTAAAACTTGTCTTTTTTTTACATCTAAAATCAGCACAGCAATATTATGAATTCCGTTTTTACGTAATTGATTATAATGATTTTTAACAATAGCATTTGTTTGTGTTTGCAAGCGTTTATCAATGGTTGTTTTTACAATTTCTCCTTTGTTAACTTTATGAATTCTTTGCAATAAATGGGGTGTAATTTGTGGTAAATCATAGGGTTTCTTGGGGATTTTTTCTAAAATTGATAACTCATACGTTAGTGTATCAATCTCTTTTTTAGTGAGTAATTTTTGTAACAATCGATTTCTCTTCGCTAATAATTTCTGTTGATTTTTTCCAGGATAAATTAAATTTGGTGCATTCGGCAACACGGCTAATGTTGCAGATTCTGCCCAAGATAAGTCTGCAGATTGTCTATTAAAATAGCGCCAAGAAGCCGCCTCTAGTCCAACAACATTCCCGCCAAAAGGTGCATTTGAACTCCAAAAAGTAAGAATTTTTTCTTTGGATACTCTCAATTCTAAACGTGTTGACAAAACAAGTTCTTTCAATTTCTCAAAATAGGTTCTTGATCTGTCATCTCTGCTCAATCTAACGACCTGCTGTGTAATAGTGCTCCCTCCTCTTTGTACGCTTCCTGCTTCTAAATTTTGTTTGAAGGCCTTAAAAATAGAGACCGGATTAAACCCTGGATGCTGATAAAAATATTCATCTTCAAACTGAATTAAACAGGTTTTAAATTTATCGGGAACAGCATCATTATGTGGAAATCTCCATTGGCCGTCTTGTGCAATTAAGGCTCCTAATAATTCATCATTTTTACTCGTAATTACGGTGGATGTTGGTTTTGTAAATAATTCTTTTGGCAAACAAAATGCATAGAAAATAAACAGAATAACAACAAATATTGTTTTCTTTTTATGTTTTAATATGTAGTTTTTGATTTTCAAATTTTGACTGTTATTTGTCATTGCGAGAAACGAAGCAATCTGTTATTATAATTAAGAGATTGCTTCGTAAACTCGCAGGATGACGTTATCAATAATTACTTCACAACCTGAACCCAACTTCCTTTGGTTCTGACCAAATAATCATTGTCATACATCGCTTCTGCCTGAATTCCTGATAAATAATAAGTTCCTAAATATGCTGCGTTTAACAACACTGTAAAAGTTTTTGTTTCTGATACTTTTGATTTCTCTTTTAAATCAAAGTAAAAATTAACACGATCGTCTCTAATATCGGTATAACGCGCTTCACTTTTTATCGATGTTCCAAAATCTGTAAAACGGGTGTTTACGATTTCCCATCCTGAAGGAAAAATTTGCGTAAGGGCAATATCATTTATGGCTTCATTTTTAGAAGTACTCACTTTAATTTCAGCAACAAAATCCTGACCTTGTTTCAGTGTTTTTACATCAATTTTATTCCCTTGTACATCTTTATAATTCACAGAAACGCTTAAACCTCTACTTTCTGAAAGTTCATCACCCAAAGGCAACTTCCCTAAATTTATAATTCTTGCAAACACAATGTTATCATCAACATTCTGAATTGTAATTGAATTTTGACCTTTTTTTACTTCAATTTTTCTTTGTAGAAAAGAACTATTTGTGGTTATTTTCTCTGTTTTATTAGTATTTGTATAGTTTAAGTTCATGGACTTTCCGCCATTTTTAACCACCATTTTTCCAATAGATACTAAACTATAGGCTGTTGTTTGCGTGCTTAACCAATGATTGCTAGACAATTCTTTGGCAATAGTTTCCGCCAACTCTTTTGCACTTTTATCATTCAGTAATAACATCGTTTCTAAAGCCATCGCTATATTTCTTGTTACAGAACCATAAGTATGATGATCGTAGTTCACAAAGTTTACATTGGCAGTTTTTACAATGGCATCACTCGCCTCTTTTTGCCCCACCAAGGCATAAGCAGCGGCTAATCTCCATTTTGCTTCATTGGTAATTTGTTTAAATTCTCGCAATCTATTCATGGCCGATAAATCTGGGCTTCCTGCTAAAGCTAGCGTATATAACCTGTATGCTTGTGCAAAATCTGTTGTTTGCTGCGTATAGCTTGGTCGCCAATTTCTAGCTTCGTTTTTTTGATATTTAATAAAATTAGACTTGAACGTTAAGGGCAATACAAATCCTTTTTTTGCTGCTTCTAACATAAAATGACCGGCGTAACTAGTCCCCCAATCACTGGCGTCATCTTCTCCCATCCAATAACTTAAACCTCCATTTACTTTTTGAAAATCACCTAATCGTTCGATTCCTTTTTCTATATTTTTTTGAACTTCAGAACGTTTTGCTGAGGTTAAATCAAACAAATCATTTAAGAATAATTGCGGAAAAATACTTGAAGTTGTTTGCTCAACACAACCATGAGGGTATCGTATTAAATAATCTAATCTCCCAGAAAAGTTGATCGACGGAATCGTTGATAATTCTAAAATTGCCGAGTTTGAACCTTCCACTCCAAAGGTATCAAAAGTGATCTTTTGTGTTTCTGCTCCCTGGATGGTTTTATCAATGATTATTGAAGTCATCGGGTTAGGATTTACGACATCGAGTTCCACCTTATAAGATGCTTCTTCTCCGTTTCCGGAGGCAAGAATTTCAACGGTATTAATACCATTCGCTTTTAAAACATCCAACTCAAAATACACCATTTTCTCGTCTGGTTTCTCAAAGTTTACGGTTTGTGTTTTGTTCCCAATAACATTTATTCCGTTTGTAGTTTTTATTTGAACTGTTATGTTTTTCACTTTTTTATCCATCGCAAAAACGGCAATTGGTAAGGTAACTTTTTCTTTTGGCGATAATTTTCTTGGTAACGTTGCCAAGACCATTAATGGCTTTTTAACAGGAACTGTTTTTTCTGCATTTCCGAAAGCTTCATTTTTAACATTACCAGCAACCACCATGGTTCTCACTGATCCTATATAATTTGGCAACCTAATTTTATGCGCTTTTTCTGCTCCTTTTTCTAAATAAAAAGGCCCTAAATATTTTACAACAGGTTTAAACCTATTGGCCTTTTGATTTTTCCCTTTTGATACGCTTCCATCTCCACCAATTGCAAAAACTTGATCTACACTTCCTGAATATGCGCCTATAACATCATCAAAAACATCCCATGTTTTTACCCCTAAAGCTTCTCTTGCATAAAAATCGTTATATGCATTTGGCGTTTTAAATCGTGTTAAATCTAACAAACCTTCTTCTACAATTGCCAAAGTATAGGTCATTGGTTTCTTGTTTTTTTCGGATACTTTTACGGTGAACTCCATTTCTGGTTGCAGCGCATCTAACATATTAATTTC
>JBNMNV010000063.1:0-13786 GCA_051278125.1 Polaribacter sp. | reverse complement strand
CACAGATTTTGAGCCAATTATCAGCATTGACTAAGGCATTGAAATCGGTATAAATTAAACATAATTATGTCATCATTTAAAAAAACATCTAAAAGACTTTTTAATGTAGTGCTCGCGCTCTCGCTAGGTTATTTTATAGTTTATGGTTTAGCATCCTTAAGTAAAAGCTCTAAAGGACCTTTAGCCGGATTTCTAGAAAACGCTGGTAATATGGTTAAAGACTTTGAGCAAGATAATATTTTAGAAAAAAGAGAAAAAAATAGAGGAAAAAAATTAGAATGGTTTGAGGACCAAAGAAATAATAAGTTTGCACTTCTAAAATCCAAAAATATTCTTTTTGGAGCTACAGACGATAATAATGGAAAATCTTATGAAAATATTATTGATTTAGAAGACTCACTAGCAGTCACATTTCCTATTATTCAAATTTACAGAGCTTGGGGAGAACTTAAAGAACATGAATTTCCTGAAAATGAAGTTGATGCAATTATTAGAATTGGATCAGTACCCATGATTACTTGGGAACCTTGGTTAACAACATTCTCAAAAGAAAATTTTCCAAAAATTAAAGATATAGAGCAAAGAGACAATCACGGACTGTTATCTGTTGCCAATGGTGATTATGATTCTTATATAAAAGAATGGGCAACGGCGGCGGCAAAAGTAGGGCACCCTATTTATTTAAGAGTAGGGCATGAAATGAATGACTCTTATCGTTATGCATGGGGAGCTCAAAATAACGATCCTTCTGAGTTTATTGCTGCATTTAGACATGTAAAAGATGTATTTGACTCAGTTGGAGCGACAGATATTATTTGGGTTTGGAGTCCACACATAGCTAAAGGAAAGTTTATGGAATATTACCCAGGAACTGATTATGTTGATATTATTTCAACAGGAGTTTTAAATTATGGAACAAGCACAAACTTTAGTGATTGGTGGACTTTTGAAGAGATTTTTGGTAATTATTATGACCAATTAGCTTCTTTTTACAAACCAATAATGATTGCAGAACTCGGTAGTTTAAAAATAGGTGGAAGTAGAGCAAAATGGTTTGGAGATGCTTTTGAAAATTTCAACACTAAATATCCTTATGTAAATACAATTTTATTTTTTCATTATTCAAGTGATAAAACTGTTACTTATAATAAAGATTTAAATTGGGCTATAAAAGATGATCCTGAAGTAACAACAGCGATCAAAGATGCATTAAAAAAGTGGCCAGCTTATCTAAAGCAACCTGGTATGGAGTAAGCGTTTTTAAACTATATATCCTTACCTTATAAAGTCACGCTTTCTAAGAAATTTAAATAATCAGAAAAATTTGTAGCGTTTGCATAAAAATTAAATTTTTATGCAAACGCTACATTATATAACCCAATTAGCTTTTCACTTGATAGTAATTGTTGATTGTCTTAAATTTACCTCCATTTAAGAAATTTAAAAGAAGCACTTCACAAATTTTATATTCCCGAATTAAATTCCATTTTAGCTATAGTTTTTCTGTATAAAACTAAAGTTTAAAACCTTCTTTCTGCCAACTTTTTTTTTTAAAAAACTCTTATGATACTCTAAAAACATTTCTATTCTAACAATCCACGTAATTTAGTTCTGTATTTCAAGAATGAAGTAGCAAGAAGACGAATTAAGCACACATTTTGTAGCCCTTGTATAAACAAAAGTTAGGGTATAAAGTTTATTAGAGAAATAAGACAACTAATAAAAAAATGCTGTAAGTTGTATTATATGTATTTAAAATCTAACTAATTTTAATACACTTTAATCTTAAATAACTATCTCAATCAAAAGAAAATAACTAAAGTTAATGAGCAATTTAAAGAATAGTTTCTAAGTTGCAGTTTATCTAAATAGAATAATAACTTGGTATTTTTAATTAATAGAATAGGTATAATTAAGTCCTAAAATATGTAAAGTTTCATTCTTAAAATATTTTAAGATACTTTCTTCATAACGATAATAAATACCAAATTTCCCAAATTTTTTAAGTTTATAATCTGTTCCAAAAGTTATTCTGAACTTATCTAAGCTAAAATCCTTAAATTGCTGAATACCTTCTTCTGTTCCGCTAAAGAGCTCTAAAGAAAAACCCGGGTCCAATGGCCAGTTGCGTATGTTGTACTCCAAATCTGTTTTAAACCTCATTGTTTCTTTTAGTGAATTTTGTTGAGTATCAAGAAGGTTTAATTCTTTTTTGTTTTGGTAACGAAGTCTATGTGATAAAGTAAACCTTTCTATATCATATTTAAAACTAGCATCAAAATTAAATCTAAAATGACTCTCAAAGCCCTGTTTCTTGCCTACGTTATCATTCTCTTTTATAAACCTTACTCCTCCTCCAATTTCAAAATTCTTTAATATTTTGTATTGTAGACTTATTTCTGTAAAATATTCATCAGTAACAGTTGCGTCTTCTTTTAATCTGAAGTTCTGTTCTATGCCAATTTTAAGGCTTTTAATTGGTGAATAATCGATACCAACAGAATTCCATATTCCAAAATCTGAAGTATCAACTTGACACAATACCGAATTAGATACTAAGAAGAAACAAAATAACGTTTGTAAACCATTTCTTGTTATTCTTACCATTGTTATTTCTTTACTAATTGATTATTATAAAAAATGGTAATAGTTGCGCTATCTTTTAAAAAATCTACATCTTCAATTATGGCCTTATTAATTGCAAGACCTGTTCTGTTTTCTAGATCAGAAATAAGAGTATCATAATTTTCAGGTTTTATATTTTCTATCTTCTCGTAAGTGATTTTTTTAGTAATTTCATGTTTTAAATGCCATACTTTTTCGATAATTACAATTGCAAAAACAATTGCAGAATTAGCAAAAATAATTTCAAAATAACTCATCTTCTTATTTACAAAAGAATTCATTATGGACACTCCGATTACAACAAATAAATAGGTCATTTCCTTTATTGGTATCGATTCTGTTCTATAACGAATGATACCAAAAATAGCAAAAAGCCCAAGAGCTATTCCTATATCTAATTTAAATTTTTTGAGGGTAAAACATAAAAAGAAAACAATAATACTTATCATATAAAATGTAAATAGATAGTCTTTTCTTCCACTAGAACCATAATACAGCCATCTTATGATTAAAGTTAAAAAAAATAAATTCATTATAAAAATTGCTGCAAATTTAAAAAAATCGTCATCAAATAAAGGGATGTTAAAAAGATCCATACTAATTAGATATATTATTTATTTTTAATAATTTAGGTTTAAATATATTGTGCTTTAAGTTTTTATAAAGGTTTGCTACACCAATACAATACTTACTGATACTATAAGGATTATGACCAATATTTTTTAGCACTTTTACAACAAGAGATTTTCTGTCAAATCTACTTTGCTTTAATTCTATTACTGCTATGTTACTATATTTTTTTTCTTTATCATCAACAGCGTATGCTAAATTAAAGTCTATAGTAACTCTTTCATTCTCTTTTAAACTTACAAGAGTTATTCTATTAAAACTATTCCACAAACTAGTTTGTAATTTATAATCTTCATTTGTAGTATCTGATATAAATTTTTTAGATTTATCAGACAACGTAGTTTCAAAATCATTAATCTTAATTCTAAACTTGCTGGTTTCTCCTTTTCCATTTTTCTTTTTAATCTCTAGAAAAGTTAAATCGGAATCTACATATTTACGCTGTCTTATTTTTGTTCTGTTTACGATTCCGTTATGATGATCGTGATAAAACTTAAATTCTTTAGTATCTAGATATAAGGACGAATAATTCATAATTCTTTGCCCTTTAATTTCTAAAACTTTGTATGATTCTGATAATTTTTCTAGAACTTTAGATAAAGAAGAAATGTTAATTACAAATTTAGTATCTGTTCTTTTCATTAACGCAACACTGTTCATTTCATCCAATGAAATTGGATGAAATTTATTTACAAAAAGAGCAAGTGCTTTATTCATGAATTATTTTGATGCCTTTTAAAACCTAAAAATTTGATAAAAATTACTCTTTTATTATTTTTTTAGTTTTAGAAGGTCCATCAGAAAAAACTTTCACAAAATAAATACCTTTAGAATAGTTACTTATATCAATTGTTGAATTATTCAAGTTTTCTGAAGATTTATACACCAACTTACCAAGAACATTATATATTAAAACATTTTTAATAGTGCTATTTGAGAATATTTTAATATTATCTTTTGCAGGGTTAGGGTAAATACTTATGCTTTGATCTTCTTTTTGATATTCATCTGCGGATAACACGTTTTTATCAATTGCAGTAATTGCAATATTGTTAAAAATTACTTTTTTACCATCCTCTTCTGTCATGTTTGTTCCGTTAAATCTAAATCTAACTTTAAAACTTTCATTTTCATCTGCCGCAGAAACATTAGAAAAATCAAATTCTTTTAGTTCATATTCTGAATTTATAGATTGAGTACCGTTAATTAAACTCGTCGAAATCCAATTTGATCCATTCCAATAATCAGCAATTATAGTATTCGCTGCTCCATCAGAATTAATGGCAAGCGAAATTTTAATATCTTCATAACCAATTGTAGAAAAATCTAATTCAAAATAATTCTCTAAACTACCAGATTTAAAAGGTTGTTTTATTTGTAAACCTTTCATCATTTCAGGAGCATATGCAATATTATCATTTGCAATAGTTTGATAATTAATTGCTACTGGATCATTACTTCTTTCTAAAGAAGCTTTTCTCCAATTAGGATTATTAGTATCAAAAGGATACCCATCAAGTGAAGAATTATAATTCATCATTGCAGTTAAATCGTTTCTAGAATAAGTGGAATTTAAACTTTCTAAAGGTGTATCATTTTCAATTTGATTATCTAAAAGCCAAAAATAAAGCAAATGAGAATAGTCTTCATTTGGTGTAAAAATTGCACTTACATGCAAATCTTCTGTAGGTGTAATTGTAATTTCACTATTAGTACCACTAGCATCTCCAGTCCAATAAGCAAAAGTATAACCAGGCATTGGGTTTGCCTTTAGAGTAATTGGTACATTATTAAAATAAATACCCGACCATGGGTAAGGTTTGTCGTTAATACCAGGGGTAGTTGATTTTACATCTATAGTATTTAGTGTAATATATCCTGCATTTGGATTAGAAACATTTAAAGATAAATTTATAGTTTTATCAATATTAAAAACAGCATTCATTTGACCTCTTAAAAGTGCTGGTCTTTCTTCAATCCAATTTAGAAGTTTCTCTTTATCAATGTCATTATAGTACCTAAGTCTTGGAGAACGATTTCTATCTTCTTCTAAAAGTGGATTGATATCTTCAAAAGTTTCGTTTACAATCGCTTGAAATCTCTCCTTTATAAAACCTGAGTTTAATAAATCTGCAGTACGATTGATAAATTTAACTCTAAAACCATCATTGTCTAATAAATTTGAGAACACATCTCTTGAAGCAGAACTTGATCCATCGGCAAATTCTTCTAACCAGTTGATGTGACTAGCCATAGCTGCCTCAAAATCTTGAGTATAAATACGAAACTTACCATCACCAAAGCCATCGTTTACTACATTTATAGCCTTCCAATATTTAGTTTCATAACTATCACCTTCAGAAAATATTTCTAGAATTAAATGGTCTATATAAGAATCCATATCTATTATATCCGCTACATATTGATAATGAGTAGGGTCTTGTAAATCATTATCTTGCATATATATAAATAAATATCGCAACACCCTTTCTGAGTTAACTTCTCCTGCATCGTTACTACAAACACCAATACAATTTACAATTGATACATTGTCACTATCTAAACCAAAATTATTGGCGATATGGTGTTCATCAAAACGATCTCTAAAAGCAGTTATTCCAAAATACTCTCCATTTATATAACTAACGGCACTTTTTATTCTAGTTACACCATTAAAAAAAGGTTGCATTAGCTTACTAAAAACAACATCATTGGCTATGTAACCACCACTTCCATTTCCTCTAAGCAATATTCTCTTAAATTTATTATTATAAGGTTCAGGAGAGTTTGGTATTTTTTCATCAAACAAATCTAACTTAAACTCATTATCTTCATCATATTCACTTCTAGCATATATTCTAAGGTTTTTAATAATATCTGCTCTCGAAGTATTACCGTGAATTCGTATTCCTGCATCTTGATTTAAAATAGATTCTAAATTTGAATTAAAAATTTGAACATTTACCTCACGTTCCCATTCTCTTCCACTTTGCCCATAATTACTAAAATCTGCTCTACCAGGCTGATTACCAGTAGGCTCAGCTGTTCTCCATTGATCAAAAGTAATGCCTGAGGTATAGATCCCCTTCTCGTAACCAAATATATTATCCTCAAACGTTGTTAATGCTATTACAGGAACTGCATAAGGATTGCCATCTGGCCAAATAAAATAATTTCTAGTTCTTGTTCTAGACCCTTTTCCGTTTAAAAAAACTTTAGCTCTTAAAACCGTCGCCTTTCTTACCGGAACTGGCGGAATATATATATCGTCTGAAACGGTATTCTTTCTTGCTAAAACATCTACATCATCAGATCTATCACTCATCAAAATTGGCGAATTGTATGAAAAAGATTGATAATTTTGATTTAAAAAAGCGCCAAAGCTTTCACCTATATCATAAGGATAATCATTTTTATATTGAAAACTAGAACCACTTAAATTGTTAATATCTGGCTCTGAACCATCTAAAGTATAAACGATAGTTGCTCCTTGAGTATCTGTTGATAATGCTAAATCAAAATTACCAGTATATAAACCTGATGTATGTGAAAAACTCGGTGGTTCTAATGTTGTAACTGTTCCGCTTTCTACATTTGATGCTCCTGGTGTTGGTACATCAAAATACAACCAAGAACCAGTTCCATCCGGTTGTCTTCCGTAAGAGATATCCGAATTTAGCCCAACAGAAGGCGAACCGCTAACTAGAATACCTGCTGGATTTTTTAAGAATATAGTTTCACCAGTTGAACTTATTTTAAAATTTGTATGTAAATTTTGACCAGCTATAGCTTTATTTTTACCTGAAGCCCAAACTAAAATATATTGATTTGGAGCTATAGTCATAGAAGGGAAAGTCCATTTAAATGAAAGAGTACTATCATCAGATAAACCATAACCATCTAAATTTACTGACGTAGTTCCGTAATTATAAATTTCTATCCAATCATTAAAATCTCCATCTTCATCAGCATAAGCAGAATCATTTGAATTCATAATTTCATTTATAGCAATTTTTTCAGTTGCAGTATTTGCTGTACTTGAATTGCTTTGATTTGGTGTAGGAACACTAAAAAACTCCCAAGAACCAGTACCATCTGGTTGTCTACCAAAAGAAAAATCTGTGTCTATAGCAACTTCTGGAACATTATTTATCTGAGTTCCACCAGAATTTGTGAGTATAAGAACTTCTCCTCCTGCTTTGATTTTAAAATTTGCGTGTAAAGGTTGACTAGGAATCGACCTATCTTTACCTGACGCCCAAACTAAAAGAAATTCTTTTGGTTGCAGCGTATACGCAGGAAAAACCCATTGATAAAGATCTGTAACATCATCGGTTAGACCATAACCTCCAATATTTACAGAGGTACTTCCATAATTATAAATCTCTATCCAATCATTAAATTCTCCATCTTCATCGGCTAGCGTAATATCATTTGAAGACATTACTTCGTTTATTGCAACGTTCTGAGAGTATAATTGTGAAGAAAACAAAAGAAAAAAGATTACTACTTTCGTTATCAAAAAAGTCTTTTTAGAATGAGTTAATTGAATTTTATTGCGCAACATATTTAGTGATTTTTGGAGGCAAATATAACTATTTAATTTAAGTCTATTAAATTATAGTTAATTAAACAATTTACGCCTAAAAGTTATCTACACTATGCATATTAAACCTACTAAAAACAGAATAAATACGTTATCAAACATCTTTATTGAAAAGGCAAACATTATTCTAAATAATTTATATAAAATCAAATACAAAATCAACTAATTTTATTTGCTTAAAATTTCCAAAAAAATAAAAGACTTACTTTTTTATAAACCTAAATTCTAATCCTCTTAAAAATTGGTTTTTGTATTCATAAACTTTTAAATTTGCTAAAAGTTCTTTTGTTTTTTTTATAAATTTCTATGTGAACTAAATATATGTTGTAAAATTATCTTATGAGGTAATAAGGAAAAACTATAAAATCTTAGATTTCTCATTTTATATTCGTCATAAATTTACAAAACAGTAACATAAGCCTATAAATTATGTATTACTTGTAAGGTTACAAGCATTTTTACGTCAAAAAAAGTAGATAGAATAATAATTTAGAAATGAAAAAAATATGCTAACATGGAAAGAGGTTATCAACTTCGCAACTAAAGGAAATCCAATTCCAGACAGAAGAGTTGAAAAATCAGAAAAAGAATGGAAAACTCAATTAACAGAGGAGCAGTTTAGAATTACACGAAAAAAAGGAACCGAAAGACCACACTCTGGTGCTTTATGCAGCATTTATGATGAGGGACAATACAATTGTATTTGTTGTGATACACCGTTATTTGATTCTACAATTAAGTTCGATTCTAGTTCTGGTTGGCCAAGTTTTACACAACCTATTAAAGAAAATGCTATCAAATATTATAAGGATACATCTTTTGGTATGATCCGAGTAGAAGTAATGTGTAACACCTGCGATGCTCATTTAGGGCACATTTTTCCTGATGGACCAGAACCTAGTGGTTTGCGGTATTGTATCAATTCTGAATCTATGATTTTAGATAAAAAATAAAATAACATCATTGCGAACGTAGTAAAGCAATCTCTCAAAAAGATTACTTCAGTCATTCTTACTTCGTAAAGATAGAAAAAATAAAAATGAATAAAAATTTACAAGTTGCCACTTTAGGAGGTGGTTGTTTTTGGTGCACGGAAGCTGTATTTCAAAAAGTAAAAGGGATAGAAAAAGTAGTCTCTGGCTATGCTGGCGGAAATGCTCCTGGAAGACCCACCTACCGAGAAATTTGTTCTGGTTTGTCTGGTTTTGCGGAAGTAATTCGAATCACTTTTGATGATAAAATCATTTCATATGATGATATTTTAGTCATTTTTATGACCACACATGATCCGACTACTATAAATAGACAAGGCGCAGATAGAGGAACTCAGTATCGTTCTGTAATTTACTATCATAACGAGACTCAGCAGAAAATTGCTGAAGAAGTTTTAAAACAAATTCAACCTTATTATTCTGATAAAATCATAACAGAATTAAGTGCTTTGCCTATTTTTTATGAAGCAGAAGAAGAACATCAAAATTATTACAGAGAAAATACGCAGCAAGGATATTGTAGCTATGTAATTGAACCGAAATTGGCTAAATTACGACAATTACATGCTGATAAATTAGCGTAATATTTGTCAGTTCGAGCGCAGTCGAGAACTTATTAAAACCTTTCGACTGCGCTCAAGGAGACAAATAGAATGAAAACTATAATTAAATTATATGGCACAGAAAGATGCCATAAAACAGAATATTATAAAACATTCTTAGAAAGGCGCACTTTAGAGTACACTTTTTTAGATGTTGAACAACATAAAGAGAATGCAGAAGAATTGCGTAACTTGTATGAAAATAGAAAACTAAATTTTCCAACAATTACAATTAATGATAAGAAATTAAGAAATCCTTCTGATAAAGAGCTCCAAAAATGCATTGATACAGCATAATGAAAGCTTATAATGCGTATAATCTAACGATTATTAGCAAGAAAAATTCTTGTTTAAATTTATGAATAACTGATTTCTGCAAAAACCAAGATACATGAGATTACAGATAAAAGATACCTTTACTGAAAATTTACCTGCTGATAAAACGCTTGAAAACTCCAGAAGACAAGTAACTGAGGCGGTGTTTTCTTTTGCAAATCCAAAGAAAACCAATGCTCCAAAAGTTTTACACGTTTCGCAAGAAATGGCTTCTGAGTTAGGTATTTCCGAAGAAGAAACGAAATCAGAATTCTTTAGAAACATCTTTACGGGAAATGAAATCTATCCAAACACAAAACCTTTTGCAATGTGTTATGGTGGTCATCAATTTGGCAATTGGGCTGGACAATTAGGAGACGGAAGAGCCACTAATTTATTTGAAGTTGGGCATAAACAAAAAAACTGGAAAGTACAATTAAAAGGAGCAGGCGAAACGCCATATTCTAGAACTGCAGATGGTTTAGCAGTTTTACGATCCTCAATTAGAGAGTATTTATGTGCAGAAGCCATGTTTCATTTGGGCGCACCAACTACAAGATCTTTATCTTTAAGTTTATCTGGAGATACTGTTTTACGTGATGTTTTGTACGATGGAAATCCGGCCTATGAAAAAGGCGCAATTGTGTCTAGAATTTCTCCTTCATTTTTACGCTTTGGAAACTATGAAATTTTTGCTGCTAGAAAAGATGTAAAAAATTTAAAAATTTTGGTAGATTATACGATTAACCATCATTTTTCGCATTTAAGAAAACCATCCAAAGAAAATTACATTAACTTTTTTAAAGAAGTTTCAGAACGTACTTTAGCAATGATTATTCATTGGCAACGTGTCGGTTTTGTGCACGGGGTTATGAATACCGATAACATGTCCATTTTAGGTTTAACCATCGATTTTGGACCTTATGGTTGGTTAGAAGGCTTTGATTTTGGTTGGACGCCAAATACAACCGACAGACAACACAAACGTTACAGATATGGAAATCAGCCAAATATTGGTTTATGGAATTTGTATCAACTCGCAAATGCTTTGTATCCCTTAATTGAAGAAGTAGCACCTTTAAATGCAATTTTAGAGCAATACAAAATTGATTTTGAACTACAATCTTTGCAGATGATGAAATCAAAACTAGGATTGTATACTTCGGATGAAAATGATGCAAAATTGATGCAAAATTTAGAAGACACTTTGCAATTGGTAGAAACGGATATGACAATATTCTTTAGAAGCTTAAGTAATTTTACAGATGCCGAATCAGGATTTCAATTGATTAAAAAATCATTTTATGACTTTGAAAATATTTCTGATGAAGTAAAAAATAATTGGAATTTGTGGTTTAAAAAATATGATGAAAGACTTCAAATTGAAAGAGTATCATCCGAAGAAAGAAAAGAAAAAATGGATGCTGTAAATCCTAAATATGTGTTACGAAATTACATGTCTCAATTAGCTATTGATGCCGCAGATGAAGGTGATTACTCTTTAATTGATGAATTATTTCAACTCTTAAAAAAACCATATTCAGAACAACTAGAAAACGAAAAATGGTTTGCAAAAAGACCCGAATGGGCAAGAAATAAAGTAGGTTGTTCTATGCTATCTTGTAGTTCTTAAAATATCCTACAAAGTTTAAAAATTGAATCAACTCATCTAAAAGACTCCAAAGGTTTTTGAAACCTTTGGAGTGTATAAAAATAACTAAGAAACACTTATGAATTTAGGACTAGGAACCGCAGCTTTAGGAAGACCTCAATACATTAATGTTCGGCAAAAAAACGTAGACAATTCTGATTTAGATACGTTTAAAAAACATAGTTTTTCCGTTTTGGAAGCTGCTTACAAAACAGGAATCAGATATTTTGATACGGCTCCTGGTTATGGTTTGGCAGAAGAATTGGTGTTAGAATGGCTGCAAACAAAAAACGATAGTACTATTGAAATCGCTACAAAATGGGGATATACCTACACCGCAAATTTTGATACCAATGCCAAGGTGCACGAAGTAAAAGAACACAGTGTCAGAAAATTAAACGAGCAATGGAATTTTTCAAAACAGCTCCTACCCTATTTAAAGGTGTATCAAATTCATTCTGCCACTTTAGAAACGGGTGTTTTAGAAAATACGGCAGTTTTAGAGCGATTGGCAGTTTTTAAAAAAACACACAATCTAAACATCGGGTTAACGACAACAGGAACCAATCAGGTTGAAGTGATTAAAAAAGCATTAGCCGTTTTGGTGGATGGAGAAACCCTTTTTGATGTTTTTCAAGTAACCTACAATTTTTTAGAGCAAAGTTTATTAGAAATTTCTAATGAGTTAAATCGTCAAAATAAATCTATTGTAGTTAAAGAAGCTTTAGCAAATGGCAGGATTTTTAGAAATTATAAATATCCACATTATAATGAGCTATATTCAGTTTTAGAAGATTTATCAAAAAAATACTTGGTTGGTGTAGATGCAATTTCTTTAAAATATTGTGAGCAAACCATTCCGAATAGTACGGTTTTAAGCGGTGCAAGCTCAATTTGTGAATTACAAGAAAATGTAAAGCTCAATAATTTTTCTCTTTCTAAAGAAGATATTAAAAGCTTAAATTCATTTAAAAAATCTCCAGATTTCTATTGGTCTGAACGAAAAAAATTACAATGGAATTAACCAAAATTGCTTTTGGCGGGGGTTGTCATTGGTGTACAGAAGCAGTTTTTCAAGCTTTAATTGGTGTAGAAAAAGTTGAACAAGGCTGGGTTGCATCCACAGAAAAAAATAATACTTTTTCAGAAGCGGTTCTCGTATATTTTGATGACAAAAAAATCGATTTAAAAACATTGATTTCCATTCATTTAAGAACGCATAAAAGTACGAGCAATCATTCTATGAGAACTAAATATCGTTCTGCAGTCTATTATTTTTCTAATCATCAAAAAGAAAAAAGTATCAAAATAATCGAAAATTTACAATCAGATTTTGAGGCTACAATCATCACACAAATAGTAGCATTTAAAAAATTTAAACCTTCTAAAAAAGAATTTAAAAATTATTATCAATCGAATCCAAATAAACCTTTTTGTAAAACTTACATTAGCCCAAAACTAAAATTCTTATTACAGAACTTCACGAATCATATTCATAAAAGTAAAGTTTTTCCTTTTATTCCGACCAATTAAAAAATTAAAAAAATGAGTATCATACAAAACATTAAAATTTATTTTAATTCTAAAGCTGAAGGAAATACAACTGACAAAGCACCTGAAGACATTTGCCCGAACTGCTGGGGAAAACAAGAATGGGAAGGCGAATTTTACAAACTCAATAAAGGAAGTAAACTCATAGGAAATGATCAGACTTATAATAATTTTATCAATAAAATTGTAGAAAGCAATGTTAGTGGAATTGTGATACATAAAGATACTTACGAATGTAAAACTTGTAAAATGAGCTATACGCAATAACTTAAAAAGTTAATTTCTTTTAAGTTTATTGTAAATTTTAGTAAAAGAGTTAAAAGAATATGACATAAGGACAATTTGATAAGCATTAGCAAGTTACATTTGTACAACTAAATTTGTCACATAGTGTGTCTAAAAAAGCAAAAAATAAGAAGTATCGATTTTTAAGAAGGTTTTTACGAATCTCTTTAGGCTTTTTAATTCTTATTAGTTTCTTACTACTCTTTATTAGAAGTCCCTATGGACAAAGCGTTCTTGTAGACAAAGCCGTCAACTATATTTCTGATAAAACAAAGACAAAAGTCTCTGTTGATAAACTTTTTTTAACATTTAAAGGCGGTTTGCAATTAGAGGGGTTATATGTAGAAGACACCAAAGGCGACACCTTAATTTATTCTAAATCTTTAGAAGCTAATCTGCCACTTTTGGCAATGATTAGAGGGAATTCCCTTGGATTTGATAATCTAAATTGGGACGGTTTACGTGCAAATATTAAAAGAAAAGACACCATTTCTGGTTATAATTTTCAATTTTTAATAGATGCCTTTAC
>JBNMNV010000062.1:0-13997 GCA_051278125.1 Polaribacter sp. | reverse complement strand
TGCTCTTCCATTAAATAATTATTATACAACGTATAAATAATATTTCCTTCTTTGCTGATCATCCGCAAAGTTCCGCTTGTTATTTTATTACTTTTAAAAACGTCTAAATAATTTTCTTTAAAAAGAACCTTATCCTCTTTAGAGAGGAAATCTGAAATATAATGGTCTACATACTCCAACTCAGAATACCCATACGTTTTTGCAGCCATAGGATTTGATGATAAAATTTTACCTTCTAAATTATGCGTTGTAATAATGGCAAGACTGTTATCAATTAAATCTCTATATTTTTTTTCACTTTCTTTAATTTTATTTTGGTTAGCCTTTGCATTCGTGATATCTTCTTCGATAGCGAAAAAATTAGTTAATTTTCCGCTTTTATCAAAAACCGGCTGCCCTTTTATGCGTAACCAATAGCCTTCACCCGTTTTTTTATAATTATATACCTCACATATAAAAGGTTTAGAATCTCTAATTTGTTGCCTCATATAGGCTACTGTTTCTAAATCGGTCTCTTTTCCTTGTAAAAGATGACCTGGTTTATGACCTTTGACTTCTTCAAATTTATAGCCAGAAATATTTTCAAAGGCATTATTTACCCATTCTATATTTGCATGGGCATCTGTAATAATAACAGCATTCATTGTTTCTTGAACAATGAGCGATAGCTTTTCTAATTCTTGTTGGTATGTTTTTTGTTTGGTAATATCTTCTTCCGTAGCAAAATAATTAGATATTTTTCCGTTTTTATCAAAAATGGGTTGTCCTTTTATTCGTAACCAATAGCCTTCACCTGTTTTTTTATAATTATAAACTTCACATGTAAAAGGTTTCAAATCTTTAATTTGTTGCCTCATATAGGCTACTGTTTCCTCATTAGTACCTTCTCCTTGCGAAAAAGCACCTGGTTTTTTGCCTACTACTTCATTAAAAGAGTAGCCAGAAATTTCTTCATAAGCTTTATTTACCCATTCTATTTTCCCTTTAGAATCTGTAATAATGACAGCATTCATTGTTTCTTGAACAATGATTGATAACTTTTCTGATTCTAACTGATGCGTTTTTTGTTTGGTAATATCTCTTGCATAAATATTAATATACCCCTCGGCAGGAGACGCAATACAGACAAAAGAATAAATTTTTTCATTAGCACTAGCTTCAAAATTCCATCTTTCTGTTTTGTCATCAATTTCAGCTACGATTACTTTAAAAAAAGCATCAATATCATAAATTTTACCATCATAATCTATAAAAGTAAGATGGGAAGCTGCTGGATTTTTTAACATTAAATCTCCTTGAAAATTAATCCTTATATTAGGATCGAGACTTTGTCTAGAAAATAAAGAAATATCGTAATATTCTCTATTTTTCGCTTTTATTTCTTTCTTTTTCTTTTCTAAAGTTGTTAAATTTTTCTGAAGTTCTATATTCTTGGCTTCTAAAATTTGTAGCTGATTCAGTATCTCTGCAAATGGGTCCTTTTTACCAAAATCATGACCATCTGGCTTGTCGCATGAAACGTAATCCTTTAAATTAAATAAAGTTGAACCTAAAAATAATATTTCCTCGGCATCCTCCATATATTCAAACTGACCTTTTAATCTTATTTTTTTATCCTTAAATAATTCCAGTAAAACCGATTGGCCTTGCAAATCAATTAAATCCTCAAAGGAATGAATGAACGTTGCTGGACTTGAAATTGAAAAAAGCTGGTGAATGCAATGTGGTTTTTGAAAATCGCATAATTTATGCAACGATTTTCCCAAAGCAACCACGTTTAAGTCTTTATTGACAGAAATATAAAAAGGAAAAAGTTTGTTAATTTGAACTTCGTTAAAAGTGTAGGGGGTTTTCATAATTTAACAAATTAATTTAATTATTTTTTGCTGCTATTAGCTTTATTTTATTTAAGGTCGAATGTCTATATTTTTACATACTTTTCGTATAGGTAGTGCCCTTAAAATTACTTATAAATTTTAAATAATTATTGAGAGTATATTTTTTTTATTCATCAAAACACGACTTTTCCTTTTTATGTGACACAATCATTTACAAAGAAAACACAAGTATTTGTTGTGAAATAACCATAAATATAAGTAAACTTTAACATAACATAAATTCTCAAAGACAAGAAAAAGAATGTTTTTTCATAAGTGAACGCTTTAGGAAAATATATGTAACATTTAGAAGAATAAGTGGGGAAAACAAAAAAAACAGAACTTAAAGAAAATTTTACAAATTTTTATATTTTTAATAATTCTATTTTCATATATTTTTGTAAATTTCGACGATAAAAAAAAACCTTAAACTATAATTAATTATGAATGTTACAATCGTTGGAAGTGGCTATGTTGGTCTTGTTACTGGAGCTTGTTTTTCTGAGGTAGGTATTAATGTTACTTGTGTTGATATTGATGAAAAGAAAATTGAAAACCTAAATAAAGGGATTATTCCAATTTATGAGCCTGGTTTAGAAAACATGATTACCAAAAACATGAAAAAGGGACGTCTTAGTTTTACAACCAATATTGCTGAAGCGCTAGAAGATTCTGAAGTTTTATTTATTTCAGTTGGCACACCACCTGATGAAGATGGTAGTGCAGATCTTAAATATGTTCTTGCTGTAGCTAGAGATTGTGGAAAGCACATGAATGATTATATGCTGGTTGTAACCAAAAGCACTGTACCCGTAGGAACTTCTAGAAAAGTAAAAAAAGCACTTCAAGAAGAGTTAGACAAGCGAAATGTTGATCTCGAATTTGATGTTGCCTCAAACCCAGAATTTTTAAAAGAAGGGGCTGCAATTAATGACTTCTTAAAGCCCGATAGAATTGTGGTTGGTTTAGATAGCCAAAGAGCAGAAGACTTAATGAAAAGCTTATACAATCCCTTTACACTTAATGGTCACCCTGTTATTTTTATGGATATTGTTTCCGCAGAAATGACTAAATATGCAGCAAATGCTATGCTTGCCACAAAAATTAGTTTCATTAATGACATTGCCAATTTATGCGAAATTGTTGGTGCTGATATTAATAAAGTAAGAAAAGGAATCGGTTCAGATTCAAGAATTGGTCCTAAATTTATTTATCCAGGAATTGGTTACGGTGGTTCATGTTTCCCAAAAGATGTGCAAGCACTAATTAGAACAGCCAGCGAACATAATTATGATTTACAAGTACTTAAGGCAGTTGAATCTGTTAATAAATATCAAAAACTAGTTTTATTTAATAAAATAAACACTTATTTTAAAGGAGATTTAAAAGGCAAAACGATTGCTATTTGGGGACTTTCTTTTAAACCTCAAACAGACGACATGCGAGAAGCGCCATCTTTATATATCATAAAGAGTCTTTTAGAAGCAGGAGCTACTGTTAAAGCATACGACCCCGTAGCGATAGAAGAAGCAAAACATCATTTTGGTGATACCATTACGTATTGTGAAGAGCAATATGAAACACTAATTGATGCCGACTGTTTAGCCATACTTACAGAATGGCCAGAATTTAAATTTCCTAGTTTTAAAATCATAACAAAACTATTAAGTAAACCTGTAATTTTTGATGGTAGAAATATTTATGATAGAGACCAAGTTAAAAGAAATGGTTTTGAATATTTTTGCATCGGTGTAAACACTTCAGAAAACGAAGAATCTTTAAAAATAAACTAAACATATTATGATTAGAAAAAAAGTTCTAATAACAGGCGGAGCTGGTTTTGTGGGTTCACATTTATGTGAACGCTTATTGAAAGAAGGGAACGAAGTGTTTTGTTTAGATAATTTTTTTACGGGGCAGAAAAAAAATGTATTGCATCTTTTAGACAATCCGTATTTTGAATTAATTCGACACGATGTTACATCACCTTTCTTTATTGAAACAGATGAAATTTATAATTTAGCTTGTCCTGCATCTCCTATTCATTATCAATATAACGCCATAAAAACGATGAAAACATCTGTTATGGGCGCTATTAACATGTTAGGTTTAGCAAAACGAGTGGGCGCAAAAATTCTACAAGCTTCTACAAGTGAAGTATATGGAGATCCTTTAGTACATCCGCAACCTGAATCTTATTGGGGTCATGTAAATCCTATTGGAGATAGAGCTTGTTATGATGAAGGAAAACGATCTGCAGAAACGTTGTTTGTAAATTACCATAAACAAAACAATGTTGATATTAAAATTATTAGAATTTTTAATACGTATGGTCCTAATATGCATCCGCATGATGGTCGGGTAGTCTCTAACTTTATTATGCAGGCATTGCAAAATAAAGATATTACTATGTATGGAGACGGAAGTCAAACCCGAAGCTTTCAGTATGTTGATGATTTAGTAGAAGGTATGATTAGACTTATGAATTCTAGAGATGGTTTTACGGGACCTGTAAATATTGGTAATCCAAATGAATTTACCATTCTTGAATTAGCTCAAAAAGTAATAGAACTTACCGGGTCTTCATCTAAAATAATCTATCAGCCTTTACCATCAGACGACCCTATGCAAAGACAACCAGATATATCGCTTGCTAAAAAAGAATTAGATTGGTCTCCGAATGTGCAACTAGAGGAAGGTTTAAAAAAGACGATCGCTTTTTTTAAGTCAATCCTTTAGGCTGACGCTTGCAATGAAATTATTGTCAAAAACCAAGTCTGCAATAAAGACCAAAGACAATTACAAGTAATTAAAATCGTTCCGGTTTTTTATAAAGATTATTAACAAAGCTTTATAGAAAATTGGAATTTTTTTATGTTTCATATGTAACAAACTAGATTTTGAAGGAGAGAATTTATAAACATAATTTGACGAAAAAAATCATTGAAAAGCACTATGTTTTTTTCAGCACAACGTCAACGAAAACAATATACTAAAAACATATAAAGTATCGCTAATCGTTATTTAACCGAATTTTAGAGACCCCATATCCGTTATTGTTTAAAACTACCGTAAAAGAAAATAATGGTTTTTTCTTTTTATAAAATTTAAAAATAAAGTATAGTGCTGGTTACGGTCTCTTTTTTAGTTGAAACAGGAAGGAAAAACGTGTGTTTTACTATCGTAATTTCAATGTATAAATGGTATTCACACAATATCATGATACACTATTAAACCTCTATTAACTTCTTGATTATTCATTAAAAAAGACACTTATTTACTTTAGAATCGAAGTTATTCTTTCGGTAACCATTAAAAAATTTGAAAAAAGGTAAATAATGCTTAAAAAAATAGTCTAAAATACACGCTTCGAAATAACTGTATTTTTCTAGTTAAAGTTTTAAATATTTGTTAAATTTAAAATTAAAATTGTACTTTTATGAATTGTTCAGTTAAACAAATATTAATATGGATTTACCCCAAAACTCAAATACTCCCAATTCCAAATTATACGATCTTGCTGTAATTAACAAAATGTGTCGCAACAATGAAGAACAAGTTTTAAACATGGTTGAGGTGTTTATTCACCAAATTTCAGCATCTATTAAAGCAATTGATGCGGCTTATTCCGAAAATGACTTTTTAAAAATTAAAAGTTTAGCCCACAAAATTAAACCCCTTTTTACTTATTTTGGAACCGATGCATTAGAGAAAGAGTTTCTTTTAGCCGACGAACTTTTTTTAACAGGAACAGCTTCTCCTGAATTAGAATTAAAGCTTACCAATTTTAACGAAATGACAAAAGAGGTTATTCGCGTAATGAAAAATGATTTTAATCTAATTAATAAATAAAATTATGAAGAAAAAAATACTAGTTGTAGATGATGAAATAAGCATCTGTATGTTATTGCAAAATTTCCTTTCTCAAGACTATGAAGTTGTTACCTTGTATAATGCAATGGAAGCCATGGAATGGCTTGAAGAAAACCTACCAGACCTTATCATCTCTGACATACAAATGCCAGAAATGGATGGTTATGATTTTTTGACTAAAGTACGTCAAAAAGGATTTACGAAACACACACCAGTTGTAATGTTGTCTGGACAAGCAGAAAGTAAAGAGCGTATAAAATGCTACAGGCTTGGTGCGCAAGATTATCTTACAAAACCATTTAATCCTGAAGAACTTGAAGAATTGGTTAAAAAAAATCTAAATCCAATTCACTATGCTATAGAATGGTAAGTACGGATAATTTCTTGGTAATACCATCGAATTATGCATCAAAAGAGAGTATATTGACAATCCAATAAGAAATTTAAGTTTATAACTTTTCTGCTGTACCATCAGTGCAAACATTTGATAATTCTAAAGATTAAATACAATATTACAACTTAATAAGAGTATCCATGAACTCAAATATTAATATTTTATATATTGGTAATGCCGTAAATTACCTGGACCAATACGTTGATAAAAATTGGTCTATCACAAGCATAGAAAATAGCGTAAAGGCTACCAAACATATGCAATCTAGTAAAAATATAGATGCTATAATTTGCGATTATAATTTACCAGGTAACAACGGAATATTTCTTTATGACTGGCTGAGAGCACAGAGCGAATACGATGCTATTCCGTTTGTACTGCTAGCCAATGAATTTAATATTGATATTTATAAAAAAGCGTTTAAAAAGCGAATCGATGATTATTACGTGCAATCGGCTACCAATGCTAAAGACATATTAGAGAGGGTTGATTTTCTTTGTAAACACAGAAAACCAATAAGTAAAAAAGTAATACCTAAGATTAAGATAAAGGATCAAGGTTACAAAATGCCACTTTCAAAACGTATTTTTGATATCTTGGTGGCATCTTCCTTTCTTATTGTGGCTTCACCATTTTTATTACTTATTATTTTAGCGATTCGAATAGAGTCAAAAGGAAAGGTATATTATATTTCAAAACGTGTTGGTAGAAAAACATTCGACTTTTACAAATTAAGATCTATGCGAACAGGATCTGATGAATTATTAAAAAAATTAGCCGCAGAAAAAAATCAATATAAAAAAGAAGAAATAAAAGTAGAAGATAGCTCTTTAGATATTCCTTGTCCAAGATGTAATGCGCTACCTGAAAGGCAGTCATGCTCGCCTATTATGCATATCGATACACATCAGATATGTGATTATTGGTTTAATGTTCAGAAAAAGGAAGCTACTAAAAACAATTCAACATTTGTGAAAATTGTTGATGATCCACGAATAACAAAAGTTGGAAAGTTTATAAGAAACACAAGTATTGATGAATTGCCACAGCTCATCAATGTATTAAAAGGAGATATGTCTATAGTAGGTAACAGACCTTTACCTGTTTATGAAGCAGAAGTATTAACTGGAGATGATTTATCAAAAAGATTTTTGGCACCTCCCGGAATTACAGGTTTATGGCAGGTAGAACTTAGAGGTAAAGGTGGACAAATGTCTGAGGAAGAGCGAATGCGATTAGATAATGAATATGCAGATCAGTTTGTTGGTGATAATTATTCTTTTTGGTATGATATTAAACTAATTTTAAGAACTATACCCGCTTTGTTTCAATCTGATACCGTGTAATTTTTAAAATCTTAACTAAATAATAATGAATAAGCTTTTTCATATAATCTCAATTTTGAGTTTAATGACTATTTCTTTTAATAACGTGCAAGCGCAAACCTCTGAATTTGAGGATAGCTCCTTAAATGATCGTAGATTTCAATTCCCTCCTCTTCAAGTTATTATAGATTCTGTAATAAAACGAAGTGCCAAGGTAGCTTTTAGAAGTAATAACGTTCGTTCTAAAGAAGCTACACTAGCAACCGAACGAATACATTGGTCAAGAAATATGGGGGTTTCAGGTGATACTAGATATGGTAATTTAAGTAATTTTGCTACCAGTGAAGATGGGCTTACTAATTCACAGGCTTTAACCACCGCAAGACAGTTTACTTATAGCGTAGGTGTTTTTTTAAAGTTTCCATTATTTGATGCGATCAACAGAAAACATCAAATAAAATTAGCAACTGCTGAAGTTGATGCAGCAAAAAGCATGGCTGAATCACAAAAAGAAGAAATTAGACAAACCGTTATAAGAATGTATCAAAATTTAATACTAAAAGAAAAATTACTTCAAATAAGTTCGAGAATGCTTGGTGATGGAAGAGTGAATAAACAAATGGTTGAAAAAGAATTTAGAAATGGCATCGTCCCATTATCAGAATATGTAAGAATCAGCGGTATGACAACAAATATGGAAGCAGCTTATGAAACAGCTATGTCCGAATTTATTACAGCCAAACAATTGTTAGAAGATATGGCTGGGTTTGTATTTGAATTAAAACTTTCAAATTAAAGAGATGACTATAGTTGACTTTGTAAGATTAATATGGAAGCACATAGTACTATTAATATTAGTACCTATATTGCTAGGTTCTTTAGTTATTTCGCTTACCATGGACCCTTCCTACACGTACTCTTCTGAGACTATTTTATATACAGGTCTTGCAACAGGTTCATCGATTGATATGGAAAAGCAATTTAGTACCTCGGCTACCAATGCTGCATTCGATAATTTAATTAATATCATAAAATCAAGAGATACAAAAGAAGAAGTTGCGGTAAGGTTATTCGCTATTCATATTATGCTGCCAGAAGCAAACCCTAAATATATATCAAAGGAGTTATATGATGAATTTAAGCTTAAAGTTCCTAAAAATATATACGCATATATTGAAACTGGAAACAACAAATCAGTGAAAACTGACGATGCTTCCATTGATAAAAATCCACTTCCTCCAGAAATAAATCGCTATAACTACGAAAAAACAGTTCAAAATTTATTAAAGTTAATGAGAAGTAGCACCGACAACTATATGTACGAGGTGTTTAATTTTGATGAAAACGAGCATTATTCTAGAAAAGCGGTATCTGATATCAAAGCACAAAGAATAAATAGTAGTGACTTAATTAAATTGAGTTATACGGTCAATGATCCAGGAATTTGTCAACAAACACTTGCCATTTACAATAGTGTTTGTATTGTAAATTACAAAAATATAAAAGAAAATAGATCCGACGCAGTTGTTAAGTATTTTCAAAAAGAATTAGAAAATTCTAGACTAAATTTAAAAGAGGCAGAAAACAAACTTCTTGAGTTTAATAAAAGCTCTAATATTATCAACTATTACGAGCAGAGTAAAGCTGTTGCCGTAGTAAAAGAAGATATGCTGGTTAATTACAAAAGAATTAAAGCCGAATTAGCAGGACTGCAAGCAGGAAAAATAAAATTCGAAGAAAAATTAAAAACACAAGAAGTAATTCAGGAAAAGAATAATGTGATTCTTGATAAAAAGAAATCACTCGGAAGCCTGAATTTTAAAATTGCACTAGCGCAAGCCGCAATTGAATCTAGCAATAAAGACTTAGATTTAAAAAAAATTACTGATTTAAAAAAGCAGTCCATACAATTAACAAATGCTATCAAAGAAGACGTTGATGAATTGTATTCATATCAAAACTCTATAGATGGTTTACCCATTTCTCAAGTACTTCCTGGTTGGATGGATAATGAGATTGAAGCTGAAAAAATGAAAGCTCAAATTAGAGTTATTGAAGGTCAAAATAATGACTTTCAGGAAGTATATGCCGAGTATGCTCCCGCAGGTGCAAATATGAAAAGGCTAGAGCGCGAAATTGATGTCGCCGAGCGTGGATACTTATCAATTCTTCATAGCTTAAGTTTAGCAAAGTTAAAACTACAAGACAGTGAATTATCGTCAGATTTAAAAACAGTAGATCCTCCGTTTTTTCCTTTAACACCGAACCCTACAAAAAGAGCTATATTAATTATTGCAGCAGCATTTTTAGGAGGTATCCTAACTTTAGGACTCATCTTTGTAATGGAATATTTTGATGACAGCTTAAGAAACTCTGTTAAAGGAACTAAAGAAACAGGTTTTGAATCCTTAGGAATGATTCCCAAAATTTTGTTAGATCCAAGAGGTTTAAATTTACCTTTTATTCAAAAACGTTTGAGAGAAATCATAACTCAAAAAATTATTCATTATTTTGGAGTTCAAAAACTAAATCAAAAACCAAAAACGATTATTGTTTTCAGTACTCAAAAATTAGAAGGAAAAACAGTCGTTGCCGGTAATCTTGCAAAAACGTTGAAGCAGGAAGGAAAAAAAGTGCTCTATCTAAATTATGACCAAAAACAAAAACCAATTAAACCAAAGAAAAAATCTCCTGTTTTAACTAAAATTTTGGGCTATCCAGATCCTCGCATAGATATAGACAGTGAATTTTTAGGGCATGCTTCTACATACCTTGATGCATCAGAATACGGTGTATATAAAATAGATAGCAAGTTTTATGATGCTGAAAATTATACTGATATTCTAGTACAAAATAATTTAGTTGTAAAAGGTCACCTAGACTTTGTAATTATTGAACTTCCCGCAATTATCTACCATAATTACCCTTCAGAATTAATTACAAATGCTGATTTAAATATTTTAGTATGCCGTTCAAACAGAACTTGGTCAAATGCAGATAAAGCTGCCATACATGCTTTAAAAGATTCCTGTGATTCAAAAATTAAAATAATTATTAATGGAGTTCAAATCAATGAGATTGAATCGCTTCTTGGAGATTTACCAAAAAAGCGCAATAAAGCTAGGAAAAAGTTAAAATCAATATTTAAATTCCAGTTTCTAGCAAAAAGTGAAATTTAACAACGCCAATTAATGAAAATGATAAAAAAAATAGTGCGTGAAGATAATTTCTTATCCCTATCAGGTAATATTGTTATTGCTGTTCTAGGTATTGGAGGATTTGCATTGCTAGCTAGAAGTTTATCTTTAGATGTATTTGGTGAATGGGTACTATTCATTACAGGTGGCTCTTTTGTTGAAATGTTTCGGTTTGGAATTACCAATACAGGTTTAATACGTTTTTTATCTGGAGCAGACGAAACATCTCGATATAAATTAATTGGATCAAATGCATTAATTGGTTTTGGGTCCACCACGCTAATTGCCATAATTTTAGTGGGCTGCTATACTTTTTTCAATGAAACCATTACAAATTCTGGCTACAACCTATTTTTTAAATGGTATCCTGCATTGGCCTTTTTAAATTTGCCATGGAATAACGCCTTAGTAGTGCTGCAAGCAGATAGAAAATATGGTAAAATATTAGCTATTAAATCAATAAAAAGCGGATTGTTTTTTTTTGTGATTCTGGCACACTTCTTTGTCATACAAATGTCTTTAAACCATTTAGTTGTTGCATTATTAATTATTAATGCAATTACCTCTCTGATAACCATAACATTGGGCTGGGACGGAACAAAATATATTGTAAAAGCAACTTCAGAAACGAATAAAACATTATTAAATTTCGGAAAATACACAACGTTTACTTTAATAGGCTCTAATTTATTAAGAAGTGCAGATACTGTTATTATTAGTTTAAGCCCAATGGGTAGCGCTGCTGTAGCGCTATACAGTATTCCTTTAAAATTAACAGAGTTACAACAAATACCTTTAAGAAGTTTTGTTGCAACTGCTTTTCCAAAATTGTCTAAGGCCAGTGTTCAAGGTAACGTAAAAGAGGTCAAAGCGTTATTCTACTCTTACTCGGGTGCACTAACCTATTTATTTGTAATTATGAGTTTGTTCACTTTTGTTTTTGCTGATTTTTTAGTGTTAATACTGTCAGGAGAGCAATATCTAAAAGTGGACCCTGTTACCGGATTTAATGTTGCAGATATTGTACGTGTATTTTCTGTCTATGGCCTTTTATTACCTATTGATAGAATGACAGGAATTGGTTTGGATAGTATTAATAAACCAAACATTAACGCCATAAAAGTATTTATAATGGTAGCTGCCAATGTTATTGGTGATTTTATAGCAATTTTTATTTTTGAATCTTTAATGCTTGTTGCGCTTGCTTCTATTGTCTTTACCTTAATCGGAATATGGATGGGTATGTATTTTCTAAATAAAGAACTGAAATTGTCTTACAGAGAAATTTTTTCAAGTGGAATTGAATTTTATAAAACCATTTTTAATAAAATTAAGAACAGCCGTTTTTAAGGTTAGTTAAAAATAACTAAAGAGATGTAATGAATAATAACAAGGATACAAACCCTTTTGATAAATTATCAGGATCCGCTATTTTAGAGAATCCTAAGGTTATTTTATTGGTGTTA
Source organism: Polaribacter sp. (assembly GCA_051278125.1). Classification (GTDB taxonomy): domain Bacteria; phylum Bacteroidota; class Bacteroidia; order Flavobacteriales; family Flavobacteriaceae; genus Polaribacter. The sequence continues at coordinate 1,865 of JBNMNV010000062.1, read as the reverse complement.
TTAGCCGTATCCTTTATTGCAATCATCTTAGCAAAGTTGAAAGTAGCTGGGGTTGGTATCTTTTTAGCACTCTTTTTTGGTGGCGTTTTTATTTATATCGTTTTTAAGAACCCTATTATAGGTTTTTTTACGGCCATTGCTTATAATTTTGTTGTTTTAGGTATTGGCCGCTATATTACTGGCCTACCCTTGGGTTTTGGTATTGATGGTCTTATACTATTAACGATTTTAGCCCTAATTTTTTCCAGATTTAGAGAGCGGGTGGACTGGTCTCCTGCTTATAGAGATATAACATTATTAGCTGCAGTTTGGCTTGGTTATTTTATATTACAAATTGGTAACCCAGAAGCAAGAATGATAGAACCTTGGATTGCTGGTCGAGGTATTGGTTTTTACTTTTTTTTCTTTATTGTACTAACTTTTATGTTAATAAACACAAATAAAAGGTTAGACACCTTTTTATATGTTTGGGGTGCTTTTTCAATACTTGCCACTCTTAAAGGAATCGTTCAAATGGTATTTGGAGTTGATGCTGCAGAACAGGCTTGGTTAGACAGAGGAGGAGCCGTAACCCATGTATTGTTTGGCAACCTAAGAGTATTTTCGTTTTTTAGTGATGCAGGTCAATTTGGTGGCAATCAAGGATATGCAGGGGTTGTATTTATCATATACTCAATGGCTAAAAAAGGAATTCCTAAAATATTTTTTATTACGGTTGGCGTATTAGGATTATACGGAATGCTTATATCAGGAACAAGAGGCTCTATCGCAGTGCCTTTTGCTGGTTTTATGACCTTTTTTGTTTTAAGAAAAAATATTAAGATAATTAGTTTGGGATTTATATCTGTTGGACTCATCTTTATATTTTTTAAGTTTACAATGATTGCCAATGGCAATGCTCAAATAAGAAGAATGAGAACTGGGTTTGACGCTAATAATCCGTCTTTACTTGTTAGAAAAGCAAATCAAGAAATACTAAAAGGATACCTTGCCTCTAGACCTATTGGAGGAGGTATTGGTCATGCAGGGGATAAAGCACAACGTTTTTTACCAAATGCATTCCTATCACATGTAGCTACCGACAGTTGGTATGTTATGATTTGGGCAGAAATGGGTATCGTGGGTTTATTCATGCATTTAGGAATCTTATTTTACGTTATAGGAATGGCATCTTTCAAAGTCATGTTTAGAATTCGAGATCCAAACACAAAAGTTAAAATGAGCGCTTTAATTTCAGGTATGGCAGGCGTTATGTTAGCTTCTTACGGAAACGCAGTATTGGGTGGTATGCCAACTGCTCTGTTATTTTATTCATCTATGGCAATCATTTCTAATCCTCAAATTTTTGAAGAACCTGTAGAAGGGGAAAAAACTGAATTAATTAAAAAACTGAATTAACTACTGTATAAAATATACAGAAAACTTAAAAATAATATTAACAGCTTCATAACCAATAAATACCCCAAAAAACGATCATCATGAATCACATAAAGCTAAAAGAATTAACGAATACAATACTTCAAAAATTAACTGGTAGTACTCGTAATTTTAACTTAAATGAAGCTTATTTACAAACGCTTAAAAACCTGAAACACCAAACATTAAATGGGTAGGATACTGAAAAATTTAAATAAAAAAACAGGCATTTACCCTAGATTGGTATTTAAAAAAAAGTCTACAATTATTCAACTCGTTTTTTAATTATAAACATTTATTATGTTAGCATTTAATATTATACAAATTATTTTACTGATTCTTTTGGGGTTAGCAACACTATATATTTTTATATTTTCAATAGCAAGCCTTTTTTACAAACAGAAAACCTATTCAGATAACGGCAATATGAAAACAATAGCGGTTCTTGT